>DFFT01000176.1 GCA_002372325.1 Succinivibrionaceae bacterium UBA3769 | reverse complement strand
CCGGATCCACCTTTCCGATAAGACGACGGCGGCAGATTTTCTTCTTGTTCACCTTGTCCCAGGTTGCCAGATTTTCGTATGCGTAAACAACCCCGGATTTCTGTTTCGCATAGGATATGCTTCCAGTCATATTTCCCTCCGATTGGGTAAAAAAAGTCCTTGTTGTATAATTATACCATAAGGATTAAAGAATGCAAGAAAAAAATCAAAAAAAGTTAGATTTTTTAAGGCTTGAAGGGTACTTGAAGATGGTTCGGGAGATCGGGTTTTGTCAGAAGGCAGAACCATGTTGCTGGCCAGGGCTGAAAAACGAAAAAAATGGGGAAATGACTGCTAAGTTAGGCGGTGTAACGGCTGATGCGGAAATTCACCTTTTTGAACCGGCTGTGAATAGTAACGTGAATAGTAACATAAATTCCCTTCCCGCGGGGCGGCCGGATATCAATCGGCTTGACACCGCCCCGTGACGCTACTATATTTGTCAGTTGTTTTAATGGCGGGAGACTCTCTTCCGAATCCGGAGGTTTCCCTTTTTTTATCTAGTACGATGCATGCGCTGGTATTTGGTCTGTACCGGCATGCGCGAGGTTGTTATAAATGCCTGCAATTACTCTTCCTGACGGAAGCATTAGAAATTTTGATAAGCCCGTTACTGTTTACGAGGTGGCAGAGAGCATTGGCGCTGGTTTAGCCAAGGCCTGTGTTGCCGGAAAGGTAAACGGAAAACCTGTTGATGCCTGCGAGATAATTTCCGAGGACTGCTCCCTCAGCATTATCACCCCCAAGGACAAGGAAGGCATTGATATTATCAGACACTCCTGCGCCCATCTTCTGGGACAGGCCATCAAGACTCTCTGGCCGGAAACCAAGATGGCCATCGGCCCGGTGATCGAGGACGGCTTCTATTATGACGTGGATCTGGATCACAGCCTTACCGAGGAAGATCTGGCCGCGCTGGAAAAGAAGATGTACGAGTGCGCCGAGAAGAATTATCCCGTCATTAAAGAGGTGGTTTCCTGGGACAGAGCTCATGAGGTGTTTGACGAAAGAAACGAGCCCTACAAAAAGCTGATCCTGGAAGAGAACATTTCCCATGATGATCATCCGGCTCTTTATCATCATGAAAACTACATTGACATGTGCCGCGGCCCTCATGTGCCCAACTCCCGCTTCCTGAGAAACTTCAAGATCCTCAAGATTGCCGGAGCCTACTGGCGGGGCGACTCCAATAACAAGATGCTGCAGCGCATCTACGGCACTGCCTGGGCTGACAAGAAGGAGCTCGCCGCTTATCTGCAGCGTCTCGAGGAGGCTGCCAAGCGCGACCACCGCAAGATCGGCCCCCGGCAGGATCTCTTCCACCTCCAGCAGGAGGCTCCGGGACTGGTATTCTGGCACAACGACGGCTGGACTATTTTCCGGGTGCTGGAAAATTTCGTGCGGGAAAAGCTGCATCAGTACAAGTACATTGAGGTGAATACCCCGAGAATGATGGATCGTTCTCTCTGGGTGCGTTCCGGCCACTGGGACAAGTATGCCGAGAACATGTTCACCACCAAATCAGAAAACCGGGAATACGCCATCAAGCCCATGAACTGCCCGGGGCATATTCAGATTTTCAACAGCCGGCTGCGTTCCTACCGGGATCTTCCCATCAGAATGGCCGAGTTCGGCAGCTGTCACCGCAACGAGCCCTCCGGAGCTCTTCACGGCCTCATGCGGGTGCGGGGCTTCACGCAGGACGATGCTCATATTTTCTGCGCGGAAAATCAGATCATGTCCGAGGTCAGCGGCTGCATCAAGATGGTTTATGACATCTACTCCAACTTTAATTTCGAGAAGATCGACATCAAGCTGTCCACCCGTCCCGACAAGCGCATCGGCGATGATGCTATGTGGGATCAGGCCGAGAAGGATCTGGCCGAGGCTCTCCGCCAGAACGGTCTGGAATTTGACTATCAGCCGGGAGAGGGCGCCTTCTACGGCCCCAAGATCGAATTCACCCTCCATGACTGTCTGGGCCGGGCCTGGCAGTGCGGCACCGTGCAGCTGGACTTCTTCCTGCCGGATCGCCTGGGAGCCAAGTACATTGCCGAGGACGGCAAGGAGCATACCCCGATAATGATCCACCGCGCCGTTCTGGGCTCTCTGGAAAGATTTATCGGCATTCTCACCGAGCAGTATGCCGGCGCCTTCCCTTCCTGGCTGGCTCCGGTGCAGGCCGTGGTCATGGGCATTACCGACGATCAGGCTGATTACGTCAGAAAGATTGCGGACATTCTCGATGAAGCCGGCATCAGGGTTAAGACAGATCTCCGCAATGAGAAGATCGGTTACAAGGTGCGGGAGCATACCATGATGAGGGTTCCTTTCATGGTGGTGTGCGGAGCCAAGGAGGTCGAATCCGGCACGGTGGCTCTGAGAACCAGAAGCGGAAAAGATTTAGGAGCTTTTTCAACTGAAGACTTGATTTCTTTCATTAAACAGGATATCATTTCGCGCGGTTTGGAGAATCGTAAGGAGAAAGACCATTAATAACGTTAAGAAAAGCGGCAACAAGCAGTTTGCCAACAAGACTCGGATCAACGAAGAGATCAGGTGTCGCGAGATCCGTGTTATCGGTTCAGATGGCAGTCAGCTGGGAGTAATGAGTCCCAGCGCAGCCCGGGAAATTGCAGAAAAGGAAGGTGCGGATCTGGTGGAAATCAGCCCCACCGCGACTCCTCCCGTATGCAAGATAATGAACTACGGCAAGTATCTTTACGAGAAAAGCAAGGCTCTGAAAGAGCAGAAGAAGAAACAGAAGCAGGTTCAGGTCAAGGAAATAAAATTCCGTCCTGGAACTGATGAAGGCGATTACCAGGTAAAACTACGCAACCTGGTGCGCTTTCTTGAGGATGGCGACAAAGCCAAAGTCACCGTCAGATTCCGCGGCCGGGAGATGACCCATCAGGAAATCGGCTTGGACATCATGAAGCGTATTGAAAAAGAACTTTGTGAAGATCGCGGACTGGCGATAGTCGAAAGCACTTCAAAGTTTGAAGGGCGGCAGGCGATGATGGTTTTTGCGCCGAAGAAGAAGTGACAGAGACGGTTTGCAAGTATCTTCGGATCACCGAATCTGTTGTGTGTTATTAACAATGCGGAGTTTTTATACAATGCCTAAGATTAAAACCGATAAGGGTGCGCACAAGCGTTTCAAGAAGACCGCTAACGGCTTCAAGTGCAAACACTGTAACCACCGCCATATTCTGACTAAGAAGTCCACCAAGCGTAAGCGTCATTTACGCGCAATGTCTTCAGTTCATAAGTCTGATTTGCGCAATATTGTAAATCTGTTACCGTACGCATAAGGGAAGGAGTAGTCGAAAATGGCAAGAGTTAAACGCGGTGTTACCGCTCATGCGCGTCACAAGAAGATCTTAAAGGCTGCCAAGGGTTACTACGGTGCTCGTTCTCGTTGCTACCGTACGGCAGTGCAGGCTGTTACCAAGGCCGGTCAGTATGCTTATCGCGATCGTCGTCAGAAGAAGCGTCAGTTCCGTCAGCTGTGGGTTGTGCGTATCAACGCTGCAGCTCGTCAGAACGGTCTTTCTTACAGCAGATTTATCTGCGGTCTTAAGAAGGCTTCTGTGGAAATCGATCGTAAGATCCTTGCTAACATTGCAGTATATGACAAGTCTACCTTTGCTGTGCTCGTTGAGAAGGCAAAGAGCACTTTGGCATAATAAAGCCTGAGGGTTTTTGATAAGGTTTGAGAAAGGGGGAGGACTTTTAGTTCTCCTTCTTTTTTTATTCATGGAGAAGAAGATAAAATGAAGTTATTAACAGTGGTTGCCGGAACAGCGTTTCTGTTCCTGCTCTCCGGATGTCAGCCCAAGGTTGACTGCGCCTCCGAGGATACCTACAGATCCACTCTCAAGGAGGTCATCGCAGAAATTCGGAAGCAGAATCCTCAGGATGCGGACGATGTGGAAAAGTTCCTGAAGGTAAAGGGAATGCTGACCTTCAGCTCCGGCATTGATCGCGATATCTGCGGCCGGAACGCTGACGGACTTAACAGCTATGCCCACAATTATGTGAAGGATCAGATTGACAGCGCCAAGAAGCAGGCCAAGGACAGTCTGGATCAGGGCCTCAAGGCTACCCAGGACGCTCTCGATAATGCCTTCGGAGATAAGAAGGAATAACAGAGAGACATGGCTGCTTTAAAAGCTCCTGAACCTTGGCAGTGACAGGGCCGCTTCGGATCTTTTTTCTGAAAACGAAAAGAAGGAGCGGCCTTTATTCTTTGGAGCAGAAGATTTTTTCTTTTCATGCGGAACAGCGCGTTTTTTGAGGAGGCGGGGATGTCTGATAATCAAAACCATAATGCGGGAGATGGCTGCGAGTTTACCCATGAGGAACTGGAATTGGCTCTCCCGTACCTTGAGCATGCCAGCTTCAGCGGAGCTCCCGTCTGTCCCTTCTGTTCAAACGGAAATTCTGACCTGGATGTCTGGGGCTCGGCCATGGGCAGGCTCCCCCGGGCCGTGTTTGTCCGCTGTCCCCACTGCCATCAGGTTTATTTCCGGCCCGATGCCCAGGAGCCGGCTCTCATGAATTTCTCCATACACCGGTCTTTGCAGAGTTATCTTTGGGGAGCGGTTATTCTGCCGTTGGGAATTTTTCTGGGGGGATGTTTGCTTTTCGGATCAGTGAGCATCGTGGCAGTATGTTTTACGGGGGGGATTGCGCTGTTTCTGGCATTATGGATGGGTATTTTTATCAGAGACTATTGCGCCACCGAAGAAGAGATCCGAGCATCCCAAAAACGGCTCGAAAGCAATGTTTATCTGGCCGCCCTGCGGGATCGGGGAGTCAGACTGCCGTACTATTACCTGAGACAGCTGGAAAAGGGCGGAGAGTCTGCTGAAAGCAGTCATTAGCCCGTACCCGCCGCTGAAATCCGGCGCGCGGCGGATTCGGACTCCCGGGGCCTCCGGGATCGGGGCTGAAGTTTTTTCTTGGGGAACGGCGGGATTTTGGGGAGAGGTTGCGGGATGGCTGATAACGCAAACAGCAGCGCGGGAAAGAGCTGCGAATTTACCCGGGAGGAGCTTAGCGAGGCACTTCCTTATTTAAGCGGCCGGTTAAGTAACGACAGATCTTTGTATGTCGCTCCCGCCTGTTCGTACTGTCACGATACGCCTTATGATTTGCGTATGGGATTCCTGCATTTCCGGAGGTTTCCCCAAGGCGTTGTTCGTCCGCTGTCATCACTGTCACCGGGTATATTTTCGGCCCGACTGTCAGGAACCGGCTCTTATGAGATCCCCTCTGCGCCAGCCTTCTCAGAAATGTTTTGCGGGGCTCTTTATTCTCCTGGCGGGTAATTTTCTGGGCGCATATGCCATTTTTAAATTAACAGAGTGGGGCGGAACTGCGTTTCTGGCGGCGCTGGCCCTGCTGATTCTGGCGGCTATGCTGTTCCTGTATATCAGTGATGCCGGCACCACCGTCGAGGAGATCCGCAAATCTCAGAAGCGTCTGGAAAGCGCCGTCTATCTGGCCGCCCTGCGGGATCGGGGCATTGAACTTCCTTAATATTACCTGAGACAGCTGGAAAAGAGCGGGGAATCGTTCCCTGAGAGCGGCAATTAGCCCGCGCGGCCGCGAAGACAGCAGCGAGCCTGCCCCGGTAAGGAACTAAGCCCGGCGGCGTTATTTCGGAATCGCGGCAATAAGATCCGTCAGGGCTTTTTTGATATCCGGGATCGCAGAGAGATAGCTGATAACCTCCTGAATGCGATCGGCGGTTTTCTGAATCTTCTCCCCCCGGGGCTTCAGATGGAAGATATCGATGATGTCCTGAGGGGTGATTTCATTAATAAGCAGGTTTCCGGTGCTCTTGGCAATGAAGTAGGCCGCGGCGATTTCCGCCCGGGAAATGTTTTCCGGACTCCGGAGATAGTCTGCTACCGTGCTGTCGTTTTTCGAGTCGGCCAGGTTGCGGGAACGCGCCAGAACAAATTTTCTCCGGTGGTAGATAAAGCCCTCGCTGTCGGTGACAAAACGGCGCCCGGGCCCTGACACCACATCATTTATCAGCTCCTGAACCTTGAGCTCCTCCTGGCCCTTTCTGAAGGGGGTCTTGTTTCTGCGGGCGAGCAGTTTGAGCCGCGCCATAATGAGTTCCCGGCGCACCGGGGCTTCGGTTTCAATAAGGCTCAGCACGGAATCCCGGAGCTCGGCATCCGCAATTTCCGCCATATTGTGGGTTATCTGCATGGCCTGACTGAGGGCGTCCAGACTGGCTCTCTGGTAGGGCGGAATGCTTTTCTGTCTGGTAGTAAAGGGCGCCGGGAACATGGCGGTAAAAGGAGTCTCCGGATTAACTGCCTTCTGATTAACCTTCTCCTGAGCCTCCTTCCGGCTGCTCTCAAAGTCCAGAATGGCCGCGGACACGGCTTCCTTTCTTTCTCCGTTAGCAGCATATGACCCGCCGCCTGCGGCACTGATCTCGTCGTCCTCCTCCGACATCATAAAGCCGTTAAAGGTTTCATCGGTGTTGATGAACTCCGGCATGTCAAATTCCTGATCGTTGGTGGACATGTCGATGCTGAACACGTTGAGAATTTCGGGATTGCTGTCGCTGTCCCCGGGGCTGTCATCCTGATAGGTAAGGAGGGAGGGCTTCTGGGGAACCGGGGCGGAATTTTCCGCCGGAGCCGGGGCTGCTGTTTCGGAAACGCCGCTGTCCCGGTCTTCCTTGTCGTCATCTTCGCCGGGATTCGCCGCATCCCGCTCAAAAACATCCACATTCAGGAAGTTGGAATCCTCCAGCCGGCCGTCAGCGGCAGTGCTGGCAATGCAGGTATTGGGATCCTCGCAATCGCTGATAATGCTGATGGAAAGAAAGCGGAACAGCGGGATGGAGAGCTTTTCAAAACCTGTGGAAGCTCCCAGAAGAACGGCAAAGTATTTCTTTTCGGCATCATTCCGGAGCCATGAGGCCAGGCCGCTGATGAAGTTCTGGTTCCAGCCGCGGTTTGTCCGGATGTGGTGCATGGCCTTGAGATAGAAGAAGGGGATTTCCGGCTTGTTATCGGAAAGATGGCTGAACACGTTGATGATGCGCTGGCAGCAGGGCATCTCGTCCATGCGGCTTATGAGATCCTCCAGAGCCATATCGGGATTGCTTTCGCAGAGTTCCCGGAGCTCATTCAGAATGCCGGTGCTGAAGGAAGCCTTGTCATGGGACGGCGGGGTTTTATCGGAGCGGTTAACCAGATAATGGAAGATGTCCATGATGTCGTAGCAGAAGCCCGCATCGGTATCGGGGTAGCCGAAGGCGGGGTTTCTGGTATAGGAAATCACCAGAGACATGAGAGTTCTTTCCTGGTATCCGGTGCTGAAGTAGGGCCTTTTAAGAGAGCGCAGCCTGATGCCCATCATGACGGAGTCGGAGATATGGGGCTCCAGGTTCATGAGAGTCTGCTCGCTGATAATGTCCGGAGCCGGGGCGATGCCCAGGAGGATCATGGCTGCTGCGGCTCCCATGCGGGTCTGGCGATCCAGCACCGGGAACTCGTAATTCTGCCCCTTCAGAAAATTCGGCGGCAGGGACTCGAAATGAAATTCCGGCCAGGCCTGAGAGAGCTTTTCCTGCGCCTTTTCGTCCAAAGCCACCAGGAACTCCACTTCGCTGATGCTGACCTCCAGGCTGGCGTCATAGTCCAGAGGGGGTTCCTTGTTAATGATGAGAAAAATCTTTCTGCGATAACCCCGCCGGGGCAGGCAGGTGTTTTTCAGGAGATCCAGATAGTCTTCCCGCACCGGCAGCGTATCGGAAAACTCCAGGGCGTCGTTCCAGGAAATGCCGAGAGACCCCATTGCCACAAACCGGTACAGTCTGCCGGAATCCATGATTGCCAGAATACGGGACATCAGCTGCGCTCCTTGTTTTGAGAACCGTCTCAGCCGGGGCGCCGGCTAAGCCGGACGCTGTCCGGCCGGAGCCCGCTGCCCGGCCTCCGGGGTTTCTCCCGGGGCGGCCTGAGACGAGGCATGAGTCACTCCCGGAGCATAGCGGGATTCCTGAATGCCCTCCTTGACCTTCTTCAGGCTTTCGATAAACTGCGGCCCCTTCCGGAGAATAAGACCGGTAGCCAGCACATCCACCATGGTGAGATGGGCCAGCTGGGAGGCCATGGGGATATAAATGTCTGTGTCTTCGGGAATGTTCATGGACAGCACCAGGGTGCATTCCTCGGCCAGAGGGGAGTTTTTGGCGGTCATGCCGATAACCGTGGCGTTCCGGCTCCGGGCCAGAGTGGCCACATCCACCAGATCCTTGGTTCTTCCGGTGTGGGAGATCAGAATGAACACCTCCTCCAGATTGGAGTTGGCCGCGCTCATCAGCATCATTACCGGATCCTCGAAGTAATTGCACGGGATATTGAAGCGGAAGAACTTGTTCATCATGTCATGAGCCACGGCGGCGCTGGATCCCAGACCGCAGAAGGTGATCTTCTTGGCGCAGCTCAGAATGTCCACGCATCTCTTGATGACGTAGATGTCCAGACTCTTCTGGGCCTCGGTAAGAGCGGAAATGGAGGCCTCGAAAATCTTTTTGGTATAGTTTTCGGTAGTGTCATTGGCCTCCACATGAATGTTCACATAGGGAGTGCCCTTGGCAATGCTCTGAGCCAGCCTGAGCTTGAATTCCGGAAAGCCCTTGAGATTGAGGTGCTGGCAGAATCGGTGCACCGAAGGCTCGGACACCTCCGCCAGCTTCGCCAGATTGGCGATGCTGGAGCTTATCACCGAGTGGGGATCGGCTCTTACCGCATCGGCGATTTTCTTTTCCGTGCGGCTCAGGGAATCATATCTCTCAAATATGGAATCCAGAAAATTCATCAATCAGTCCTCATCTAGCTTTGGCTCGGGCGGCTGCAGCTTTCAGGAGGCGGCTCAGGAGGTGACAGCATTCCTGAAATAAAACTACAGGCGGGCGGTGTTTTATTATCTGTTTTAAGGCGCCGGCTCTTTTTGCGGGGCGCCCGCATTTTCGGGAGAGCGGTTTTGCAAGAGGGCGGCTCTTCCCGGTGCTCCTGCCGGAAATAAATAATAATCCGGCACGGCTGATTCTAGCACAGCACTAGAAAACGATTTCATATTTTTCTGCAAAAATGTCGTTCAGGGCACATCCTGGAATCTTTTCCGGAGAAGAATGGAAATTTTTATAAAACTGCTGAAAATTCCCTAAAACGCTTTTGCTAAAACGGCTCTTTTTGCCTGAATTTTATTACACGAGCTTTCAGCAAAGTCAGAGCAGGCATATGACAATGGCAGCATAGCAGAGCAGGCATAGCAGGGAGGCAATAAGCCTCTGAAATGATGATGAAAGGAAATGAAGCAAATAAAGCAAATAAAGCAAATGAGGAATGCGCGAAGAACGAGGAAAAAATGAAGATCGCCAAGGCAGGGAAGCGGTTTTTCTGTCATGATCCGGGAGCTCCGGAAGCCTGAAAATGTTTTCTCAGGAGCAATTTGGCGCCGCACTTTTTACAATCTCACAAAAATTTGAAAAATTTGTCTCCCGGAATTCACTAGTTATCATTGTTCCGGTAACATATGCTGCATAGCGGATTATTTTCTCCGCGCCCATGGAAGGGGCGGGGAACGATGATTTGGCGGATAATTCTGCGGAAAAGCCGGCGGGGCTTTTTCGGATCCGGTGTTAAGTTTAAGTTGCATATGGGAGTTTATGGAAATGGCAAATTATGCTCTGGTTGGAGATGTAGGCGGCACTAATGCCCGTCTGGCGTTTTGCAATCTTGAAAACGGCGAGATCAGCGATGTTGAGGTATTCTCCGCATTGGAAAACTCCAGCCTCGAGGATGTGATCAGGCTGTACTTCGGCAAGCACGCCGACATCAAGGTCAAGGATGCCTGCATTGCCATTGCCTGTCCTATTACCGGAGATCATGTGGTGATGACCAACAATCCCTGGGAATTCTACATTTCCGAGATGAAGGCCAGTCTGAAGCTGGACAATCTGGAAATCATCAATGATTTCACCGGCCAGTCCATGGCCATTCCGGTGCTGGGAAAGCAGGATCTGGTGCAGATCGGCGGCGGCGAGCCTGCAAAGGACAAGCCGGTAGTGGTTTACGGCGCCGGCACCGGCCTGGGCGTGGCTCACCTCTTTAATTTCAAGGACAACTGGATCAGCGTTCCCGGCGAGGGCGGCCATGTGGATTTCGCCCCCAACAGCGAGGAAGAGGATGCCATTCTGGCCGTTCTCCGGGAAGAAATCGGCCACGTTTCCTATGAAAGACTGCTTTCCGGCATGGGCCTTGTCAATATCTACCGCGCCATTGTGATTTCCGACGAAAGACAGCCGGAGGCTCTGGAGCCCCGGGATGTTACCGAAAGAGCTCTCAGAGATGATCCCGACACCGACTGCCATCGCGCTCTCAGCCTGTTCTGCGTGATGATGGGACGCTTCGGCGGCAATCTGGCTCTGAACATGGGAGCCTTCGGCGGCGTTTACATTGCCGGCGGCATTGTGCCCCGCTTCCTGGAGTTCTTTAAGAATTCCGGCTTCCGGGTGGCTTTTGAGGACAAGGGCCGCTTCAAGAAGTATCTTTCCCAGATCCCGGTATATGTAATCACTCAGAAGTACTGCGGCCTTATCGGCGCCGGCGCTTATCTGAGACAGACCCTGGGGATCAAGCTCGGCTGATGCTGACCTTATGACATTATCGCAGGAAGAGGGATTGCCGCGGCAGTTCCTCTTTTTGTTATCATTGGAAATAAATTTTTGGTTCCTGATACGACTTGCAGGCATCAAGTGCTAGGATTTGTTTCATGATTAGCTCGAGCCCTGCTGCACACAATTTTTTCTGTGTTTTTAGATTAAGATCGTGGTGCAAATAGCTGAATACGGAGTTTTAGAAAGATAATGGCTAACCTAAAGACTTCTTCATTTCCAGAGCTTTCTAGCAAATCGTCTGGCGTTTCTGTTACAAAAAATGAAGTCAATGGCGAAAGATCCAATGCAGCATTTGTAAGATGGTTCAGGCCAGTTATTCAGGCGTTACGTGATTTAGGTGGTTCAGCCACACCTGCAGACATAAGAAAAAAAATTATTGAAAATGAAACGCTTTCCAATGAGGAGTTAAATGCTACTCGTGGAAAGACGCAAGTCAATAAATTTGAAAATGAGGTTAGTTTTGCCAAAATATATTTGGTTAAAGCTGGGTTTATTGATAATAATGTGCACGGCATATGGGTATTGACAGATAAAGGTCGTAATGTAGAAATCACCAATGATCTTGCCTCTGAAATATTTAAGAATGGTGTGACTGGTAGAGCAGATACTAGTGACGATGCAGATAAGGGAATAAAAATTACTCATTTTTGGTTGTATTCACCAGGAAATATGTCTGGAATCTGGGATGACTGTTGTAAAAATGGGCTAATGCTCATTAGTTATGATGAAATAGGAGATTTGAATCAATACAAATCAAAGTCCGAAATGAAAGACGCTATGAAGGAGCTTATAGATTCTGAACGGCCTTTCACTATGGCTGCACATGCTACTTGGCAGTTTGTGCATGATATGAAACCCGGCGATGTTGTTTTCGTCAAAAGAAGAAACTCTGTTATCGGTCGTGGTGTTGTTCTTTCTGATTACCAGTTTGATGATTCCCGTGAGTACGCTAAAAATGTCCGTACAGTAAATTGGACGCACATAGGCGAATGGCCGCATCCAGGAAGGGCGACCTCAAAAACACTTACTGACATTACAGTCTTTACTGATTACATTGAAGAGCTGAAAGCCCTGTTTGAGAATGACGAAACTGATATCGCAGAGACAACTGAAGTCAAACCAACCTATGGCAAGGATGATTTTATTGATGATGTCTACATGGATGGTGCTGACTATGACACTTTGGTTGGACTTGTTTGTAGTAAGTGTAATTTAATTCTTCAGGGGCCTCCTGGCGTAGGAAAAACTTTCGCAGCTAAACGATTAGCTTATTCCATAATGGGAGAGAAGGATCCAAATCGCGTCATGATGGTGCAGTTTCATCAAAGTTACTCATATGAGGATTTCATCATGGGATTCCGTCCTTCAGAGAGAGGGTTTGAGCTTAAACGCGGAGCATTTTACAAATTTTGCAAAAAAGCAGAAATTGACAGTGAAGAAAATAAATATTTTTGCATAATTGATGAAATAAATCGTGGTAACTTAAGTAAGATTTTTGGTGAGTTGTTTATGCTCATTGAGAATGATAAACGTGGTGTTGAGCTTCAGTTATTATATTCTGATGAGAAGTTTTCCGTACCCAAAAATGTTTATATCATTGGCATGATGAATACTGCAGATCGGAGCCTTGCAATGCTAGATTATGCTTTACGTCGTCGATTTGCTTTTTATGAGATTAAACCTGGGTTCAATACCGATGGTTTTCGTAAGTATCGCAATGGTTTAAATAATGCAAAGTTTGATAAACTGATTCAGTGTGTAGAACAGTTAAACGAATCAATCACAAGAGATGAATCTCTCGGTGAAGGTTTTTGCGTAGGACACAGCTATTTCTGTAATCTCACTGAGATTGATGAACAAACATTAACAAGGATTGTGGAGTATGAACTTATTCCATTGTTAAAGGAATATTGGTTCGATGATTCAGTCAAAGTGAAAAATTGGGCTGCTGCTTTGAGGAATGCAATAAAGTGATCCGCATACAGAATATTTACTATATGCTGGCTTACGCGTTCCAAGTATTGAATGAGCAAGGTTACAAAAAACTCGCCACACAGAATTTTGAGAACATTGCTGAACTTTATGCGGCAATTCTTGCAAAAGGGATTAGTTCTCAAATAAAACGAGGCCTTTGGAAAGAGTATATACCACATTCTGAGGAATTATCATCTATTCGAGGGAAGATTGATATTGCCGAAACCATAAAAACAATGTCACTTCAACGTAACCATATAGTTTGTTCTTATGAAGAATTTTCGGTAAATTCTTATATGAACAGTATTATTAAATCTACGGTTTTGATTCTTTTTCGTGCTGATATATCAAAAGCATACAAAAAGGAATTACGAAAACTGATGGTATATTTCTCTGATGTGGATGTTATAGACCTTAATTCTGTAGATTGGAATATTCACTATAATCGCAATAATCAGACTTATCGGATGCTGATTTCCGTTTGTTATCTTATTGTCAAAGGGTTATTGCAAACGCAATCTGATGGTTCCGTAATGCTTATGGATTTTATGGATGAACAACGGATGCACCGACTTTATGAGAAGTTTATTTTGGAATATTATCGTAAGGAGTACCCTCAGCTAGCGGCAAATCCATCCCGAATTCATTGGCAGTTAGATGATGATATGAGTGCCATGTTACCTGTTATGCAGACTGATATTATGCTCTCATATCGTGAAAAGACATTAATTATTGATGCGAAATATTACGCACATGCAACTCAGGTTCAATATGACAAGCATACGCTTCATTCAGGAAATATATACCAGATTTTTACATACGTGAAAAATAAGGCTGCAGAATTAGCAGATACTTCCGGTATGGTCTCAGGACTGATTTTATATGCCAAGACTGATGAGGAAGTTTATCCAGATAATGAATATCGTATGAGTGGAAATAGTATTAGCGTTCGAACTTTGGATCTGAACTGTGATTTTTCAGTAATAGCTGCTCAGCTTAATAAAATAGTAATTGAACACTTTAATCTATGAGCAACGCAGTCTGCCTCTGTTTTTGAGCGGTAATTTGTTCTATAACATGAAAATTATTATTTACGGGCAGGAATTAGGATCTGTGCTTACAAGGGAGGCACGAAAAAATTTCTGCTGATTAATATTATTTAAAGGGGACGGATAATTTCATTATGTCTTTAGATACCGGGAAATGTCTCCGGACATAGGGGCACGAAGGAACATTCTTCTCTTTCGGTTTATTTTAAGTTGTTTTTTTTTTTGATGGCTATGATTAAGAAAGAATTTTTTAAACTGATGGCGCTTCCGGCGGCGGCCGCATTATTGTTTCTGGCGGTGGCCGGAACCTCCGAAGCTGCTCCCGGCAAGACCGCTCCCAAGGATCAGAAGCCCGCATCCCTTACGGTGGAGCATGACGACCGGGCCGGAGATCTCCCCGAAGGCCGTAAGACCAAAAACACCCCGTCCGTAGCCAGCGAGGTGGATCCTAACGATCCCGCCAGAATCGGCATCGGCCTTGCGGAAATCGAGAAGAGAATCCGGGCCTTGCAGGAAAAGGAGAAGGACGGCAGCATCACTCCGGAAGAGACCCAGGCCCTGGAGGATTATCTTGATATCCGGAAAAGCGATCAGGAAATCCTCAGCGACGTTAAAACCATGGAATGGGTGTACACCTTTATTAACATGGATCCCGAGGACAACCGCTATCTCCGGGAGCATAAGGCGTTTTTCAAGGATCTGGAGGCGGATAAAAAGCTGGCCCCGACTCTTTCCGATGCGGATCTGGCCCTCCTGATCGCCAAATACACCGCCAAAAAGGAAAATGCCCAGGCTGCCTACAGCCGGGTGAAGAATTTCTATGACAATTCCAGCAGCTATATCGAAACATCTACCTCCAAAATCGGCGAACTGACCGCAGAGATTCAGCAAAACACCGCGGTGCTCCGGGATCTGGATCGCAACACCAGTCCCACTAAGTACCTCCGGCTGAAGGCCCGGAATGCGGCGCACACCTCCAAAATCAATGTCACCCAGTTCATTCTCAACAATTATGAGGTGTCCTACAAAAACCTGGCAGTGGGGGTTAACTACCGGCAGGAGATCCTGTCCGCGGTAACTGACTTTCTGGACAATATCAGGGAGCTCCATGCGGAAATGCGGCGGAAAAATCTCTCCAGCACCATGGACAAGGCCAGCAAGGCGGTGAGCGCCGCCAGGGAGTATCCGGCAGTGGCCCGGCTCGCCGAGCTCAACAGCATGATTCAGAAGGATATCGAGCTCGTTAACCGCGAGAACAACCTGTACGAGGCCGAAAACAACCGCCTGACCCAGCTTATCGCCGAGGCCCGGAGCTTTGAGGAGGATCTCAATAACCAGATTTCCTATTTCAAGGGCACGGTGAATCTGGCCCGGATCCTGCTGGCGCAGAACAACTACTACCGGAAAATCGATCTGCCCGATAATTTTACCGAGAACCTGTCCGATCGCCGCATGATGATTTATCAGAACCGGAATGATCTGAACAGTCTTGATGCCTTCCGGAAGAAGATATTCGAGGAAAACCGCAGCGATTTCAGTCAGAATCCCGAAATCGAGGATCTCCTGAAGAAGCAGCTGGAGCTCAGATTCCGGCTGCTTTCGGAGCTTAATGTGATTCTGAACACCAATACCCGGAACGCCGCGAACCTCCAGATCAGCCACGACGCTTATGAAAAGATCCGTTCCTCCCTGAACGAGCAGATCCGTAACGCCCTGTTCTGGAACCCCTCCAATGTGCGTCTGGGCCGCAAGTGGGCGCAAAATTTTCAGGACAAGGTGGAAAAGAAAGACTTCATGCTGGCCAACTATATTCGGAATGTCAGGCTGGTACAGCCGTCATTCCGGGAATCCCTCGATGCCGGACTCCTGATTCTGGCTCTGGCTCTGGTTATCTGGGCGGGGCGTTTTTTTGAGAAGCGGCGACAGGTGATCATGGCCAATATGGTTAAGCCCCGCAAGGCCGGCTACAGCGATGCCCCGGTGGCTCTGACAGCGGATCTGATGAAGGCGGCTCAGGTATTTCTTTTTACCTTCCTCTGCGGTCATATCATTTTGGGCATCACGGAATTCCGGGACGGCATTACCCAGGAGCTTATGACGGAGCATAATTTCTATGAAACCGTCTGGGGCCTCGCGCTCCTTCTTGCGGGAGCGGTGTTCTTTCTCCGGGTTTATTCCGCCGGCGGCGTGAACGAAAGGATCTTCAATGTCACCTTTGACAAAAAATTCTATAACGCTCACCGGAATATCTTTTTCTCCATTGCGGTGATCTGGCTTACGGTGCAGTGGCGGGTAAACACCCAGAACATCTTCACCAACGACGTCACCGGGCAGATGATCCTGTTTCTGATTTCCGCCTATCTCTCCTTCGAGTTTTTAAGGCTGGTATTCATCAGCTTCAAGAGAAAGGATGTGCTCTTCCGGAAGAAGTTCATCATTGCGGTGGCGCTCCTCCTGTGCATCACCCAGATGATCATCACCTATCTCGGGTATTACTATTCCGCCGTGATGCTCTGCGAAAGGATCATTGTCTCCCTGTTTATCATTCTTACCTATGACCTTCTGAGAAGCCTTATCAAGAGAACCTTCCGGGTTTACACCATCAAGGCCCGGCTGAAGCAGTGGCAGGAGGAGCAGCGGAAGAAGCAGGACAGCGGAGATAATTCATCAGGAGACGAAGATGCCGACAATCTGTTTACGGTGCAGAAGGATGAGATCAGCGCCTACAAGGTCAGCGCTCAGACCGTAACCATCGTGGATCAGATATTCCTGTTCCTGCTGGCGGTAATCCTCTACAGCATCTGGGGCGATCTCATTGCCGTAACCAACTATCTCAAGAACTTCACGGTTTATACCGTGGGGGCGGGGGATCTTATCAAGGCGGTTACCGCCTTTGATCTCCTGCTGGTCACCTACGCCCTGGGCATCGGCACCGTGGTGATCAGGAATCTGCCCGGGGTGATGGAGGTGCTCATCTTCAATAACTGGGAGCTCCTCAGAAAATACAACTACTCCATTACCACCATTATTACCTATATTCTCATCGCCGTGGACGCCTCCTTTGTGTGCACCACCCTGGGACTGAGCTGGGACAAGGTGCAGTGGCTGGTGGCGGCTCTCTCCGTGGGCCTCGGCTTCGGTCTCCAGGAGATATTTGCCAATTTTGTGTCCGGCCTTATTCTTCTTTTTGAACGGCCGGTGCGCATCGGGGACATTATTACCATCAACGATCACAGCGGCACGGTGAGCCGGATCCGCATCCGGGCAACCACCATTGTGGATTTTGACCGGAAGGAGTATGTGGTGCCCAACCGCTCCCTCATTACCAGTGCTCTTACCAACTGGACGCTCATGGATACGGTGACCCGCGTGGTGATCCGCGTGGGGGTGGGCTATGACTCCGACATGGATGAAGTAAGAAGACTGCTTTTTGAGATTGCCGCCCGGAATCCCTACGTCATGCCGACGCCGGAGCCCAAGATGTACTTCATTAACTTCGGCGAAAGCAACCTGGATGTGGAATTCTACGTCTTTACCAGAAAGACCGCGGATCGCTATCCCTGCATTGACAGCATGAACAGCGACATTCTGAAGACCTTCCGGGAGCATAATATCGAGATCGCCTTCAACCAGATGGACGTCTACATCAAGAATACCCAGGACGGCCGGGAAATCCGGGTGGACAGCGGTGAACTTAGAGAGCGGGCCTAGCCAGCGGCAATCCCGCCGTGAGAACGGAAATGGACAGCGCGGCTGAACAGAAATCAGGTGTAATGAGCAGGTATTTATCGCCGGCAGCGGTGTGGGCTCTGTCTTTAGGCTGCACCGTTGGCTGGGGAGCCTTTGTCATGCCGGGAACGGTATTTCTGCCCGCGGCAGGCCCTCTGGGATCTCTTCTGGGGCTTGCCGCAGGCGGCCTTCTGATGCTGGTCATAGCCTTTAACTACGGCTTTCTTATCAGAAGATATCCGGATAACGGCGGATCCATGACTTATGCCTCCAAAACCTTCGGATATGATCATGGCTTTATTTCCTCATGGTTTCTGATTCTGGTTTACATTGCCATTATCTGGGCCAATGCCACGGCTATTCCTCTCATCGCCCGCTATGTGGCGGGGGATGTTTTTCAGGTAGGGTTCCGTTATTCTGTTCTGGGCTATGATGTCTACATGGGGGAGGCGCTCCTGTCCCTCACGGCGATTCTGCTCTGCGGCTTTATCTGCCGGATCAGCAAGAGACTGGCGGTCTGGCTGCAAACCGTCGGGGCTTTTCTGCTGGTGCTGGGAATTGTGACCGTCTTTGCCGCGGTTCTGTGGCATTCCTCCGCCGCCTCCCTGAGTGAAGTAATGACGTTTTCAGGCGGGGACGAGACGCCGTTCTGGCAGATCCTGAGCATCTTCCTTCTGACCCCCTGGGCCTTTGTAGGCTTTGAATCGGTGTCAAATTCCGCCGGAGAAATGAAGTTTGATCCCCGCCGGGTCCGGCCTGTCCTCATTGTCTCGGTCTGCACGGGAACTCTGGCATACATGATTCTGGCGGTGCTGCCGGCCCTGATCTACCCCGGAGAATTTGCCTCCCTGAAGGATTATCTGGCGGCTTTGGGAGCCCAGGAGGGACTCCGGGGACTCCCGGTATTCTATGCGGCGGAAGCGGCTTTAGGTCAGGGCGGGGTCTTTGTTATCAGCGTGGCGGCCTTATGCGCCATCATCACCGGTCTCATCGGCAACTATATTGCTGCCAGCCGGCTGGTGTTTGCCATGTCCGATGACGGCATCCTGCCCGCATGGTTCGGCCGCCTGGGAGCAAGAAACACCCCGGAAAACGCGCTCCTGTTCCTGACCCTGCTGTCAGCTTTGATTCCGCTTCTGGGCCGGAGCGCCATCGGCTGGATCGTTGACGTTAACACCCTGGGGGCTTCCGTGGCCTACCTTTATACCTCGGCGGCGGCTTTTGTCCTGGCCCGCCGGGAGCATCTCAGCCGGGAACGGACATGCGGAGCCGCCGGCATGGGGATCGCCCTGATGTTCGGCTTCTGTCTCATGTTTTTTGCTTCCGACACCATCCGGACTGCCACCTATATGATCCTGGCGATCTGGTCCATTCTGGGCTTTGCCTTCTTTTGTTATGTATTCAGCCATGACCAGATGCACCGCTTTGGCAAATCCACCGTCTCCTGGATCGGTCTCATGCTTTTTGTGCTGCTGATCTCGCTGGCCTGGGTAAAGCAATCCAATGACGATGAGACCCGGCAGGCCGTGCTCAACGTGGCCGACTATTATCACCGGGAGGGAACCTTGGGAGAAGACAGGAACCTCGCTGCTGCGGAAGCCTTTTCGGAAGACCAGATCACGGCTACCGGAACCGTGCATACCAGAAATTCCTTTATTCAGCTGAGCATGATTCTGATCAGCATATTGTTCGTTTTCAGCATCTATGCCACCATGAACCGGCGGGAAAGGGATCTTAAGATACAGACCATGCGGGCCGAGGAAAGCAGCCGGGCAAAAACGCATTTTCTGTTTAACATGTCCCATGATATCAGAACTCCCATGAACGCCATTCTGGGATTTACCCGCATTCTTATCAATGACGGAAAAACCCCTCCGGAAAGCCTGGTTTATATCAGGAAGATCGATACCGCCGGCCGGCAGCTTCTGGGTATTATTAACAATGTTCTGGAGATGAGCCGCATTGAAAGCGGACGCATCGGGATCCATAACGGGGAGCACGATTTCGGTCAGGCGATCCGGGAAGTCTTTGATCTTTTCCGGGAGCCCATGGAGGGCAAGCATATCAAGTATACGATGGATACGGCGCTGATCCCCGATACCATGGCCGTTTTTGATCGTGACAACCTGATAAGAATCATCATGAATCTCATCAGCAATGCCTGCAAGTTCACCGGCGAGGGCGGCGCGGTTTATGTTTTTGCTTCTCAGACCCCGGTGGCCGAGGACGGTGCCTCGGAGTATCTTATCAGCGTCAGGGATAACGGCCCGGGCATTGCTGCGGATTTTCTGGAAAAGATATTCGAGCCCTTTGAACGGGCCCGCACCTCCACGGAGAGCGGTCTTTCCGGCACCGGTCTCGGGCTGGCCGTTTCCAAAAGGATTGCGGAAGCCATGCAGGGCCGCATTGAGGCCGTGTCGGAACCGGGAAAGGGGGCGGAATTTCTGGTAAAGCTGAAGCTCCGGGTGGTCAGAAGAGAGCTTTCAGATCTTAAGGAGGAGCAAAATCCCGGAGATGATTTCTTCGGCAAAAGAATTCTTCTGGCGGAGGATATGGAGATCAACCGGGAGATCGCCGAAATGCTGCTGGAGGATCTGGGGTTTGTGGTGGAGGCCGCGGTAAACGGACGCGAAGCTCTGATAAAATACCAAAGTTCCGCTCCGGGGTATTATGATGCTATTATTACTGATATTCAGATGCCGATAATGGATGGCTATGAACTGACACGGGCGGTGCGGAATCTCAGGGATCCCGGATATGCGGAGATTCCGATTATTGCCATGACAGCCAATGCCATGCAGGAGGATAAGGATAAAGCCTTATCTATGGGAATGAACGGTCATGTTCCCAAGCCTCTGGATGTGGCAGTTATGACTGAAGTTATTGGCAGAGCTTTGAGGGGCAGGTGATTCCAATGGAAGATTTTAGCGCGGTGAGCAGCATGAGAAGACGGGTGCTGGTGGTAGAGGATGAGCTTATTAACAGAGAGATTCTGGGAGCCATTCTGAGCAATGACTATGATGTGGATTATGCGGTTAATGGTCAGGAGGCCTGGGATCTCATTAAGGAGAAGGGCGGCAGCTACTACTCCCTGCTGCTTCTGGATCTCCTGATGCCGGTGCTCAGCGGTTCTGAGCTTCTGGACATGCTCAGGAAGGAACCGGAATTCTGCGCTCTCCCGGTGATCGTCATGACCGCCGATCGCGCTGCCGAGGTTAAAAGCATCAGACAGGGGGCCATGGATTTTATTGCCAAGCCCTATGATATGCCCGAGGTAATCCTGGCCAGATGCGAAAGAATCATCAGGCTGTGCGAAGACAGCAAGATCATAAGCTCCACGGAAAGGGATCCCGTCACCGGACTTTACTGCCGGGAGTACTTTTTTGAGTATGTCCGCAGAATGGATGCCATCAGGAACGATATCGCAAGGGATGCTCTGGTGCTGGATATCGACCACTTCAATCTGATAAACGATATGTACGGCCGCAGCGTGGGAGACAACGTGCTCCGGAGGGTGGCGGACGCCATCCGGGAGGTATTCCGGGGGCTTCGGGTGATTGCCGGAAGACTGGAGGGCGATGCGTTTTACGTTTACTGCCCTCATGACGAAGAGAATCCGGATCGCATCCGGAAGGTGCAGGAACTTGCCGGCAGTCTGGAAGGGGATCTCCGGGTGCGGCTCCGCGCCGGCATTTATCCCAATGCCGACATGAGCATTGAACCCGAGGCCCGCTTTGACAGAGCCAAGAGCGCCTGCGACCGCATCAGAGGGGACTACATTTCTGAAATTGCCAGCTACGACAAGGAGCTCCATCAGAAGTCGGTATACAACGAGAAACTGATCCGGGATATGGATGCCGCCATGAGCCGGGGAGATTTCAAGGTTTACTACCAGCCCAAATACAATATTACCGGAGACCGGCCTTATCTCTCCAGCGCCGAGGCTCTGGTGCGCTGGATCCATCCGGAGCTGGGAATGATAAGCCCGGGCGTGTTTATTCCGCTTTTTGAGCAGAACGGCCTTATTCAGAAGATCGACAACTACGTCTGGAATCTGGCCGCCGCCCAGATCAAGATCTGGCGGGAAAAGTACGGCATTACGATCCCGGTGTCCGTGAACATGTCCCGAATCGATGTGTTTGATCCCCATCTGGAGCTTAAGCTCCGCCAGATTCTGCAGGATAACGGCATTGCGGAGAAGGATCTCATGCTGGAAATCACGGAATCCGCCTATTCCGACAATGCTCAGAAGGTTACCGAGGTTACGGAAAATCTCCGCTCCCGGGGCTTCCGAATTGAGATGGACGATTTCGGCACGGGATATTCCTCCCTGAACATGATTACCGATATCCCCATCGACGTGCTGAAGCTGGACATGAAGTTTGTCAGAAACATTGAAAAGAATGAGAAGAGCCGGAAGCTGGTGGATCTCATCCTGGGCATCGCCAAATGTCTCCGGGTTCCCGTAGTGGCCGAAGGGGTGGAGACCGCCAGCCAGATGGACATTCTCCGGGATATGGGCTGTCAGATTATTCAGGGGTACTACTTTTCCAGACCGGTGCCCCCCGAGGAATTTGAGGAACTGATTAAGAAAGAGATGGAAAACAAATGATTACTGTAGAAGATTTGCAGAAATTCGGCGCGGATACCGCAACCGGACTTAAGCGCTGCGCCGGCAGCGAGCCCCTTTATCTCAAGCTGGTTGCCAAGGTGGCCAGCCAGAACGAGTTTGACAAGCTGGCAGAGGCCGTGAACTCCGGCGATCTTAAGAGCGGCTTTGAATACGCTCATGCCATGAAGGGGGTTCTGGGAAATCTCTCCCTGACACCTCTTTATGAGAAGATGAGCGCCATTACCGAGCTTCTCCGGGCCGGCGCGGAGACGGATTATGCTCCGCTTCTTAAGGAGATCAGCGATCTCAAAAACGAACTTCAGGCGCTCTGCAGTTAGCCCGGAAAAAAAGCCGGGGAACGGCGCAGGGCGCATTCAGGGCGGGATACGGGGATCTTTATGTTTGGCAGGCAATTTGAACACGAGGACGAGGCTCTGGAGGTGCTGGAGCAGATCGGGCGGTATATTCCGGGCGGCTTTTTTATCTACAGGGCCGGAGAAGGAGAGGAGCTTCTTTACGCCAATAAAGCGGTGTTTGAGATGTACGGCTGCTCTGATCTGGAAAGCTTCCGGGAGTTTACCGGCTTTACCTTCCGGGGCATGGTTTATCCGGATGATTACGAGGCAATATCCTCAGCCATTATCAGGCAGCTGGACGAGCGTCAGGATGACTCGGATCGTGTGGAATACCGCATTGTCAGGAAGGACGGCGCCGTAAGATGGGTGGATGATTATGGCCACTTTGTGAGATCCGAGGCTTACGGCGGAATCTTCTACGTCTTTATTACCGATATCACCGATAAGAAAATGGCGGCCGAGCATGACAAAGCCGCCAGATCCGCGGTTATTGAGGCTCTGAGCCGGGTCTATGGCTCCCTCTGGCTTATTGATGATGCTGACAGCGGAAGCTTTTCATTATACCGCTTTGACGGCGCCGAGGATCCGGAACGTCTCCGGGCGGCGAAGGAGGCTCTCAGGGAGAAGGATTATTCCCGGGCCATGACGGCCTATGCCGATACCGCGGTGCATCCGGAGGATCGGGAACGCTTTAGGAGCGAGACCTCTCTTGACTCTGTTATCAGAAATACCGCCGGCAGAAGGATCTATTCCGTGGGCTACCGCCGGGTTTTTGAAAAGGGGGAGCGCTTTTTCCGGACGGAATTTGCCGGCATCGAGCTTCCCGGCGGCAAAACCGGCATCGTGGCCGGCTTCAAGGATGTGGACGATGTGATGCGGGAGCAGATGCGCACGCAGCAGAAGCTTCTGGAGGAGCAGGACAAGCGGAAGCAGCAGGATATGATGATAACGGCTCTGGCTTCCGACTACCGCAGTGTTTATCACATTAATCTGGATAATGACGACGGCGTTTGCTATCGGGCTGATCCCGAGGATCGCGAACAGACTCCCGCAGGACAGAGCTTCTGCTTCAGCGAGAGGTTTCGCTGGTATGCTGAGCATGCGGTGGCTCCGGAGTACCGGGAGGGCTTTCTGAATTTTATCGAGCCTGAGAATATCCGGAGCAGGCTGGCGGACAGTCCCATTATCGCCTACCGCTACCTGGCGCGCCGGAGCGGCAGGGAGTATTACGAGATGATCCGCATGGCCGGGGTGCGGCACGCCGGAGACCGTGATGACCATACAGTGCATGCCGTGGGGCTGGGTCTTTCCAATATTGACGGGGAAATGCGGGAGAGCATGGCGCGAAACAAGGCTCTCAGCGAGGCTCTGGAGGCTGCCAAGGCGGCCAACAAGGCCAAGACCATGTTTCTGTCAAACATGAGCCATGAGATCCGCACTCCCATGAATGCCATTATCGGTCTGGACAGTCTGGCCCTGCGCCGGGAGGGGCTCCCTCAGGATACCCGGGAGTATCTGGAAAAGATCGGCGACAGCGCCCGGCATCTTTTAGGGCTCATTAACGATATTCTGGACATGAGCCGCATTGAATCCGGCCGGCTGATTATCAGGAAGGAGGTTTTTTCCTTCAGATCCATGCTGGAGCAGATCAACGTCATGGTCATGACTCAGTGCTCTGACAAGGGGCTTAAGTATGAATGTCAGATGACCGACGGCGTGGCCGACTACTATATCGGCGATGACATGAAGCTCAAGCAGGTTCTTATCAACATCCTCAGCAATGCCATTAAATTCACCGAAGCTCCGGGCAGGATCTCCCTTAAGGTGGAGCGGACGGCGGTCTTCGATGATCAGTCCACCATCAGGTTTGTGATTTCCGATACCGGCATCGGCATGGACAAGGCCTTTATTCCGCGGGTTTTTGAGACCTTTTCCCAGGAGGACGGCAGCCGGAACAACAAGTACGGCAGCACCGGCCTCGGCATGGCCATCGCCAAAAACATCGTGGATATCATGAACGGCACCATTACCGTGGATTCGGAAAAGGGCGCCGGCACTTCCTTTACGGTGGTGCTCACCCTGAAGAACTGCGATCATGACTTTCTGGATGATATCTGCATCAGCCCGCGGAATATGCGCATTCTGGTGGTGGATGACGAGGAAATTGCCGTCGAGCATGCCAGAATTGTGCTGGACGAGGCGGGGTTTGCGGCGGATACCTGTCTGAACGGCGAGGACGCCCTCCATATGCTGGAGGTGCAGCATACCAAGATGGAGCCGTACACCCTGGTGCTTGCGGACTGGAAAATGCCGGACATGGACGGCGTTAATCTGGCCCGGAGGATTCGGGAGCTCTACGATCGGGAAACCACGGTGATTATCCTGACCTCCTTCAACTGGGATGAAATCATGGACGAAGCCCTCCATGCCGGAGTTGACGGCTTCCTGGCCAAGCCGCTTTTCGCCTCCAACGTCATCGGCGAGTTTGAAAGAATTGCCCGGAAGAACAACATGGAAATCTTCCATGAGCATAAGCGGGCCGAGCTCAGCGGCCGGCGGGTGCTTTTGGCGGAGGATATCATCATCAATGCGGAGATCATGAAGGAGCTTCTGCTGATAAGGGAGATTGAGTCCGACCACGCGGAAAACGGCAGAATAGCTCTGGAAATGTTTCAGAAAAGCCCGCTTAATTACTATGATGCGGTGCTAATGGATGTCCGTATGCCGGAAATGGACGGGCTGGAGGCCACGACGGCCATCAGAGCCCTGGATCGCCCCGACGCCCGCGGGGTTCCCATTATTGCCATGACTGCCAATGCCTTTGACGAGGATGTGCAGAGATCGCTGCAGGCGGGCATGAACGCTCATCTGTCAAAGCCGGTGGAGCCCGAAAGACTGTTCCGCATTCTGGAGGAAATGATCTGGGAGGCAGAGAAGCGCCGGGAGTCCGCGCCGGAAAAGAAGCGCGGCCGGTGACAGCGGGAAAGGTCAGCGCAATGGCCGGAGAAAACAGCTTTGGTTTTTCCGGGCTTTGCTTCGGCCTCTTTTTTTCAGGGGGAGCGGTTCTTCCGTCGGAACTGTTCTTCCTCCGGAGCGGTTCTGCCTCCGATCTCCTTATCAGAAAATTGGTTAATAATCCATAAAAATCAATTAAATGCCGCGGTCTAACTCTCATTTTGTGATATTTCTTGATAATTTTCGCTGATAGTATAAAATGCTCAAAATTTAACTTTGATTTTGCGTGCCTTTTTTACGCAAAGTCATGCCTTGCAGTTTTTCCGTAAAAATAGTAATTCTGGAGGTCATCTTGACTCATTCTGCATTACTGGTGTTAGAAGATGGCACAGTATTCAGAGGTGTTTCATTTGGCGCTAAGGGCTGTGCTGTCGGTGAGGTCGTTTTTAATACCGCTATGACCGGTTATCAGGAAATTCTCACTGATCCTTCCTATTCCAAGCAAATCGTAACACTTACTTATCCTCATATTGGCAATTATGGCTGTAACGCCGAAGACGAAGAATCACCTGACATTCAGGTGCAGGGACTGGTAATTCGAGACCTGCCGCTTCTGGCTTCCAACTTCCGCAGTCAGACTTCTCTTTCCGAATATCTCGTAAGCCACGGCGTCGTGGGCATCTGCGACATTGATACCCGCAGACTTACCCGTCTCCTCAGAGAAAAGGGCGCTCAGAACGGCTGCATCATGGCCGGCGACAGTCTGGACGAGGCCGAGGCTCTGAAAAAAGCCCGGGAATTCCCCGGACTCAAGGGAATGGATCTGGCCAAAGAGGTAACCTGCAAGGAAAAGTATGAATGGACTGAAGGCTCCTGGGTACTGGGATCCGGCTATAAGAAGCAGAATGCCGCCGACCTCCCTTATCACGTGGTGGCCTATGATTTCGGGGTAAAGCGCAACATCCTCCGCATGATTGCTGACCGGGGCTGCCGCGTTACCGTGGTTCCGGCCATGACTCCGGCCTCCGAGGTGCTGGCTATGAATCCGGACGGCGTGTTCCTGTCCAACGGCCCCGGAGATCCGGAGCCCTGCGTTTACGCTCAGGAAGCCATCAGGGAGATTCTGGATCACAATATCCCGGTATTCGGCATCTGTCTCGGCCATCAGCTTCTGGGACTGGCCTCCGGAGCTAAGACCATCAAGACCAAATTCGGTCAGCACGGCGCCAATCAGCCGGTGAAGAATGTTTTTGACAATACTGTGGCCATCACCTCCCAGAATCACGGCTTCGCCGTGGACATGGACAACATGCCGGACTGCCTGGAGGTAACCCATATCGCCCTTTTTGACGGCACGCTGCAGGGCATGCGCCGCAAGGACAAGCCGGCCTTCAGCTTCCAGGGACATCCGGAAGCCAGCCCCGGGCCTCATGACGTGGCCGGACTTTTTGATCACTTTGTCGAGCTTATCAAACAATATCGTGAGGGGCAGAAGTAAATGACCAAGCGTACAGATATCAAGAGCATTCTTATTCTGGGAGCCGGTCCTATTGTTATCGGTCAGGCCTGCGAATTCGACTATTCGGGAGCTCAGGCGTGCAAGGCTCTCAAGGAAGAAGGCTACCGGGTTGTTCTGGTGAACTCCAACCCCGCCACCATTATGACCGATCCGGAAATGGCCGATGCCACCTATATCGAGCCCATTAACTGGCAGGTGGTGGAGCGCATTATCGACAAGGAGCGTCCGGATGCGATTCTGCCTACCATGGGCGGTCAGACAGCTCTTAACTGCGCTTTGGATCTGGCTACTCACGGCGTTCTGGAAAAGTACGGCGTGGAGATGATCGGCGCCACCGCCGATGCCATTGACAAGGCGGAAAACCGGGATCGCTTTGACGAGGCCATGAAGAAGATCGGCCTTTCCTGCCCCAAGGCCGGCATTGCCCACAGCATGGAAGAGGCCTGGAAGGTGCAGTCCGTAGTGGGCTTCCCCTGCATTATCCGTCCCTCCTTCACCATGGGCGGATCCGGCGGCGGCATTGCCTACAATCCCGAAGAATTCGAGGAGATCTGCAATCGCGGCTTAGATCTCTCTCCCACCCATGAGCTTCTTATCGACGAATCCCTCATCGGCTGGAAGGAATACGAGATGGAGGTTGTCCGTGATAAGAACGACAACTGCATCATCGTCTGCTCTATTGAAAACTTCGACCCCATGGGCATTCATACCGGCGACTCCATTACCGTGGCTCCGGCGCAGACTCTTTCCGACAAGGAATACCAGATCATGCGCGACGCCGCCATGGCAGTGCTCCGGGAGATCGGCGTGGAAACCGGCGGCTCCAATGTGCAGTTCGGCATTGATCCCAAGACCGGCCGCCTCGTTATCATTGAAATGAACCCCCGGGTGTCCCGTTCCTCCGCTCTGGCCTCCAAGGCTACCGGCTTCCCCATTGCCAAGATTGCCGCCAAGCTGGCTGTGGGCTACACCCTGGACGAGCTTCGGAATGACATTACCGGAGATCGCACTCCGGCTTCCTTCGAGCCCACCCTGGACTACGTGGTTACCAAGGTGCCCCGGTTTAATTTTGAGAAGTTCCCTCAGGCCAATGACCGTCTCACCACTCAGATGAAGTCCGTAGGCGAGGTTATGGCCATCGGCCGCAACTTCCAGGAATCCCTGCAGAAGGCTATCCGCGGACTGGAAATCGGGAAGAGCGGTTTGGATCCTGTCATTGACCTTAAGGATCCTGATGCCAAGGCTCATATCGAACACGAGCTTCAGGACGCCGGCGCCGCCCGCATCTGGTATCTGGCTGACGCATTCCGCGCCGGCATGACTCTCGATGAGGTGCACGAGCTTACCGACATTGATCCCTGGTTCCTGGTGCAGATGGAGGAGCTTGTTAAAATCGAGCATCAGATCTCCGAAATGGGGTTCTCCGATATTGATGAAGACTTTATGCGCTTTATCAAGAAGAAGGGCTTCTCCGATATCCGCATCAGCCGTCTTCTGGGCGTGTCCGAGCGGGAGGTGCGCAAGCTCAGAAACCGTCTCGGGGTGCTGCCGGTTTACAAGCGGGTTGATACCTGCGCTGCCGAGTTCGCCACCACCACGGCCTACATGTATTCCACCTACGATGAGGAATCCGAGGTAGCGGAAACCACCAAGAAGAAGATCATGATTCTGGGCGGCGGGCCGAACCGCATCGGTCAGGGCATCGAATTCGACTACTGCTGCGTTCATGCCGCCATGGCTCTCCGGGAGGACGGCTATGAGACCATTATGGTGAACTGCAATCCGGAAACCGTGTCCACTGACTACGATACCTCCGACAGGCTGTATTTTGAGCCGGTAACTCTCGAGGACGTGCTGGAAATAGTTCGGGTGGAGAATCCTGAGGGCGTAATCGTGCAGTTCGGCGGGCAGACTCCGCTGAAGCTGGCGCTCCCGCTGGAAAAGGCCGGCGTGCCCATTATCGGCACCAGTCCGGATTCCATCGACCGCGCCGAAGACCGCGAGAGATTCCAGCAGGCGGTTAACCGTCTCCATCTTCTGCAGCCGAAGAATGCTACCACCTTCTCTCTGGAGGAGGCTGTGCAGGAGGCTTCCGGCATTACCTATCCTCTGGTGGTGCGTCCTTCCTACGTGCTGGGCGGCCGGGCCATGGAGGTGGTTTATGATGAAATCGATCTCCGCCGTTACTTCAAGGAGGCCGTGAAGGTTTCCAACGAGTCTCCGGTGCTTCTGGACAAGTTCCTGGACAATGCCACCGAGGTAGACGTGGATGCCGTATGCGACGGCAAGGTCTGCATCATCGGGGGCATCATGGAGCACATTGAGCAGTGCGGCATTCACTCCGGCGACTCCAGCTGCTCGCTCCCGCCTTATCATCTCCCGGAAAGCATTCAGAACGAAATTAAGAGACAGACTGAAAAGCTGGCCTTCGAGCTTAATGTCTGCGGCCTGATGAACATTCAGTTTGCGGTGAAGGACGATCAGGTTTACCTCATTGAGGTTAACCCCAGAGCCGCCCGTACTGTGCCCTTCGTTTCCAAGGCTACCGGCGTGCCTTTGGCCAAGGTGGCTGCCCGCATCATGACCGGCAAGTCTCTTGCGGATCAGGGCCTTACCGCTCAGGTGATTCCGCCGTACTACTCTGTGAAGGAGGTGGTACTGCCGTTCAATAAGTTCCCGGGGGTGGATCCGCTTCTGGGACCGGAAATGCGTTCCACCGGCGAGGTTATGGGCGTAGGCAAGACCTTCCCGGAAGCCTTTGCCAAGGCTGAAATGGGGGCTAACACCAGAATCGTGAAGGGCGGCAGGGTACTCCTCTCCGTTCGGGATTCTGACAAGCACCTCCTGCCGGATCTGGGCAGAAGACTTATTAACGAGGGCTTTGAGCTGGATGCCACCCACGGTACCGCTCAGGTGCTTACCGCCGCCGGCGTGCCGTGCCGCTCCGTTAAGAAGGTTTATCAGGGACGTCCCAACATTCTGGACTACATGAAGAGCGGTGTTTATAACTACATTATCAACACCACCGAAGGACGCCAGGCTATTGAGGACTCCAAGACCCTGCGCCGCGGCGCTCTGCAGTTCAAGGTGACCTACACCACCACCATCAAGGCTGCTCTGGCCTGCGCTGATGCCGTTGACAACAACGTGGACGAGACCCGTGAGGTTCACAGCATTCAGGAGCTGCATGCTCTGATTAAGAGATAAGAGTTCAGTCTCTTAACAAAATAAGAGAAAAGCCGTTTTCCGGAAGGGGAACGGCTTTTTGTTTTTTGGAAAGGGAGGTGTAACAAAGGCGTAAAAGATGAAGCGAGGGTAAAAGAATGAAGGAGGCAGCAAGTAAAGGAAGAAATTAACCCCGCTTTAAGTTATCAAAGGGCTGATAATTGTTTAAAATTCAAACAGCTTCTGCAACTCCCCGCATGTTACTGTTTTTTTGGATACAGCGTGACAGGGGAAAAGATACAGGGAATCAGGTGCATGACAGAACGGATAAAAAGGGAAAGGGCTTTTACCAGAGAAGAACTGGAGCGGGCTTTGCCATACCATAAGGCTTATTTCATTGTGCTCACCTATATTACCAGAGGAGAAAGAGGCTGGTACATGCCTCCCAGATGTCCCCATTGCAGGAACACTCTCGATGACTTCAGCATCGGCACCTGCAATTTGTTCGGCAAGTATCCCCGGGTCATGTTTAAGCGCTGCCCCGCTTGCAGAGGAGCGTATTTCAGACCGGACTGTCAGGAACCGGCCCTGATAAGAAACCCTCTCAAGGTCTCATATCTGAAATATGTTGCAGCGCTGTTAATTCTGTCGGAGCTTGCGGTGCTGGTGCTTCTTTGCTATGGCTTCGGCGGTCAGGGTTTTGCCTTTTTCCTTTTGACGCTGTTTCCGGCAGCCATGTGCGGGGTGCTTATGATGTACATTAAGGATATGTCCACCACCGATGAGGAAATACGAGAGTCCATGGATAATCTGAACAGCGTTGTCTATCTTGAGGCTCTTAAAAGACGCGGTGTCGAGCTCCCGTACTATTACCTGAAAAAGCTGGAGGAGGCGGCATCTAAAGGAGACAGATCCGCATCATCAGCTGAAGGCTCTTCCTGAAGACGCTTCGGTGTACCGGAAAATGCTCCCGAAAAATGATATCCGGGAGTCAGGCTGTTCATCTTCCGGAGATCGGTTAAGCGTCATTTCTAATCTCTTTTACCCTGGTATCTGATGCTCCCGCTGCTGTGGCCGCAGGAGCTTTGTCGGAAAAAGAATACAGCAGCGCTCTTTGATTTTTTTTTCCCGGACGTTGGCTTGCTGTTTTTGTTAGCGGGGTGTTTATTTTGCGGCGGCGCTTTTGACAGAGATTCCCGGTTTTTGTTTTACTGTGAGGAAGTGGATTTTCCGGAGAGATGCCGTATGTCCGAAACAAAAGTAAATTCCTCATTTCTGAGCAAACTCAGGAAGACCGTTCTTAACAAAGCTGACAGCCTGCCCGACATTACCGGAAAAACTCTGGGCGAGTTTCATGCGGATCGGAGGATGAATCTCTCTTCCGGAGAGGCTGATATCTATCGTTGTTCCGGTACTGGAAGTCATGTTGGGGAAGGTTTTGTCCTGAAATACTATCGACGGGAGAATGCGGTAAAGCAGGATGTTTTGGAGAAGCTCCGCGGCATCAAAAGTCCTTGTGTTGCTCCGGTTACCGGGTACGGTTCCTATGAGGGGCATCAGTATGCGGTACGTCCCTATTATGAAATGCCGGCGCTGTCCGAGGTGCTGGCATCCGGTACCACGCTGTCAGAAGAGGAACTTAAGACGCTGATTATCCCCTCGGTTATCACCGGTCTTAAAGCGCTTCATGACATAGGCATTCTCCACAAGGATCTCAAGCCCGCTAACTTGCTCCCTGATAACACCGGGGAGCATATTGTCCTTATCGACTTCGGCATCAGCTCCGATGCCGGAAAGAACACCTTTGTGGTAACAGAGACCGGGATGACTCCCTTCTACGCCGCCCCCGAAGCCATGCAGGGCATCTTCCACAAGGAAACCGACTACTACGCTCTCGGTATTACTATCTTCGAGCTTTTTACCGGCTTTACACCCTTCCAGAATCCCGGCCTTTCGCCGGAGGAGGCGGGAAGACTGGCTGCCATCAGTAAAATCGAGTTCCCGAAAACCTTCCCGGAAGACCTTAAAAAGCTGGTTTTAGGGCTTACCTATAAGGATATCTCCCACCGGAATGAAAAGGATAATCCCAACAGACGCTGGGGCTATGACGAGGTCAGGAGATGGCTTAACGGCGAAGAGGTTCCGGTACCGGGAGAAAGCACGAAGCATGATCTTAAATTTCTGCCCTACAGCTTTAACGGGATAAGCTGTGCCACCCCTGAAGATCTGGCCGCAGCTATGCTTAAGGAGCCGGATCTCGGCATTCGGGATCTGGGCCGGGGGCTTATTACCCATCATTTCGGGATGTTTGATAACAGCCTTGCCCGGCATTGTCTTGAAGCTGAGAACTCTCTTGGTTCGAACCGGGGCGAAAACCTCAGGATACTGCATCGGCTTATTCATGTGCTGGTTCCGGAATGCCGGGGACTATTTTTTGCGGGAAGGGAGTTTTGCGACTTTGCTGAACTGGCAGATTTCCTGTTTGATATCGGGGTCAGAATGTCGGGAGGTACTGAGAAAGAAACGGATAAGCCCATGGTAAGCGATGCCTTGCTTTACCTCCGGGAGGGTATTTGGGCCGACTATGCTCAGAATGTTCTCGGATCCCCCTCACTTTCCCGGATCCTTCATTCCCTGAACGAGATGTCAAAAGGTAATGACTCTGCCCGCGGGGAAACGCTTTTGGCCATGGGGTATGCCTTATCGGAAAGATGCCGGGAAATTGTTTGTCAGGGGAAAAAGTTTTCAGATCTGAAGGCATTTGGCAAAGAGCTTACGGCGCTGTCTTCCCGGAGCGTTAATGAGGATCCTTTTCTTAAGAGGGCTCTAAGCATTTTTAAGACCCCGGGATTTTTGGCTTATCTCTCCTTTGTACTTAGTAACGACAGCAAGGTGAAGGCATTGCTGTCAGATATAGACAGAGCCCTTTTCTGGGAACCTCTTAACTCATGCTCCCTTTCCGAAAAGGCTCTATATGTCGGTTACCGGCTTTCCGGCAGTTTTATCTTCCGCATGGGGGACAGAACCTTTGAGAACATTCAGGACTGGGATCAGTATTTGGAGCGGCTTTCAAAAGATGACCGCACGATGTATCTCCGGTTTCTAAATCAAAACCGCCACGCTTTGGATTTCCTGAAAGCCGTGTTTTCGGGTACAGACGCGGAGAAATTAGTTCAGAACAGAATCGATGATACCACCTGCGCTGTATTCGGTGATTACGAGTACCAATTCAGAAACGGGCGGGAGTTTAATGAGTTTCTGGACAGGCTGGTACACGAAAAGAGGTTCCGCGAGCTTCGCAAAATGAAGGAAAAATACGGCTTTTTTCTGAGGGCTCTTGACAGAGATTACTGGAAAAATGATTCCCTGACAAAGCTGGAAAAAGCCCTGTCCCGGGCCTCCTTGCTTGATCGCCTGAAAGCAGCATTTGTTTCTGGCTCACCGGAGATGATAACAGTGAATGGAGTACCGGCAGGTATCATAAAGTTCGGAAGCTATCCCCAGAATAACGGCAGTACCAAAGAGCCCATTGAATGGCTGGTGCTAGAGATGAAAGGGAATGAGGTACTTCTTATCAGCCGTTACGGTCTGGACTGTAAACCCTATAATCACGAGTTTTCAGGTATTACCTGGGAAAACTGCGACCTTCGGAACTGGCTTAACCATGAGTTTCTTAAGGCAGCTTTTTCAGCGGAGGAACAGCGAAGGATCATACTTACAGAGGTAACGAATGACGCTAACCAGAAGTATCATACCCGCGGCGGAAATAATACCCGAGATCATGTTTTTTGCCTCAGCCTTGCGGAGGCAAAACTTTATTTTAAGAATGACAGTGAGAGAAGGTGCCGGCCCACGGCCCAGGCCAAAGTTCATGGAGCCTATTCCAGCGGCGACGGTTATTGCTGGTGGTGGCTGCGGTCGCCGGGCATTAATCAGGGCTTCGCATCGAACCTAGGTACGGGCGGCGCGCTGTCCCCGATTGGCGACAGCGTCAGCCTTGGTTGCAGTGCCGTGCGGCCCGCTTTACGGCTAATCTGGAATCAGTAATCTTCCAATCTGGGAATCAGCCTGTGTGCGGGCGCGGCGGCGTTGCTTCTGAAAGCCTGCACTACCGAAGATGCCGTTTTTGGTGCATAGGATCCTTTGGCTGCACCTAAATCACCAGCCATAACACACTTTTATCCCCGGAAACTCCCTCTTTTTTGAACTGTCCGCAAAAGACAGTATAATGCACAGGTGTTTACTGATATTTCGGACTTTTTATATGGAACTCAGGCTTCCGCTGCTTTTTCTTAGCTGCTTTTTGGTTCTTCTGCCTTTTGCGTCAGAGGCCGATGATCATTGCTCGGGACAATGCAATGAAGGGCAGCCTGCCGCGGATGACCAGAGTTCTCTCGAAGCCAAGGCCAACGATTCCAAGATCACCTATAAGGTGAAGGGCGTGGAAGGGGAAGTCAAGGACAACGTGGAGGCCTACTTGGCTACGCTCCCGGACTACCGCCGAGTAAATTTTGATTCCAGCAAGGAAAAGATTACGGAATCAGTGCGGGATGCCCTGAAGGTGTTTGGCTTCTATTCCCCGAAAATCGATCTCGCCTTTAAGAAAACCACTTCTCCCAAGCTCACCGTTACTATCCAGCAGGGCAAGCCAGTGTTTATCAGAAGACGGGAAATCGTGGTAGTGGGGGAAGCTCTGAACGATCCCATGTACATGTTCGCTCTCCGGGACATCGGCCTGAAATCCCATACGCCTTTTCGGCATTCTGACTATGAGGATGTCAAGTCTCTCATGTTCAGTCAGGCTCTGACCATGGGATATTTCGACGCCAGGTTTATTCACTCCTCAGTGATTGTGAACACCGATGAAAACACCGCCGACATTTTTCTGGTGCTGGATTCCGGCCATCGCTACCGCTACGGCGACATTACCTTCAAGGGCGATACCCGGTATCAGGAGATCATTGCCCCGCTGGTGACCATCAAGAAAGGGGACTACTTCAGCATGAGCCGCCTCTCGTCCATGAGCGGCTCTCTCTATGACACGGGGTACTTTGAAGCGGCGGAGGTGGTACCGGATCTTACCAAAAGCAACAGTCCGGATAACCTTAACTATGAGATCCCGGTGGAGATTAACCTGGCCCGCAGAAAATTCAACATCGTGGAGACCGGCATCGGCTATGCCACCGACGAGGGACTCCGGGGGCAGGTCAAGTGGCTGATGCCCATAATCAATGATTACGGCCATTCCCTGAATATTCAGACGAAACTGTCCCGGATCAGACAGGAGGTTCTGGTTCGCTACACCATTCCCCGCAAGGATCCTCTGAAGGACTACTACTACATTCAGGCTCAGCAGGCCTATGACGATCTCAACGATACCGATTCCACCATTTTCGAGGCTTCAACCCATTACTTTTCAAAGCTGGGGCGGAGATGGCAGTATGATCACTACGCCGCCTTTCATACCGAGGACTACAAGCAGGGCTCGGAAAGCGGCTATGCGCAGATCGTCGGACTGGGCACCGGGATGACGTATCTTAAATTTTTCCCGCTCCGGGATCCGAAGACCGGGCAGCGCTATGTGCTGCGGGCTTTCGGATCCTCTCGGCATGTAGCCTCTGATGTGACCTTTCTGCAGCTTATCGGTCAGGCCCGGTGGCTGTTCAGTCCTACCGATGATTCCCGTTTTATTATCAGGTTCGACGCCGGCGCCAACATAAGCCCGGATACCTCCAAAATACCGCCGTACTACCGCTTCTTCACCGGCGGCGATACCACTATCCGGGGGTACGGCTATAAGACACTGGCTGAACGGCACGCGGACGGAACTCTCCGGGGCGGACGCTATCTCGGCGTGGCTTCGGCGGAAATTCAGCTCCCCTGGGTGACAGATCTCCGCCAGACCTTTTTTGTGGATGCGGGCACGGCTCCCTATGATTTCCGGGAAAAGGATGTCTACATCGGCGCAGGCACCGGCGTGCGCTATGTTTCCAAGATCGGTCTTATAAAGGTGGATCTGGGCTTCGGCGTTTCCCAGACCTCTATTCCGTTCCATATTCACTTCGGCATCGGCCCGGACCTGTAGGAGTTTATCATGGCGCAGCATACCGGCAGACATAGATGTTTTTTCTGGGCCCGTCTCGCCTGGAAGGTCTTTGCGGTGTCCGTAAGAGCCGTTATCGGCTTATCCGTTCTGGGCACTGCTGGCTGTCTCATGGTTCTTTTTACCTCCCGGGGTTCCGGATTTGCCTGGACCATGGCCACTGAGAAGGTGGAGGGTTTAAAGGGCAATCTGGTAGCCGGACATCTGGGACGGGGCTTTTATATCAAGGATTTCAGTCTGGTTATTCCGGATGTGATCACCGTGTCGGCGAAGGAGTTAGAGATCCAATACAACCTCACCGGGATCTTTCTGGGCCACTTTACCGTTGACGATCTCCGGGCTCAGGATGTGCTTCTGGTGATCGGAAACAAGCCTCTGGACATGCCGTATATCGGAGATTTTCTGGCTGCGAGACTGCGGGAGACCGCTTCCTGGACCCGGGATTATGAAACCGGCCGCATGATCCGGGTAAGTCCCGAGGTGCCGGATCCTACGACGAACATTGCTCCGGCCCCGGCCATTAATACTGATCCGGAACCTGAAAACGAAGAGGAGGAAGCTCCTGCCGAGGAAAGCTTTATTTCCATTCCGCTGGATATTCATGCGGATTCCGTGCGGGTGCAGAATTTCCTGATGCTTTCTGAGGTGGTAGATGTGGCGGTAGCCGATCTCTATCTCCGGGCCGGCCTTAAGGATGATACGGTTACTGTTTATACCGCCGATGCCAGCTACATCGATGTGCAGCTTCATGACGAGAGATTTCCGGAGTCGCCGCCTTCTCCGCCGTCCCCCATGGTTAAGGAGCCCTTTAACAGAACAGAGGTTGAAAGCGCTGTTGAGAAGCTGCCTGCGGTGTTCCTCCCCATAAAAATAAGAGTGGATGCTCTGACTCTGGATTATGCCCGTTATCATCAGACCGTCTATGACACCGGAGTCATGCGGGGTTTTCTGAGCGGGAGTTACGTCGGAGCTGACATCAGCGTGAACACCTTCCGGGTGGATCACAATCTCGGCCATGCCAAACTGACGGACAGCTCCATGACCCTCCGGGATTACTATCCCATGGACATTACTCTGGACGCATGGTCGGAAAACGATGAATGGTTTGATTTTCTGAACCACCATACCCTGACTGCCAAAGGAAAGGGGGATCTTGTCGATCTCAGCGTTCATGCGGATATTGCCGGCAAGGCGGGACTTATAGCCGATGCCAGAATTGGTTCGCTGGTTCCGTACCTGCCGTTTGAGGTCAAGGCGCAGGGGACGAATCTGGGGTGGCCCATTATGAAGCCGGATTATGCCATGAAGTCTCTGGATGCCGAGGCTTCTGGTACGCTGAAGGGGCTCACTGCCGCAGTTAAAGCCAAAGGAATAAAGGCTCTGGATTATCCGGAGCTGGATCTTAAGCTTAATGCCTCTACGGACATGGTGTCCGCAGATATTAAGAGTCTTGCGGTCAATACTCCGGATAAGCAGCATGAGGTGAAGCTCAGCGGACATGCGGATTTTGATAAGATTTACGGCTTTAAGGGGGAGATCAGCGCTAAATCCGCCGATCTGACCCGTTTCGTGCCGGATGTTCCTGCCGCTCTGGCGTTAAGCGTGAAGCCGGAGTTTGTCATGAAGGCTGATGACCTTTCCTGGCGGGCCGAGGCTCGGGATCTCAGTCTGGACGGACTTTTAATGAACTATCCCCTGACTCTGAACAGCAGCCTCATAAAGGCAGACAGCGATCTTAATGCCGAGATCCGGCATCTTGTTTTGGAAAACGGCGGCAAAAATTTTCTCTCCGCAGACGGCAATATCACTAATGTCGGTTCCGGCTCCCATCTGGTTTCGGAAATCGATTTAAAGGATCTCTCCCTCCTGTACCCCGGTCTCAGCGGCAGCGTGGCCGGCAACATCAATATGACCGGAAGCATTACCGCCCCCAATGCCATGATCACCCTGAAATCCCCCGATGTCGGTTATCAGGATATGAGGATCAGAAGATTGGATCTCGTTCTGGATGCCGCCTCCAAGGATGAACGGCTGACCAAGAGCGAACTGAATCTGAAAATCGGCGATCTCTATAATGCCAAGAAAAAGCTGGTGGATTCCCTGAAGCTGGCCTTTAAGGGCGGCGAGGACTCTCATGATCTCACCCTGAAGGCCCGGACAATTGCAGGACATCTGGATCTGGGCCTCCACGGCTCTATGGATGCGAAGAGGACCCGCTATTTTGCGGAGATTTCCAAACTCGATCTGGTAACCAAAGAGCTTAATACCAAGCTGGAAACTCCCCTCAAGGCCGATACCCAGCTCAGTCCCGGGATTCAGGTTAAGGCCAATGAGCATTCCTGGCTTATCAACGGGAACCGGCTGACCTTCCAGGAGCTTATGTGGTCTCCGGACCGGGCCAGGGTCAGACTTACCGCTCCGGACATCAGACTGAACTCCTTCAAAGCCTTCATTCCCGAGACTCTGAGTCTGCCGTTTTCCGCAGCGCTCAATGCGGATGTGGCGCTGGTTAAGAACCGTCCCGACGGAAACGTATCCCTGCATATCCCTGCCGGCAAGCTGATTTACGATAGGAGGGAACTGCATTTTGACGGGATTTCTCTTGATGCCGCTATCCGGCCGGACAGGCTGAATACCTCTTTCCTTCTGGATCTGGGCAAGAACGGTTCCCTGAACACCGACCTCGCGGTATCCGATCCCGCCGGACAGAAGCAGGCGATTTCCGGAGAGTACCGGATCAACAGCATCAATCTCGGTCTTATTTCCCAGATGCTGGGCGATGTGGCTGCTTCCTCCGGTTTCCTGGAGGGCAGCGGCAGCTTTGCGGGGTCTCTTAACAAGCCGGGACTTAACGGTGTAGTCCGGATCCGGGATATGAGTGTTACCCCTTCCATGGATCTCGGCAACATTTCCGATATCAATACCGAGATGAATTTTCATGGAAGCAGCGCGGACATGAGGGGCTCGTTTGGGATTCTGGGCAAGACCGGCCGTCTTGAAGGCAGTCTGGTCTGGGATCCGGAGATGGAGGCCAAAATCAAGCTGGACACCGATGATCTCCCGCTGGATCTCTTCGGCTACGGCAAGGGCATTGTAAAGGTTAATATCGCCGGAGAATTCTCCGACAAGGTGAACAATCTTTCCGGCCGGGTGGCCATGCCTTACGCCCGGATCAAGGTGCGCTCTCTCCCGGCAAGCTCCGTGTCTCTCTCCAAGGACGTGCACGAGATGTCCCGCACCAAGGACGGCGGCTATGATTTCCGGCAGGGCAGCACTCTCCCCATGGGCCTTGATATGGAGATTTCCATCGGCGATGACGTAAAGCTTAATGCCATGGGGCTTAGGAGCGATATCCGGGGTAAGCTGGCCATAAAGCAGCCGCCCAGAAGACAGATGAGCATTACCGGAGATATCAGAGCCGAGGATGGAGTTTTTCATGCATTCGGTCAGGATCTGATCATTGAAAAGGGCCGCATTTCCTTTGTGGGCGATCCTTCGGAGCCCAATCTGGATATCCGGGCCATCCGCAATCCCCGTTCCATGGATAATGACAACATCAGGGTAGGCATTTCGGTTACCGGGACTGCCTCCCGGCCAAATATCAAAATATTCTCCAAGCCCCAGATGGCTCAGAGCGAGGCTTTGTCCTACCTGCTCAGGGGCAAGGGGCTTGATGCCAGCTCTTCCAACAATGGCAACATGACGGCGCAGCTCCTTCTGGGCGCCGGTCTGATGCAGACCTCCGGGCTCGTGACCGAACTGGGCGAGGGGCTGGGGCTTCAGGACATGTCTCTGGATTCCCGGGGGGATGGCGACGAAACCTCGGTGGAGCTTTCGGCGTACATCATGCCGAAGCTGCAGGTGGCCTACGGCTACGGCCTTTACAATGCGGTTTCGGAATTCCGCGTCAGATATGAAATGTTCCCCAAGTTCTATATTGAAGGCGTGAGTTCTGTGGAGCAGGCGGTGGACGCCATTTATAAGTTCGAGTTTAATTTTTAAGAGATCCCTGACGTCCCC
>DFFT01000036.1 GCA_002372325.1 Succinivibrionaceae bacterium UBA3769 | reverse complement strand
CCCTTTACCCCGAAAACTGCCTCGTATTGGCGGCAATTAAAATGTCTGGCCGCCTCTTAAGACCGGAATAAGGGGATAGCAGCCTGACGCATACGCCTCCGGCATGGGTGAAAGAAAGCCCTGCTGAGGAGCTTGGTGATAAGGAAGAGGAAGGAGACAGCACCGGTAATGCCGGCAATATGGCTGGTTCTGAAACAGAATTCAGGAGGCCCCGTGCCAGAACACTCCGGAGCCGTATTGAAAGGCGCTCTCCAAAACGCGGCGATAACGGCTTCAGCAGCGGATACAATAATGCCGCCCGGCTTTCGGACGGCATCTTTTGTCTCAATCCCGCAAACTCGGCTCGGCTTTTTCTTTATTTGTCAGTGATTTCACTTTTCAGAAGATCTCGCAGGTCCTCAAGAGCGCTGATGTTTGTTTGCGTTTTTTCCCGGCATTCCACCAGACGTCCGCTGTCCTCCCGCGCCTGGAAGGCCATGTTCCGGCAGGGGGCAGTGAGCAGCTTTGAAACCTCCGAGACCATGCGGCTGATATTGCTCTTAAGCTGGTCGGAAATGTTCATGCACATGTAGCGGCACTTGTTTTCCAGCTCGGTTCTAGCCTGGGTTTCCGCCTGCAGCCGGGCCTGTTCCTGCCGGTTTCTGATCTCGGCCACTTTCCGGGGATCATATCCGCTCCGATTCCCGCTGGCAAACAGCGTTGCCAGCACTCCCACCACCGCCAGAACGGGCCCGGCATAGGGAACCAGAACCTTAAGCCCCAGGGACGGCAGAATCGTCTTCAGCGCCGTTGCGGCCAGAGAGGCGTTTACCAAAGCATCTGTGGTATTCCGGCTCCAGTCCCCGCTGGTCGGGGCCGGCAGATTTTCTGAAAACTCGCTGTCATAAGCGCCATTCTTGTCGGAAAGGCATTTTTCCAGCGCCTGAAGCACCTCCTGACTGTCCGCAGAAGAACACCGCACCACCATGTTTTCAGCGGGGGCGGCTTCACCGAGAGCCATTCCGAAATCCTGGGCATTGTCATTAAGGATAACCTTCATGTTTCCCAGAAGATCCCGGAGTTGTTCCCGGATAAGAGTGATGCTTTCCGCCACTGCCCGGTTCACCTCATTCCTTGCTCCCCCGGCATCGTTACGCATGGCCCAGATGGTTCCGGGAAGAGTGGCGGCCAGGCCCTGCATCCGGCGGTCGATATAGGAGTTAATGTCCGAGCGGAGGCATTTTTCCTGCTCCCGCACCAAATCAAGATAGTTCTTTATCTTGTCCTCGGATACGGTATGCTGCATGATGCCGTCAATAGCAGCCAGGATCTTGCCTGACTCATTGATAATCTGGGCGATCATGGTACACCAGAGACGGCCTCTCCCGGAGTTTTTAAGCTCCTGAGTAATAACCTGCACCAGCTCGTCCATATTGCTCATTTCATAAAGCTTCGGCTTGTTTTCCACACGCCCTCTTCTGGCCCGGAGCGCATTTACGGTAACAATGTCAAACTTATTCCGGAGTCCCACCTCATTCAGGTTCTGGCCGATCTTGAGCTTGATTTCGTCAATGCTGGTATCCCCGGGCTTGTTCAGACTGCCGCTCTTGTCATTGAGAACAATAATCACCTTTTTGTCGCTGTCGTGGATTTCCTTGATTCTCGTGTAATTCTGGGCCAGATCGTGAGAACCGGTATTGCTCATCACAAAAATCACCACATCGGCCTTTCTGAGATGCTCCTGGGTGATCTGCTCGTGCTCAATGGGAGCTCCCACGCCCGGAGTATCGGCAATGCGATAACCGTTAAAGGTGAAGTACTGCACCCGGTCAGTGGTGGGCTTGTCATTCACCTCCGCCTCATCCCGTCCGATAAGCTCGTTGATAATGCTGCTCTTCCCGGCGTTGTAAATGCCGTAAACCATGATCTCCGGCTGATTCTGAGCCACCTTTTCAGCTACGAAGCTTTTAATAAAGCCGATGGAGGAAGCAAGCTCCGGAGCCTTTTGTGCATAGGGTTCCGCCGTCTTCGCAATGTCAAGGGCGAGGCGCGTAATCTCCTTTCCGTAATCCGTCAGTTTTTCAGACATAGTTATCTCCTGTTCATTAGTCAGTCATGGTCATAGCAAGGGCTTGCGGAATTACCGGAAACACCCGGCTGTTACCGTTATTCCGGTTTCCGCTGCCTGCCGGAAAATCCGCCCTCTGATAATCATTCTCTGGCAAAGGCCACAAGGAACAGCTTTTCCAGCTTTAAAATAATCTCCCGAACCGAAGGCCGGGGCTTTCCGTCCCCCGGATCCTCCGGATAACGCCGGTTAACCTCCGCGGCAATCTCCCCGGCGGTAATTCTCCCGGTGCAGAGCACCAGAGTGTCCCTCTCCCGGTCGGTAAGCTCATGCCCCAGAACCATGGTGCGATCCGGCCCCAGATACTCGGCATGACTGTTAAGCCCGATGACCCTGATGGGCCGCGAGCTCTCAAAGGGTTCTGAAAGCTCGTCTGAGGTTATCACCTCATTGTCCGCCCGGAGATGGTACCAGGCATAAACCTCCGGTGCGGCTTTAAGAGCCTCCTGCCAGTAGCCGGAGACCAGATCCGTGAAACCGCAGGAGTCAATCCACTGCCGCATCCGTTCCTCGGGAATCATGCGGTTTCGAAGCATGTTCACCATGACCTCGTTAAATTTCCGGCGCATCCGCTGCACGCAGGCATTGATCCCCCAGACATCAAATTCGGCGTTTTCCGTCTGGGGAAAGTCATCCACTGCGGTAATGAAATCCGGATCCGCGATCCTGATGCCGTAGGATGCCGCATTTCTGGTAAGCTCAGTCTCGGGAAGGGGCCAGTAGCTCACCACTCCGAGCTCCAGAACCCCTTGCCCAAGAATCAGAATTTCCTCCCCGAATTTAAGATCCTCCTCAAATACCTCCCCGGAAAACAGCGCCCCGCCCACAATGATGTTCCCGAATAACTGCGGAATCCCCGCATCCCGGCATCGCACCACCACCTCCCTGATATCATCGGGAGTGATGTTCTTCCGGTAGGCCTTTAATACATCTGCGGTTCCGGCTTCGATGCCCAGCTGAATGCGGCTGCACCCCGCCTCCGCGAGATCCCGTATCATTTCAGGACAGCGCCGGAGCATCCCCGCATGAGCCTCGCAGAACCAGAAAAAGCTATACGTCTTCCGAAGCTCCTTAAGCCCCGCGCAGATCTCCTTTACCCGATCCGGCTTCAGGGTAAAGGTATCATCTGTAAAAAGGAGCCGCCTCTTCTGCTCCGGGGGCATCTTCTTAAGACAGAGCTCTATTTCCTGAAGCACGTTATCCACAGAGCGATACCTGACGGCCTTGGCTCCGGCCCCCTCATGACAGAACGCGCAGCGAAAGGGACAGCCCCGTCCGGTTATAATGGAAATCTCTGACCAGTCCTGCCGGGGGATGAGATAACAGTCCTCATCGATAAAGGGAATGGCATCCAGGTTGTGAATAACTCCCCGGAGGGGGTTTTTATGAAATACCCCGTGTTCATCCAGATAGGCAATGCCCCTGATATCCGCCAGGGAACCCGCGCCGTCCAGAAAATAGTTCAAAAGCTCCATTACGGTGAGCTCGCCTTCGCAGAAGGCGATGGCATCGCATCCGGATTGTCTGAGAAAGTCCTCCCCGAGGCTGGTGGCCTGGGGACCGCCCAGAATCACCGGAATGCCATACCGCTCTTTCACATAACGGGTCAGCCAGATATTCTCGGTAACATTGGCATAGTCGCAGTAAAGACCGAGGATTTCCACCTGCTTCCTGAGACAGAGGTTATCCGCAATGATCCGGCCCTGATGCAGAGTTCCGGCAAAGCCCTGCCCGGTATAGCCATTGGCATTCACCCAGGCTGACAGAATATAAATCCCGAGAAATCCGCCATAGGAGGGAATATAGTCCAGATATTTCCGGTGCACATTCAGAAATACGATGTCCCGCAGCATGTCGCGTACCATGGCCCCGGAGAAACGGTTCCCGCTGTCTCCGGGGCAGACGGGATCATTCCCGAAATCAGCGGTCTCTTTCTGCATTCATGGTCTCCAACCGGGAGAGAAGTGCCTGTCCGGCTCTGATGCAGGCCCGGATCTCCCGCTTCTGACGCGCCAGGCGTTCCCTGAGGAGGCAAAGGCCGGTGGTTTTGAGATAGCGGATAAGCTCCATTCGCATCTCGCAGGAGGGAGTTTTGCGGTTCAGGTCGCCAAAGCTGTTCATGGCATTGAAGGCGCAGCCGCCGTGGCAGAGATCCCAGACCGGGCAGCCCTGGCAGTCATGGGTTTTAAGGTAGCTGTCCCGCTGCCGCATGAGCTCCGCCGTATCGCTGAAATAAAGCTGGCTAACTGTGCGGTTACGGAGACTCCCATAAGCGCAGGAGAGAGCGCTGCTGTCCCGGCCGCAGTACCCCATAAGACCGTCGGCATAAAGACTGATAATGCCCCTGGCGCAGGCCCCGCTGTAGGAACACTCATTTACCGGACAGCCGGTGATAATGGCATCTAGAATGCCGTTCAGAGGATCTATTGCCACGTCGGCATCAGCTGTCATGCTTTTTTCAAAAAGATCCTGAAGCACCCGGACATAATTGCTGTCCGAAGCCGCGGTATCCCGTCCCGCAGATCTCCCGCAGGCAATCAGGGGATTTATTCTGGCGGAAACCCCGGCTTCCCGGATAAAGCTGAAGAGCTTTGCAGTATCCGGGGGATTTTCGGTGTTAATGACCAGAAGAATCCCGCCGCAGAGCCCGGCATCACTAAGAGCCTTTACCCCCTGAAGCACCCGGTCAAAGGTCGGAGAGCC
>DFFT01000106.1 GCA_002372325.1 Succinivibrionaceae bacterium UBA3769 | reverse complement strand
AAATCAGGAATCTGAACAGCAGGGCGGCTTCTAAAGATGATTCGAAGAGCGAGGCGATGGATGAAGGGGATTATTACTTCCTTATTTCTTCACTTGCCGATCTGACCGGGGATTCTTCTCAGAAGTCCGAAACTGAAACCGAAACCGAAATCATCTGGGATCCGGACCGCCGGAAGCTGCAGCTGGGGGACAGTAACCCCGAATCCGGAGTCAGACCGTTTGAAGGCAACATCCCCAATAACTGGCGCATCCTTTCCTACTCCGCTCTCGTCAGCGCCAAAACCCACCACGGCGCGGCAAGGCCAGACACCGGAGATACCGGGGGCGAGGATGAAAACCATAACTCCGAGGATCTCCCGGAGGTTTCAAGAGATGATGATCCCCGGATCGCCATCCGGGGCGGCATTGACACCGGTCTCTTCCTCCACGGGATTTTTGAGCGCCTGTCCTTCGATGATCTTCGGGATGACAGAACAAAGCTTGAGGAGCTCCGGGAACAGAAACGCGTCTCCCGTCAGGATCTTCTGGACAGCATCAAAGCGGCCCGGGTGATTGCCGAGCGTCTTGACACCTTCCCGGATTCCGGGGAATGGAGTCAGAATGACCGGAAGTTCCTGAACCTTCTGGAGTGGATACTCTGCGCGGCGGAAACTCCGCTCAGATCCGGCAGCGATAAAGAAGCCGCCCCCTTTGCTCTTCGGGATCTCCGGGATAACCATACCGTCAAGGAAATGGAATTCTACATGCGTGTGCCCCATATCACGGATATGGCAGCTTTGAATAATATTGTCCGGAGCAAGGAGTACACGGAAGACAAGTATGTCGGCAACCTTTACCATCTTATTGGCGAATTAAAGGATGAGCAGGTAATTACCGCCAAGGATGTGCAGGGCTTTATGACCGGCTCTCTGGACCTTTTCTTCGAGCATGACGGCAAATATTACGTGGCGGACTACAAGTCCAACATTATTACCGAAAACAGGAATAAACCGGGCTCATACAACAGGGAAGCCATGCAGCGAACCATCTACGATTCCCATTATGACTTCCAGTACGTGATTTACACCGTGGCCATGCACCGCTTCCTGAAGCATAAGCTGGGAGACAGCTACGACTATGACACTCACATCGGCGGCATCTACTATCTCTTCCTGAGAGGCATGCGGGGAGAGAAATCCGAAATTAACGGATCCGTCCCCGGAGTTTACTATGTCAGGCTGCCCCGGGAGCTTGTGGAAAAGGCGGATCAGTTTTTTGCGAATGCCGAAGATAATGAAAAGGGCGATCCCGAAGGCAGCTCCGGGAACCCCGAATCTAATCAAAAGCCGAATACCCAGCAGTCCGGGAATCAGCAGAGCAAGCAGCAGATGAGCAAGCAGTAAAGACGGGAGGATACACAATGAAACACTTTTTCAGAACTCTTCTGGAGCTTCCGATATTTTCGGATACGACCCGGGCTCAGGCGCGTTATATCTTTGAGAGATTATGTCCCCCCGGCGATCCGGCTCTTTCCCCGGACTCTCCCGACCAGAATCCCGTTTATCCCGAAGGCGGCTTTTCCTGGGACATCAGAGACGACGATCTTCTTAATGCTCATATGAGAGAGGCCGTTTCCTGGAATCCCCGGGGCCAGGTTTTTGACTGCGCGGAAGCGGAAGCTCTGGGAGCTCTCACCCTCCTTGTCGGCCGGGCGCTGGAGCAGGGGAGCGCCACCCTGAGCATTGAGGATGCGGTGGATAACATTAACAGGATCCCCGCCGAAATCGAGGATTATTACAAAAAACGCAATAAACGGGACACCCGCTTGCTCGCCTTTGTGAGAAACCCGGCGGTTCAGGCCCGGCTTGAGCTCTTTTCTGAATATCTTTCCGATGTGCATTTTCTGGTAAAAGAGGCCGGGAAATCTCAGGACACCGATTTTTTTGCCGGACATGACAGCAGGGAGCCCGTAAGCGTTTTGGATCTCCGTTCTCCCCTGAGCGATGAGCGCATTGACTGGTCTTCCTTCGATCCCGCCCCGGACACTCCCGCAGACGAAGCGGATCCGGGCAGCCTGAGAAAGCCGCTGGTTCTCAGTATGGGGAACTTCTACTTCGCAAGATACTATGCCGCGGAAACCGCCATTGCCAAAGCTCTTAACGAGAGGCTGGCGCAAAGATCCCGGCTTTTTGATCCGGATAACCCTGGGGAAGTAGCAAGCTTAGGGAAGACTCTTAACGTTCTTTTCCCCAAAGATCCCAATCCCCGGAATCCCATTGACTGGCAGAAGGCGGCCGTGGCCATGGCCTTCCTGCATCCGGTAACCGTGGTTACCGGAGGCCCCGGCACCGGAAAGACCACCACGGTGGCCAAGCTCCTCTCGGCCATGGTGCTCCAGCAGAAATCCGGAACTCCCCTTAAGGTGGGTCTGGCCGCCCCCACCGGCAAGGCGGCAGCCCGCATGCTGGAATCCCTGAATAACAGCATCAAGGATCCGAACATTGCTCTCGAGGCCAAAATCCGGGAAGCTGCCCAGGTAACCGGCAAAGACCCGGACACCGCGCTTCAGGAATTTAAGGAATGCCTTAATGTCCGGGCCGTCACCCTCCACACTCTTCTGGGCCGGTACCCGGGTTCTCTCAAGGCCCGCCATAATGAAAGAGCTCCTCTTCTTTTGGATGTTCTCATTGTGGACGAGGTTTCCATGGTGGACATCCTGATGATGCACAGTCTCCTCTCGGCTCTCAGTCCGAATACCTCCCTCATTATGCTGGGAGATCACAATCAGCTCACCAGCGTCTCCGCCGGCACCGTGCTGGGGGATATCTGCCGGGTGCTGGATGCTGGCGATGATGACAACGATGACAACGAAAGAGGCGGTCTTTCCCACAAGGATCGGGATCTTATTGTCAGACTAACCGGCATTGCCGCAGAAGACCTTAACCGCAGGAACATCGCTGACGGCATTGTGAAGCTGGTGTTTTCGAGAAGAT
>DFFT01000013.1 GCA_002372325.1 Succinivibrionaceae bacterium UBA3769 | reverse complement strand
TATAGCACGGCCCGCCCGCCCCTCGCGTCCGGAAAAGTTTTTTAAGCTGATTCTACGCCGGCACTCACAGGTTGACTGATTTTCTCCGGATCCTTGCCAGAAACGCGGAACTGCACCATGGGGGAGAAATTTTCAGGAAAGAGGCTGAAAGAATCAGGAAAGGGGCCGGAAGGATGCCGGCAGGCGGCGAGTTTTTTTTGCGGTTCAGTCAAAATTAGAGCACGACAAAAACAACCGCCGCGTTAACCTGTGATAAAATCGGGACAGCATTTTCCCGGAATGATTCATCCGGCATCCGTAATAGCAGCAGAAGGATGAACAGGAAACAGCCCGGTTTGCGCGCCGCGCGGGGTTAAGGGCCCAGGGATGCGTTTCCTGCTCGAGAGGTGTTCAGCATGTTTTTTGCCATTACTATATTCATTATCATATTGCTGGTCTTTGTGATCATTGCCTATATGCTGTACAGTGATTACCAGGTTCAGCAGGAAATGGACAAAAAGCTCCTCATTTCCCGGCAGAAAAACATCATTGATGAAACCGACGACATCCTGATGAACGTCACCCAGATCCCCTTCTCCAACCGGATGATCGTTATTCTGCAGAACCGCATTCTGAGCTCTCTCCAGATCATCGCCACGGTGCAGAACAGCATTCAGGTGCAGCAGCGCATCAAGGACATGTCATCTCAGATAGAGATCACCAAAACCTCCCCCTCCCGGGATACCCAGTTTGCTCCGCCCGCCAATGCCGATCAGTCCCTGAAAATGATCCGCACCATGCGCCGTCTCCGGCAGATCCTCCGCAAGGAATTCAACCGGGGCCGGATCTCCAAAAACGATTTCGTGGACGAGGACAAGGTGCTGGAGATCAACATCTACAAGATCCAGTTCAGCAACCTCTTGAATAATATCGAGGAAGCCCTGACCAACAACCAGAACGGCACGGCCCGGGATCTTATCAAGGGCGGGCTGGGCTCTCTCAATAAACTCCAGTTCCGGGATTCCTGGCTGGAGGGCGTCAAGAATCATCTGGAAGAAATCCTGGCCCGCATTAACTCCGAGGCTGAAAAGAGGCACGAGCAGGAAATGGCCAACGAAAAAGCCAAGGAAAACGACATTGATATTCTCTTCATGCCCAAGAAAAAGTGGTAACTTCAGCCTCCGGCGCTGTCCGGAGCCGCGGGAGACGGATCCCGCCGGTGCTCCTGACCTTTGCCCTAATCTTAATCCCCTGTTCCGTTCTTTGCCGCCGGAGTATCCGGCATAGCAGGGAGGCCGCATGAGCGCAAATACCCTGCCGGGACATCTGGCGGCCCTGTTCACTACCGCGGTCTGGGGCATTACCTACGTTTCCACCAAGTATCTCGTGGCCAGCTTTGCCCCCGCGGAAATCCTGCTCGTCCGGCTTATTATTGCTGTCATCCTGCTCAGTCTGGCCGGAGCCCCCGCCGTAACCAGCCGCCCCGGAGAGGAAAAGTACTTCGCTCTCGCGGGCCTCACCGGGATCTGCCTGTACTTCATGCTGGAAAACACCGCCCTCACCATCACCAGCGCCTCCCATGTGGGCATCATTGTCTCCGCGGCCCCGCTTTTTACCGCCCTTCTGGCGCTCCCGGTATACCATGACCGCCAGGTGCTCTCCCGGGGCTTTATCTCAGGCTTTGTCATTTCCATGACCGGGATTGTCATGCTCAGCGCGGGAGACTCTGATCTCACCGTGAGTCCCATCGGGGATCTTATGACCGTAGCCGCCTGCATCTCCTGGGCGGTGTACTCCCTCACCATCAAGAAGCTCTCCTCCCTGGGGTACGGCAGTCTGGCCATTACCCGCCGCGCCTTCCTGTGGGGGATCCTGTTCATCGCCCCCTTTGCGGCCATGGCAGACATCTCGTGGCAGGATCTCTCCCGCTACGCGGATCCCCGGGCTCTCCTCAATCTGGCCTTTCTGGGCGCTGTGGCCTCCGCCCTGTGCTTTGCCTCGTGGAACTATGCGGTGAAAATCCTGGGGCCGGTAAAAACCTGCGTCTATATCTATGCGGGGCCGGCCATTACGGTGTTGTTTGCCTGGCTGTTTCTGGGGGAGGAGCTTAATGCCCGGGGCATAATCGGAGGCCTTCTCACCGTTTGCGGGCTTTTCCTGTCCTCTCTGCCCCGGAAGCCGCGTTTTCTGGCCGGGAAGGAGCCGGGAACTGCCAGGGGAAACGGAGAGGAACATAAGGATGCGGCATCAGAAGCATAACAGCGTCAGAGGAGTAAAAGGAGTAAGAGGAGCCGGAGAGAATACGCTGTAAGGCCAGAGCGGAAGCATGGCTTTAAGGCTTGTGCCGGGAGCTATTACCGGCGCTGCGGTTTTAGCCGCAGGCCGCCCCAGCAAGTGCGGGACAAATTATTTCCGCTGAAAATACTGCAGATCCACCCATAAAGCCGGCCGCACAGCGCGGTCAGCAAGGCTGACGTTGCCCCCACCCTTGTTTATCTTGCCGCTCAACTTCAGGTACGAAGCACAGCACTGACTACGCCCCGGTGACCGCAGCCACCAGCAAACAAACTGGTCATTACTATTATCTGTCAACGCTCCCTGATTTCGGGCATAATCCGTCGCCTGACACCTTCGTGCAATTGGACTCTGAAAATACTGAATCGCTTCCGCAATACTTAAACAGAACACCCGGTCTCTGGTAGTATTCCCGCCACGGGTACCTTCGGGATTATCTTCATTTCGAACTTCCGAAACCTTAATCCTTTTAACCTCCTCTCCCGAAAATGACGTCTTAAGAAAATCATTATTCAGCCATTTCCGGAGATCGCTGTTCTCCCAGGTTCTGTCTACAGACTCATGATGATACTGCCTGCAGTCAAGCCCGTAACGGGAAACCAGAAGAGCCTCATTTCCCAAAACCTCCAGCACCAGCCATTCAATAGGGGCTTTTTGGCCCTGCTCCCCCTGAGGATAGCTCCCAAACTTAAGGAATTCTTCTTCACTGACAGGTATGCCGGGATATTTGATTCCGTTTACCGCTATAACAGCATTGACAGGTTCCTTAAGACCGCCAAACTTTTCAATCCGTGCTATAACACCAGCCAGAGCCGGTCTTCCTTTAAGCTTTTCAAGAATGCTGCGGCGCTCAGAGACAAAGTTTTTAAGATTAAGGGGAGTGTTTTTATTGGCGGCCATAAGCTTTTCAAGATATGCCGCAAAAGCCCCGTCATCGCTGAAGATACGATCCCCGAACTGAATAAGAGGCTTAGCCAGCTCCTCCAGTTTTCGGTAGGCACAGGAGGGCCATACTCTGCCGGAAACGGCTTTTAAGGACTGTCCGTAGCTTCTGAACAGATGCAGGATCTCGTAATAATTGCCATTACGCTTAAGCCCCTCAATATGGCTCAGGAAGGCCTCAGCATTTTGAAACTCATATTCGCGGTTTCCGAACTCAGCTTTGCCGAACCCGTCAAAATCAGGAGCCAGCCGGAACAGGAAATCCACAAAATCCCGCACCTTGTCATTGCTGTGTTCAATAAGCTTTTCGGCCTTTTCGCAAAGCTCCCCCTTTTTGTCATTAACCGTAAAATAGTGATGTGTCAGCACTCCGCGTCCCAGCTCCCTGATTCCCAGCTCCGGATTGTCCAGAAGCGCCCTGATAAGCTCTTTCTCAGTACGGCAGGTTGTCCCGTTAAAACGGTATGGCGGAAACCCCGGAACTGCCGCCGAAGGAGCTTTGCCGGCAGCAGAAGTACCTTCACCCGGCACCGGAACATCTATACCTTTGAGCCACCTCTTTACCTCATCATACCCCCAGCGGCGGTTGGGGTTGTTCTTTTCATTACGGCGGGAGATATCCTTATAGGTAAGACCCAGCACCAGCTTTCTGAGGCGTTCAGGAAATCTTTTTGGAAAGGCGATTTTGCTGACCGCTGCCAGCCTGGCGGCCTCTTCTCCGGACATTCCGGGGTTCTGAAAGGGTGTAAATCCGGTAAAAAGCTCGAAGATGGTAATCCCGAGGGCATAGTAGTCCGTTTCCCGGTGAAAGATGCCCTGCATGGCCTCCGGAGCCGCATAAAACGGAGTCATGCCGGTCTCTGTTACCACAAAGGTATTCCTGCCGGCATTGGAGCTGATGCCAAAATCGATAAGAACGATACGCTCCCCTTTATCATCAGGGATCATATTGGCTGGCTTGAGATCCTTATGGAGAATCCCGGCGTCATGAACTGCTCTCAAGCCTTCAATAATTGACGGGATAATAAGATTCCTGAGGTCTTCTTCTGAAAACCTGGTTCCTTCGGCGAGAAGTTCCGATAAAGCCGACATCTCGTAATACGGACGTACCACATACTGATGCCCTTCATACTCTCCGAAGCCTTCAACCTTTGCCACATAAGGACTGTTTACGGTTTTCAGCTTCTTAATAACATCCGGCTTTACGGCATTTTCTCTGCGGTAGTATTTGAGAAGAAAGCTCTTTCCGGATTTATCATTTACCCGTGAGCAGAGGTAGATATCGGCCTCCCCGGAAACGATATCCAGTCTTGAGTCAACATGAAACTTGTCAATGGTAAGTCCCGTGATGTCCGGGAGCTTCTGAATGTTGTTAACTTGAGTTTTTTTGAATTTTCTGAATAACGAGGGATTAACTTTAGTTTCCGGCATACGTGTATCTCTTGAAAACTGTATTAACATCAGAATAAAGTAAACAAAAGCCGTATGAACGTGTCAAAGCATCTGTTTGAAAAATTAGACATGGCAGCGAAACGGTATCTGCAACCTGCAAGGAGGAAATGCTATAAATCCACAGAATACTGTCTGGAAAGAAAGTGAGATAGTGACCACGCTTTGAGGTAAACTAAACAGCGTGTGTATTCAGACCTGTCTGGGCGGGCTCTCTCCGGCTGATTTTTACAAATACGCGGTCACCGGAATATATCCGTTCAGCGAGTACTTCGGCGTAACGCCGGACATTACAGAAACAGAACAAATCCGGAGAAGACAGCTTCAGAAAAGACTTGAGATGCTGGCGAAAAAATCCGATAAGGCCAGAAAGGAGCGCAAAACCGAGAAGGATCGCTACGGCGGCAGCGGAGGCGGCGTTGCCGCTGACGCCGCAATGGATCCCGAAAAGCGGGTCGCGCATGATATTGCTTTGCTGGAGCGGTATCTGAAATGGGAGCAGTCTAATCAGTAATTTGAAGAATAAACTGTCATGATTGTGTGGAAAGGGGTGTCACTAAATTTCCGAGGAGGTAGTCACATAGGGGCGTAATTTCCACTGTCATAGAAGTATATGAACAGATCTAATGTTTTTTCTCCCCCATAACGTATTCGTGAACTTATCAACTGAGTTATTCATCTTCAGATAAATAGCTGACTAACCTACGCTCAAAATCCTTAAGTTGCTTATAGATGTCTTCAAATGTAGCATTTATCTCGTCATCGGTTTTACCCTCCAAATTAACGAAAGGAAGTTTGAGAGGGTAACCGAGTTCACGCTCAATCAACATTGAAGCATAAAAAGGCTCCTCGCCGCCGACGCATTTGCCGGTAGTGAGGAGCCTTTATCTCTTCTGAATGATCAGCCTAACAACTTTTCAACTTCTCCCGGCTTTAGCACTTTACCGACAGATACGATTTTATCATTAACAAGGAGTGCAGGCATACTCATAACACCATAGCTCATTACCTTCTCCATATCGGTGATGTACTCTACCTCAACATTCAATCCAAGATTCTCAACAGCTTTCTTGGCATTCTCATACTGTTCGTGACATGACTTGCAACCCGCACCAAGAACTTTGATGCTGCAAACGCCATCAATCTTTTCTCCGCAGCAGGGAGTAGATTCAGCCTTAACTTCTTCCGTCCCTCCGCAGCAACATGTGGGCTTCGCCTTGACTACTTCTTTTTTCTTACCAAACAGCGCCATGATCATATCCTCCTTCAGATGAATAAACTTTGAAATACATTAAAGCCGTATCCGACAATGATGATACCCACTGTGCAGATGGCTATAAATGTCGCTAAGAGTTTTGGCTTGATAGCCTTTTTCAACATTACGAGGGACGGAAGGCTGAGCGTGGTAACCGCCATCATAAAGCTGAGAATCGTACCGAGCAATGCTCCCTTTGCCAAAAGTGCCTCGGCAATCGGAATCGTGCCGAAAATGTCTGCGTACATGGGTATGCCGACAAGCGTGGCAAGTATCACACCGAACGGATTATTGCTGCCGAGAACGGTTTCCACCCAGCCTTCGGGAATCCAATCATGGATCACCGCGCCGATAGCCACGCCGACAAGGATATAAGGGAACACTTTCTTAAAGGTGGATGCAACCTGATCTCTGGAATAAATCAGCCGGTCTTTGACAGTGAGATTCGGAGACTCGATATCCACCTTGCTGTTGTTATTGCGGATAAAATCAGCAATCTGGTCTTCCATGTGCAGGTGTTCTATCAAAGTGCCACCAATGACGGCGATGACAAGCCCCAGCACCGCGTACGCCACGGCAATCTTCACGCCAAAGATACTGACGAGAAGCACAAGACTTCCCAAGTCCACCATCGGTGATGAAATCAGGAAGGAAAATGTCACGCCAAGCGGAAGCCCCGCACTCGTAAAGCCCATAAAAATCGGAATGGACGAGCAGGAACAGAATGGCGTTACCGTCCCAAGCAAGGCACCGATAATATTCGCTCCGATCCCGTGGAATCTTCCCATGATCTTCCGACTGCGCTCCGGAGGGAAGAAACTCTGGATATAGGAAATCAGGAAGATCAACACACAAAGCAATACTGCTATTTTAATTGTATCATAAATGAAGAACTGTATGCTTCCGCCAATCCGACTATCCGTATCAAGTCCGGCTGTAAGCAGCAGTTTTCCAATTATGGAGTTCAGCCACTTCATCCCAAGGATCTGATCCTGAATAAAAGTCCACATTATGCAACCCTCGCTTTCGTTTTATTTGCTATCCGCACAAGCATCAGCATGACCGGAACCTCCGTCAGAACGCCTACTGTAGTGGCGAGAGCCGCGGGACTTGTCGTGCCAAAGAGTGCAATCGCCACAGCCACCGCAAGTTCAAAGAAGTTCGATGCACCGATCATCCCGGCAGGAGCCGCAATATCATGCGGTAATTTCAGTAGCTTGCTTGCCCCATAAGTGATAAAGAAAATCAAAAAAGTCTGAATGGTTAGCGGCACCGCTATCAGAACGATATGAAGCGGATTGGACAAAATCACCTCTGCCTGTGAACTGAAGATAATAACCAGCGTCAACAGCAGACCTATCGTTGTGGCATTGTCGAACTTATGGATAAACGCGCTCTCAAAGTAATCCGCGCCTCTTTGCTTCGTGACTGTTATCCTCGTGAGGATGCCGCCCACAAGCGGAATCACTACAAACAGAAAGATGCTGACGAACAAGGTGCTATAGGGAACAGCCACATTGGAAACGCCTAAAAGGAATTTTACGATCGGAACAAAAGCCACAAGGATGACGAGGTCATTTGTTGCCACCTGTACGACCGTATAAGCAGGATTTCCTTTTGTAAGCGTACTCCACACAAACACCATCGCCGTACACGGAGCAGCTCCTAAAAGCACAGCTCCGGCAAGGTACTCCGTTGCCAATCCCGGAGATATGAAGGTCTTGAATACGACAAACAGAAAAAGATAAGCAATTCCATACATAGTGAACGGCTTGATTAGCCAGTTCGTAACCCATGTGACCAGAAGTCCCTTCGGATTCTTTCCAATCTGTTTTATGCTCTGAAAATCCACTTTCATCATCATAGGGTAGATCATGACCCAGATGAGAACAGCGATAGGAATCGAAATGCCGGAGATCTGAAATTGACCGAGCCTATCAGGAATAGCCGGGATAAAGTGCCCAATCAGTACTCCTATGGCCATACAGAGCAGTACCCACACAGAAAGATAACGCTGAAATGTATTTATGCCTCTGCTTTTATTGCTCATAACTTCGCCTACGTTAGTTTGATACATTGAAATATATCTATGTTTATAGCCTTTATATAGGCAATCCAAAAGGACTGCCTATGAATGATAGATATCGATTACTTCTTTTCCTTGCATCCGCAGGATACGCTCTCGTCCGTTTCGCAGTCACATCTTGCGTAGGAACCGATCATTTCCCGGAACTCCCTGACCCCGTCTGCGGAGATGGAGTAATGCATCCATTTTCCCTCTTTGTAGTAATCAACAAGACCGCTGTCTGCAAGGATCTTCATGTGATGAGAAAGAGTCGGCTGCGTGATATTCAGTTCTTCCAGCAGATCACATCCACACTTCTCCCCATGCTGGAGAGCAAGCATGATCGCAAGGCGGTTCTCATCCGTGAGTGCCTTTATTTTTTTGACGTCTTCTCTGAAACCCATGACTTTCACCTCCGAGAGAGGTACATATAATACCACATACATTCACAGTTGTCAATGTGTAGATATAATATTGTTTCAAAAAGCTCCCCGCCTCTGATGGCAGTGTGGGAGCCTTTTTTCTGACATCTATCTCACAGCCACAACTACCCGACATCTAACTCGGCAACTCAA
>DFFT01000034.1 GCA_002372325.1 Succinivibrionaceae bacterium UBA3769 | reverse complement strand
AGAGTGCCGTTTATGAGAATAACACTAATCTATAGGCAAGTTTCCGGCTATAGGCAAGTTTCGCACCCACTAATTTGAAAAGGAGTTTGAGCACAAAGCCTGTCTCCACAAGGCTTTGTGCCTATTTTTCAGCGTTACAAGTCGAAAACGCGGGTATTTTTGGAAAAGTGCAATACAAAGCCTTTGTGACATTTTCACCATATTTTGAATGCGACTTTTTGGCCACAACATCCTTATTGAGAGAGTCGGGAGCTATTATCAGGTTTATTGCGAGAACCCATTGTGTTCTGTGACTTGAAATAAGATACTCATGTAACGTTCCTTATTTCAAGATAAGCTGCTAAAATGAAATAGCGCTCTTGAAATATACTCACGCTATTTAGCATCGGAGGAACTCTTGCAATGAAGAACAGATCCGGCACTTATCGCAACAATCTTTCTGGAGAAGCCCAATACAAATCCTTCGTGCCAAGCCCTCTTCCTCCGAATCCGCCGCTGATATTAGATGAAGCGATGGTGAATATGCTGGTTGCCGCCAATAAGAGTCTTGCATCTTTAGAGAGCATTTCTTCCAGAATTCCTTGCATGGAACAATTTGTATCAATGTATGTTCGGAAAGAAGCCCTTATGTCCTCTCAGATTGAAGGAACGCAGGCTACGCTGGAGGATGTGCTTGATCCTATGGCAGAACTCAATGCTAACAGAGATGTTACTGATGTTGTAAATTATATTAGAGCGGTTGAATATGCGATAAACAGACTTCAGACGCTCCCGCTTTGCAATCGGTTAATCAAGGAAACCCATGCAATACTGATAGAAAATGTCCGCGGCCAGGAGAGAACCCCGGGAGAATTCCGGCACTCTCAGAACTGGATTGGCGGACAGGGATCAACTTTGAGAAATGCGCGATATATTCCGCCATGTCCGGAGGATATGGACACGGCGATGTCAGATTTAGAAAAATACATGAACAGTGATGACAGCAGTCTTGATTTTCTTATTCGGGCGGCTCTGATACATTACCAGTTTGAGACCATACACCCGTTCCTTGACGGCAATGGCAGAGTCGGAAGACTCATGATTACGTTGTTCCTCATGGATAATAAAGTCCTGACAACACCGGCCCTTTATGTCTCATACTTCCTGAAAGAAAACCGTATGGAATATTACGACAGAATGACAGAGGTCAGAAACAAGGGGAACTATGAGCAGTGGGTGCTGTTTTTTCTGACAGCTATCCTGGAATCCTCTCAGGATGCCATTTCCGCCATAGATGCTCTCTCCGCGCTTCATGAAAAGAATGTCATGGTCATTAATGGCATGGGACGTGCCCGGATAAATGCGGGATTGCTTTTTGATTACCTGGAAGCGCATCCCATTATTGACATCGGGAAAACCGCAGCGGCGCTGGGGCTTTCTTATAATGCAGTCGCGTCTGCGGCAAAAAGGCTCATTGAGGCAGGTATTCTGGCACAGACTGAGAATGACGGTCGCAGCAGAAAACGGAATAGAACGTTTGCCTATAAAGAATACATGAACATACTGAAAAAGGGCGCCTGAAACCCCCTTGCCGCGGCGGCAGAAAAGCGGCATCGGATCGCATGAAATGAGATTGCCAAAGAAGTTTAAAGGCTGAAATTGCCAGCCATATTGGAACAAGAACATGCAAACAGAAAAGCCCGGCAGTCTTAATGTCGGGTGTATAGCTGAGTTTTTGAAGCAATAATCCCGCAGCTTCAGTTGCAGGGAGTGTCAATCAGGAGAATTTATGACAAAAAACGGCAACAAAACAGAAGTCGCTGACAAGAAGAAATGGCTGCGGGATTTGGCCACCGGGGACGCTCTCGGTTATCTGGCAAACGAGCTGGCAAGCAGTTTTTTTAAAGATGCCAGGGAACCGAAATGCTGGTCAGCGGAACAAAACGCCAGTATTCGCCAATTAGTCAGCCGCTCTCATCTCCGGGATATTCCTTTTCCTTGTGAGCCGGATGCATTCTGGCGCGCCGGAGATGTCTATGTATGGCTGGTTATGGACACTGATCAGGAACCTGACTTGAGTAAATCATCGATTTACAGCGAGGCCCTGACCGCCAGATATCCGCAGGAAAGAACGCTTCTAGTCTATATCACGGAGCATTCATGTCTGGAGGAGAACAGGTGGAGCAAGGAAATCAAAACCTATGCGAACTTTCCGGCCGATGAAAAAAACAATGAAGAAGGAATTCATGAATGGCTTCCCACGTGGCCGAACTTTATGATAATCGATCTGGAAAATTTTCAGAAACAGGTGTCAGCCCCGGAAGGATTTTTTCAGGTGTTTCTGAAGATTCTGGCAGAGAGCCGGACTCTTGACGAAGCCAGAAAAGCCCTGGATGCGGCGACAAAATAGCAGGAGCAGGACATCTTGGATGAGCTTGCCTGTGCCAAGGCTGAAATCGCCAGACTGGAAAGGAACTGGCAAACAAGGAGAAGCCCCGGCAGTCTTCTTAACCGCTCACCGTCTTAATCTCCGGTTTATTGTTTTATCTGGCAGGCGTTATCTTAATCCTGTTTTTTTAATTACCCCCGTCAGATATGAGGCCTGTTCGGGGATTAGGAGTCAGTTTTTCTGCCGCTGTAAAACATTTTTATTATCTGTTGTGAGACACTGTCAGGTATTGCAGTCTCCGTATCTCATGCGGATCGGAGCTGTTCAGATTTCCTTTTCAATTCTGTTCCCGGGGATGCAGTGAAGGAGCTTATGCATGGCTGGCACTACCGAAGTTATTTCCTCTTGGCTTAATAAGCTCAAGGGTACCGTGGTCAACAATGGTTCTTCTGCGCTTCCCCCCGACCTTACCGGAAAAACGCTGGATGACTTTTATGTTCTCCGGAAGACGGACATTTCCTCCGGGAAGGCCGATATCTATCTCTGTTCCGGAACCGGAA
>DFFT01000067.1:11332-26244 GCA_002372325.1 Succinivibrionaceae bacterium UBA3769 | reverse complement strand
GGCATCTCCTTCCAAAGGACTGATCCGGCCGGATTTTGACCCCGTGGCCATTGCCCGGGTGTATGAAAACTATGCCTCTGCCATATCAGTGCTTGCGGATGAAAGGTTCTTCCAAGGCAAATACGAGTACATCCGCGCTGTCAGAAAGTCAGTGCGGCTCCCGGTGCTCTGCAAGGACTTTATCTATGACCCTTATCAGGTGTATCTGGCCCGGTATTTCGGGGGCGATGCCATCCTCCTGATGCTGTCCGTGCTCACCGATGAGGCCTATCTCCGGCTTTCGGATCTGGCCCATTCCCTGGGCATGGGGATTCTCACGGAAGCCTCGGGAGAGGAGGAAATCGCCCGGGCGGTGCAGCTGGGAGCCAAGGTTATCGGCATCAATAACCGAAATCTCCGGAATCTCACCGTGGATCTGGGGCGGGTCAGCGACATGGCCCGGCTTATTCCGGAGGATCGCATTGCCGTAAGCGAATCCGGCATTCGTTCCCATGACGAGATCCTGAGTCTCCGGGATCATGTGAAGGCCTTCCTTATCGGAAGCTCCCTTACCGCCAGCCCGGATATTGAAAAGGCCGTCAGAAGGGTTATTCTTGGTGAAAACAAGGTCTGCGGCATTACCCGGCCCCGGGATGCTCTGAATTCCTGGCTGGCCGGCTTTGTCTGGAACGGGCTTATCTTTGCGGCAAAATCCCCCCGGCATGTAACTCCGGAAAACGCCCGGGAGATCATCGCTGCGGTAAGAGCAGGCGGCGGCCGGCAGGATTTTGCCGGGGTTTTTGTAAACGAGGATAAGGCAAGAGCGGCCGAACTGGCCTGGGAGCTCAGGCTTGGTGCCGTACAGCTTCACGGCAGCGAGGATATCTCCTACGCCGGGGAACTCCGAGCTCTTCTCCCCCGGGAATGCCAGATCTGGAAAGCGATTCCGGTGGGAGCGGAAGGTTTTCCGGAAAATGAAGTACGGGAATGGCTGAATATCGCCGACCGGATAGTGCTGGACACCAGTTCCGGAAACAGCTTTGGCGGCACCGGAAAATCCTTTGACTGGAAGACCATCTCTCTTGAGGATCGCTCCCGGATCACCGTGGCCGGCGGTCTCACCCCGGACAATATCCGGGAGGCCGTTCAGGAGAGCGGAGCCAGCGGCTATGACTTTAACAGCGGGCTTGAAGATGCTCCGGGACTGAAGTCTGAGGATCTTATCTTCCGCGCCATGGCTGTGATACGGGATTACTGACGTGAGGCAAAACGGCACAAGATGAATTGGTATAAACCTGTCCGGCCGGAGGGTTCTTAACAGCCGGAGGCCGGGTTAAAACCGTTTGATCCCTAAGGCTAACGCCAGTGGACACCCCTTATCAGGCCCGCCTGAAAAGGCCCCGGAGGTCAGATCTGCCGGGGCTTTATTTTTGGTTATCGGAAAAAGCTCGAAAAATCCAAAGACGCAGCTATGTCCGGCCATGCATGTCTTACGCAGGATATTAAGCTGCTATTCGTCTTGTAAGCGCATCAAGGAGGCCGGTTTTCTGATTTGGAACGCACTGCGTTCCAAATCTGTTAGTATCGCTCACAAGCATTAAAGCTAATCATTATGGGCATCTTCTATCAGTTTTCGCTCCCTTTCTATCTCATGCTGCAGTTCTCAGCCGTGGGAAGATTCATCTGATATCTCAAGTCAACCATTTGCCCGACGTCATTCAGAAATGAAACCAATGGCTATGGTTTTATTCTCCGGCAACAACAAGAAGCAATCCGCAAAATTGCAGTAACAATTTATCCCGCAAGAAGACCTCGTCGCTGACAAAACCAACGCTAGCGAATAATCCTGTTTTCCTTTATTCCTATGCGGGGTATGATTCTTGTACTCCCCTCTTCTCTGTAGATCATTTCCCTTTTTAATTCCCCGAAATATTTATCAATAAGCATTTTTATCTGATACTGATTAAGTTCAACACCATATGTTGTAATTCCGCTCCCCATGTGATCATCTTTAGTGCTTTTTACTGTACTAACAAAATCTATTCTGAATCTGTACTCGTTTGAAGCGTAATAACTTCCTCCTCGGTTCGTCTTTTGATAATACTTAATACGTTTTGCAAGACATATCAGTTTCCAAACACCTTCTCTTTTTAATGAGCAGAAATGCTCACCATTAAAAATATGGAGATATGCGGGACTGACAATCAGAAAACTTTCCCGGCAAATAAACAAGTCTCCGAATCTATACGAATCCTCAATTGCCGACATGTCATTGTCCGAAATGCCATTGTCAGAAATACTCCTCCGCCATGTACAAAAAACCGATAAAGACATTAAATAAAGCACTACGACGTAAATAATCTCCACGGTGGTTAATACAACGGCAAACATGTGCTCTGTGGTGATTAATTCAGTACCCGCATAGTATTCAATAATGTCCCAAATATTTATAGCCAAAATAAGGACTGTCGGAATCACTGCTGCCATAACTAAAGCATTTCTTCTAAGAAGACACCTAAAACGCCATAATATAATGCCATGTCTCAAACTCAGGATGCGTGGTCGCTTTATACAGCCTTTGCCTTTTTCACAGTAGCTGTTATAGGCGGCCACAAATGCTCTGGATATAAAATAGCCGCCACTGAAAAACTTGCTGGCTACATAATTTGCCAATATCTCATCTCTTTCAAGTTTTTGATGACAGAAGTAATCAAAAATACAAATTAATAAAAAAAGAACAAAATCACCGATACCAAAGAACAGAAGAATCATTCCATTCGTGAAGCCATCACAAACAAAAATTAAGAAATAAAAAACAAAAATAACGACAAAACCAATAACCAAACCCATTCCATTAATCATTAAAATCAACCGCTGTATCTCAATAATAAAAATCTTACCAAGATTATATAAATAAATCGTTAGTTCTTAACTAAAATTTTCCGCTTAATTTTAAGCTGTTCAATACCGACCAGAAAAACCGAAACATCTCTGAAGGCTCAAAACCGGTATGAAACCATATGAAAACACCGCGAAACAAACATAGCTGAACTGTTGCACTATTTGCAGCAAATTGCAGCAAATGACACACATGAATAATTCCCGGAAGCCAGCGCTGCCGGAGTCTGCCGGAACTTTGTTTTTGGTTATCAGGAAAAGCCGTTTAAGAAGGCGCTTAAGAAAAGACCGTTACGGGAACCAAAACTCAGGAGAACCAACAATATTATCAGAGGCCGGTTCTCCGTTTCAGGCTGGGTAATGCCCCGGAATGGAACAAAAAAACTCCAGACTGCCTGCTTTGCCGCCTACTTTGCTATAAAGAAGCTTTCGCCGCCGGCCTTCAGGGTGATCTGCTTCACTCCTTTCGGATACTCATGATACTCCTGCTTTTTGCCGTCCCGGGATACGATAAGAAGATCAAATTTGTCGGAAACTGCATCCGCGCCGAGGATGCAGGACTGCTTAGGCCCCAGGTGCTTTCCCTTTATCAGGTTATTTCCCCAGTCAGCGCTGTCCGGAGCAGCCGTATAGATCCCGGTGATGTCATAATCAGTGCTGTTGGCCAGAATAAAAGCTCCGGCGTTTCCTGCCAAACCAAAAACTCCTGCCGCAAGCAGCATCGCAAAATATCTCATTCTCATAAACCTTTCGCAGTTCTTCGGGAGCGGGAAACAAGGATGGTTGCCCCCTTATGACCCTGCCGCGTATGATACCAAGTTAATCAGGATCTGTCCTGCATTCAGGGAAAAATTCCATCTGGCGCTGCGGAGTACTTCAGATCCGTTTTTTTTGACCTGTCTGCCAGGAATCCTCCCCTCATCATTGAGTGCAGCCAGTTCAGAGCTGGCTGAGTCCGGAATAATGATTTCATAAGACGTTTTTGCATTACGACAGACGATTCCAGAGTAATTGACGATTTCTCTTTACCGAAAGCTATTTCCCGAAAACCATTCTCAGGTTTAGAATGCGACTGTTTTCGTGGCAGATTTTGAAGCTTTTGGGGAGTGCTTTCCTTCATGATTTTATTCCGTGGCAGCAATACGGCGGTAAAAAAGCCCGAACTTCACTTATCCAGAAGTTCTTTGGATTTCGGGGCGGGATTTTATACCAAGACTGACAAACTTCAGGCTGAAAAATGGGCACGTCGCACCACAAGAATCCGCCAGGAAGGTCAGCCGTGCCTTTCGGTATTTGAAACGGATGACAGCATTTGCTCCCGGCTTTCAATTCTCTGGTTTTCTGCTGCAAACAGCGACTGGCTGGAAACCGTGGCGAAATTCCGCAGGAGGCAGAATTATGAAACCGCAGAGTTCTCCGGAGGCCAGGTTTTTGATGTCATAGCCGGACCTGTGGCTGATGACAGGACAGCTGACGTTATTAACCAGTATATAGCCGGCTTCTTTGATGCTGAGATTGCCATAAAGCTGCTGCTTCCCATGAAGCTTAAGGATCAGCTTGCTTTCAAAACTGATTTCGCTATTACGGCTCTGGTATGGCAGGAGACGATTTTACTATGAACAGAATGAGTCCCCAGGGGCTTCACTATTATGATCTGGCGGTTACAGATCTTATGATGGAAAAATATGGCTTTGAGCGCATGGAGGCCCTGAGAAGGTTTGTTTTCTCCAAAACTCACGCTCTTCTTGAGGATTTGGATAACGGTCTTAGTTCCTTTGGCTGTCAGGGGATTTTTGATATCTGGGAAAGCGAGGTCGTTACCGGAGATCCCCGGAATTCTATCTACATCAGGGGAGAATGATGAAAAACCCGGCAGAACTGCACGCTGATGAGGAACTGTGGTTTTTTGTGTACCTTCTGGAGCATTATGCCGCATTCAAGGGCCGGATGACGGGCGAGGTGCTGGCGGAATGGGATCGGCTGGGAATAACCGCTGAAATTTACGATGGTTATTTTCAGTATCATCAGGAACGGCTGGAAAATGCCTATGAAGATATTGACAGTCTGACGGCTTCCGGAAAACATGCCCGGAATCCTGCGCTTCAGCCTTTTTCGGACTGACTTACAAAAAGCCTGTCAGATCCGGCTGCCGGATCTGACAGGCTGGCAATCTCTAAAACGGCCTGAATCTCGGTTAGTCAGTACCATTTTTAGGAGATTTTATCTCTGTGCCGATCAAGCTATTTAAGCAAGTCCAGCAGTGAATATTGGTCTTTAGTTTGCTGTTTCTGATGGTAAAGTTTAATTGCGTTCACCAGTTTATCAGGAGGATCGAAATACGCCTTTACTGTTTCATATTTCTTATCATATTTTAATTTACGCAAATCCTGTTTACAAAAATCACTTGGTTTTTTCTTTGAATGACAGTACTCATTATACTTATTCTCGCAATGTATAATGAGCATCTCTATTTCAGGAGCAGTAACGACATTTATTACATCGATTTTATCTCTGTATGCCTTGCTTATTTTAAAATTTTCATTTTTTGAATCCAAAATACGTATAACAGAAATTTTATCGTCAAATTCCTTTCTCAAATATCGTTTTTCAAACTGCTGACCATCTCTGCATCTGATAACATCATCATCAATAAGCTCATCTCTTGAAAAAATCAAAAGACCATTGTCCAGCAGAATATCTATTATGGCTTTTTCAGCAGCGCCTTCGCATATGCACGCCTTATACTTTGCCAGCTTCATCATTCGCCCTTATTTAGGTGTAATGACAGACTGAATTTTGCGTTTCAATTCAATGTAGGAACTATATAAAGGAGCAGTGCCATCAAGATAGTCGCTTTGGTAAATATCACTCTTTTTTAAGTCATTTCTTTTCAAAACAGTACACAGATTGTCAACCGTTATTCCGCCATTATTTTTCGTTATAAATATATTGTCATTTCTGTCATTTTCATCCAGAAGTTCCGGATAGTGCGTTGAATATATTAAGGTTCCGCCGTTCTTGTTTAATTCATTGCTTCTAAAAAATCTGATAAGTGTGCAAACAATCTCTTTATTGAAATGATTCTCAAGTTCATCAACCAGAATGTAACCACCTTTCTGCAGAATACTTAGAGCCATGGTAAATATGACAATTCCTCTGATTGTGCCAGATGACAGGTATCTGTTGAGTTCAAGAGGATTTGATAACACTAATTCATTTTTTTCTTTGAATTTTAAATGTATAAAATCAGATCCCAGTTGTTCGCTTTCAAAATACAAATGCTCAATCGAAGGATCAAGAAATGCAATTATTTCAATCGGAATCTTACCATTTAAAGGCAGTACGTTAATATTAGTTAGAGCTAAAAGATCTGCAACCTCCGGAATATCGTTATATTCTTTATTTTTTGCAATAATGATACTGATATCATCAGGCAAAAATTTCTCATTATTATTTCTTTCCATTAGAAGTTTATTATCGTCAAAATCCAAAAGCTGCCTGCGAGTCATTGCTTTGCTTGACTTTTTAACCCATAATCTCTCTGCCGCAATCCTGTAAACGGAACCATTACCGGCCATATTCTTTGCAGCAATAGTAGTTTCTAACTTGCAAATCTCCGCTGTCTTTTCATAATAATAAAATATAGTTAATGTGACGTTATTGCTCTGACCTAAGATATCTTTATCCCGCATGTGATTAATAGGTCTGTTGGAAAGCAGCTGCAAAGCCAAAAGAATAACCTTCAATGCTGACGTTTTGCCGGAAGCATTAATTCCCGCAAAAACATTAGTTGTATTCAGGAAAACAGTTGAAAAAAGCGGATAAAGATAATCTCGCTGTTCTTCAGATACCCTTTGCTGCGCATAAAAGCAGATATCAAGTTTTTCCTTAAAAAGTGGCAGTCCGTCAACGGCTATTCTTAAAAGCTTCATGAGCTTTGTCCTTTGTTATTAAAAACAGGAAGCACGTACTTAGTATTTGTATACTGCTAGAATACTACCTTTGTTTACTACTAGCAACATCAAATCCGTTTTTAACAACGTTTTTTTTTTGGAAATTCCACTCCCCTTTGACCATCGTTATGCTTTTAGTGCCCTCTGTTCTCACTCTTCTCATCCTTAATTCTGAAATTCTTGATCCCCCCTTGCTTTGTCCTGATCAGCCCTAGATTGATAGCTCTGGCTGTGGTGGGACAGCTGGCAAAACGCTGAATTTTCACAGTATTCGATCCGAAAAAAAGAGCAGTGGCTGACTATACGTGAGAAAACGGGGAAAATTAGGAGATGCGGCTAAAGAGAATTGATGAATCAAGACTGAGACGGGATTGGCTTACTTTCCTGGTAACTCGCAATGCTGTCACCTATGTGTATAATTTCCAATAGATCTGCAATGCAGATAATGACAAAAATGCCGGAATATCATGATCTGCACAAGTCGTATTGCAAATGCCCGCACTAACATTGAATCCGTACTGCAAGTCTCGGTCAGTCCTAAAGAGGCCCGGAATTTCATCCCGGGCACCATATGTCCAATTACATCAAAAGCACTGTTATCGGAAAAAGTCGAGATGACAATAAGCAGAACGGCATAAGCAGCACCGTTTGAGAGATAATCTCCGTGGCTACAGTTTCGGTTTTTCCCCTTCCGGAATATCCATCAGCGGCAGAAGTTCGCGAAGAATAGAACGCAGCCCTTCAAGAGAAGGATCTTCCAGTTCAGCGTTAATCTTGTCCATATAACTAAGTGCTCTGTCTTTCCACTTAATGGTGTCAAAATCTTCGTAAACATGCTTGCCAAAGCCGATAAACTGGTAGATCAGGGTTATGGAAAACCTGATGTGATCCAAGGTTTATTTAGTTTTTAGTGTCATCAGTTATCATCCCTTTTTCTTTGACGAGGTGCTCGCTTCCTTTGCGGCAAATCCAAATCCTGGAGTTCGCGTCCCAGTTCATCATCCTTCGCAATGAGAAGAAGATCCTGTTCCAGCCCTCCCAGAGCATGCAGCAGGGCGGCATAAGCTCCCATGGCAACGGAAGCGCTGCCTTTTTCAATGGCAGTAACCGTTTGTCTGGACACTCCCGCCCTCTCTGCCACCAGTTCCGCCGGAAGATGGCGGCGCAGTCTGGCAAAGCGGATTTGCTCTCCCATTTGACTTAACAGTTTCTGCATTTTCGGCAGAACAATAACGGCCCGGCGTCCCATACTTCACCTCGCATCCAAGATAATGCTTAAAATTACATACAAAACATGTCTATTTGTCAATATTTTTGATCGTTATCAGCAAGATCAGATGCTCTGAAGATGAACGGCTGAGACACCAATTCACGCTTCAAAAATCACCTCTTATCCATGATTATGCTTGAAATTACATACAAAACTTTTCTGTTTGTTCATATTTTTGATCGTTGCCCTTGAGATAGCAGTGAAATGAGAGCAGCTTCTGAAGGTAAACGATCAAAAGACTTTGTATTTATGCCTCAAAGCCTTGCATTGTCTGGTCTGGGGACAAAAAAAGTTAAGTTTTCCCGGAAGTACGCTGTTCTTCTCATATACTAAGTATCAGTTTATGCATCTCAGGCAGCGCAATAACGGCACGGCATCCCATACATCATCTCGTATTCATGATAATGCTTAAAAATACATGCAAAACATCTCTGTTTGTCTATATTTTTAATCGTTATCAGCAAGATAACAAGAGTGAGAAGACTGTGAAATGACAACAATATGGCAGCGTGATGAGATTATCTGAAAATGAATGATTAAAGCGCCCATGAATTCATCCGCAGCAGCATTCCGCTGAAAAGTCAGAGAACGCAATAATTTAGATTGTCCGGAACCGGCGCTTGTTCTTTGCCCTGATGCAACGACATCTGGCTCTGCACCGCGTTTTCTGTCACCATCGCTTCTTTTGCCCCAGACTCTCCAGCATGGCGGCAATGGCGTGACTGCTGTTGGGATAAGGTTCATATCTTTTGAGGCGGCGGAGACGCTCCATAACCCCGCCCATATTACGGAGATCCCGAACATCAATGCCGATGCCGCAGCCTCTTCTCTCAATCTCCCGAATGGTCAAGGTATCCTCTGCCACATCCGGGCGGTTAAGAGCCGCAAAGGGGACGCCGGCCAGCATCATTTCAGAAACCGTGGACCAGCCGGCCTTGGCAATGCAGTAATCCGCAGCCGCCACATAATCCTGGGTATTGGGAACGTCAGAGGGCAGCGCTGTCACGTTATTCCCCCGGAGATTTACTGAAAACGTGGTTACAAAGTCATAGGGGAGATCCCCGACGTCAATGGCTTCCTGAATACCGTCATTGCTCATGCCGACTGAGATAAAGACCAGAGGGCGGGAATGGCGGGATCTTATTTCCTTTACCATGGCCCGGTTAATGGCCCGGGCGGCAAAGCCGATGTCCGAACCTTCTCCCAGAACCATCCTGCAGGGCTCCGAGGCCAAATCATAGTAAAAAGCATAATCCCGGGAGCGGAAAGCCTTCCGGTATTCCTCCAGAAGCTCCTCCGGCAGAAAGGCTTCATATTGTTCTATCCAGGTGAAATTGGTAAGAATGCAGGAGGGAATGCCCTTCCTTTTTGCGGCCAGAAGAGCCCAAGGCGCAATGTCAACCGCATAAAGATCCGCATCCGGACTTCCGGCAATCAAATTGTCCCATTCCGCCAGATGACTGCGTACCGCCCTTTCGGTGGCAGCCGCATCCACCTCCAGGGTGCCCGGCTTAAGGATAAGGCCGGCATCGGTGTGACATGCCATGATAGCGGCTCGGCCCTCAAGGTATGCCGCTGCCACCGCGCCGTGCTGTTTCCCGGTAATGACGGAAACCCGATGCCCGCGGTTCAGAAGCTCCCTCGCGATCTCCAGATTTCTCGTGAGATGTCCGTAACCGTGATCCGATATGAAGAAAGCTATATCCATACTCTGCCCGTCTGCTGTTAGTGTGTGCCTGTGTCAGTGTGCGCCTGTGTTGCAGTGTTACTGTTATTGACTGACTTCATGGGCGCCGTCTGCCGCAACTATAACCGGACTCTGATGCCATGACAAATGAAATCCCCTGAAGCCAGAAGTATTTCTCCTTGCGCCTTGCCTCCGGGGCTCTCAAAAGCTTGCCGGCAATCATCAGCAAAACAGCGTCTTGTCAGAAGCCTGCTTTCCCGTGATAATGTGCCCCTGACCGGAATCATTAAAAGCCCCTTGGCAAATCGGCTTTGCGCCCCAGAAAATCAGGGAATCCCAGGAGAAAACTATGACAGATTACGCATCATGCGTCAGGAATGACAGCAGCACCGGAACAGAAGCCTTCCGCGCTCTTTCCGATGCCGAGCTGGAAGCCATGGCTCCGGAGGGACTTCATCTCAAATCTGATTTTATCAGAGAAAGCCTGTTTCCCCTGGCCGCTCTGGTGCTCCGGAAATTTCAGGAATTCCGTGTTACGAAAGAGTGTTCCGGAGTATTTATCGTCATAATCGCCGGAGGAGTCAGTTCCGGAAAAACCTCCGCCGCTCTTATGCTGAAACGGCTGCTGTCTGCCGTTGGTCTCCGGACGGAAACTGTTTCCAGCGATGGATTTATCTACCCCTCCGCCTGGCTTCAGGAGCATAATCTTATGGATCAGAAGGGGTTTCCGGTATCCTATGACGCGAGATACATGGAGGAGTTCCTTAAGGAAGTCAGAGCCGCCTCCGGGGATATCCGGGCTCCCCGGTATTCCCACAAGGTCTACGACCGGCTTCCCGATGACTGGCAGATAATCCCCCGGGACACCGACATTCTGATCTTCGAAGGGGTGAACCTCCTGGCCGCGGCGGAGGAATACGGCGTTCCGGGCATCAAAGCGCCTTTGGACTATGCCGACCTTTCAATATACATTGACGTTCCTGAGCATCTGGCCGAAAGCTGGCACCGGGAACGCTGCCTCAGCATTATCAGAAAAAACCGGGGCTCTCCGCAAAGCTTCTTTTCCAGATACGCCGGCCTGACGGAACCTGAGGTCATCCGGGAGATCCGCCATGTCTGGGAAACCATCAATCACGTGAATCTCATGAAATTCATAAAACCCTACGCCGGGAAAGCCCATATCCGGGTTACGGCCGGCCCCGATCACCGGCTGAGCAAACCGGAATGGCAAAATGGTGTTTTGCCGGAAACCGAAGACGGCCGAAACCCTGAATAATCCCCCGGCGGACATTGCCGTCCTGATCGGGATCTGATTCTGCTGCCTCAGGCACGGCTCAGGAACAATTCCTGATACGACTCCGGCCCGGCTCCGGAACATCGGCGCCGCTTTACGAGCCGGTTTTTAGCTTAATACTTTGTCATACTTCCCAAAATGCCCTTCTCCGCATAGACATCAGGCCTCCTCCCGTGCCAAAATCTTACCGGGTAATGGTTGCGGTCTGACCTCCTTAACCGGGATCACGTCCGGACGACAACATATGCAGGATTGCAGGGATGCAACAATATGAGCAACATTAACGACATCTTCAAAGACAGCTTTATCGAAAAGGAAATTCTCGCTATTCAGGACTTTACCGAAAGAAACAAGCAGGACTGCCCGGAGGATCTTCCGGATCTGTTTGATCTCTACCGGAAACGTGATTTCGCCGCCCTCATCACCGGCTTTTCCCTCATCAAGAAAAACCTCCGGACATATCTCCTGAACGCCCCTGATCGCAACCGCCGTTTTCTGCTCATTGACGCCCACCTTTTGATCATGGAGCTTATCTCCCGGGAAAACGAATTCGCCTCCATGTTCTTTATGAAGAGACGCTTCGAACAGGAGAGACTGATAAGAGAATCCAATGCCAAGGCTCAGGCCATGCAGGATCAGTATGATCAGGCCTCTCAGGAAGCCGGCAAGATCACTTTGGAGTTCACCGTTACTCAGGGAGAACTGAACAGACTCACTCAGGAACTGGACAGGCTCCGGGAAGAGTACGCCGTTCTTGAGGATAATTTAAAGAACTGCGCGGATCCCAAGGCCAGCAGCGATCTTACCAAAAAGCTGGAGGAGCTCCACACTAAAATCACCGATCAGGAAAGTGCCGTTAACGAGCTTAAGACCGTCAAAATGCCCCGGCTTACCGCCATGAAGAAGGACGCCGAAGAAACCAAAAGCTTCTGCTACGTCAATCTGACTGATGCCAACCGCTCCGCCACCTCGGCCATGAAGGCCATCGGGGAAAGAAAGAAGCTGAACCCCATTCAGAGTCAGCTCCTGAACTCCCAGTGCGCTGCCGGCGTGGCCCGCACCCATGCGCCCCTGATCGCTCCGGAGGATGAAGAATTTTTTCATACCATAAGGGATTCCCTGGTTACCTGCTGGGAAAACTGTTACTTTGACAAAATGAACATTCTTCTGGATCAGGCTATTGAAAAGCCCGTGGAATTCCCCAGGGCCGATGAAACCGAGGATAATCTCCTGAGCCTGCTTCGTAACCTGAAGGATCGTCTTAAGGAAGCCACGGAAAAAATCGACAATATGAAAAAGTCTCCGGAATGGAAGTACATCTCAGATCCGGCGCTCTGGGGCTCCTATTTCCAGAAGATCAACGCCATGTTTATGTAAGCGGAGCAGCGGCTTAAGAATGCGAAGGGGTTCCTGCGGGAACCCTTTCTTGTGACATCGGGATAAGATCACCTCCCCTCATCCTAAATCAAGGGCAAAAATTATGTTATCAGATGCCATAACCGAGATAAGCGAAGTGCCGGAAGCGCCGGACTCCGGATCTCCTGAAAATATTCATTACCCGTTAGCGCCGACTTTATTTGCCATTATGCTGGCCTGGCTGTGCGGATTTGATTCAGCCGGGAAGGCGGAATTGTTTTGGGACATTAATTTGGAAAACCTGAAGAAGCTGATCCCGAACTTCCCGGATCACCGGATCTCCTGCGATACGATAAACCGTATCTTAAGCTTGATCACCGAGGATAGTTTGCAAGAAATCTTAAGCCAGTTTGCCCGGCTTCTGACAGAACAGCATGGAGAGGCGGAGCATGCCCCCGGACAGGAATTTCCGGAAGCTGCCAGTGATGATAAGCATTTCCCTCAGGAACTGTTCTATATAACTCTGTCTGATTCAGTCCATGGCCTGTCATTGGAAATGAACGAAATCTCCCCCCGGGAAATTGCACACAAGACCTGCGTCCGCGCAATTGAGATGCTTGACCTTGCGGGGACTGTCGTAACTCCTGAGGCTCTCATAACGCCGCGCAGCGTGGCGGAAGCCATCATGAGACAGGGCGGGGACTATGTTATAGCCGTTAAGGATAACCAAAAATCGTTACTCAAGTCCATCCGGAACGCCTTTCGCAATCCCCTTCTGATCCGGGAATGCGGAGAAGCTCATGAATCTGAAACAGATCTCGGGCATGGCAGAATTGCAGAAAGAACCGTGACGGCGCTTCCCATAAGCGCTGTCAAAAACAAGACCGCCTTCGGGGAATGGAAGAAGGACTGCCAGACGTTATTCATGGGCATTACCGCGAGTTACCTCAGAAACCCAAAGGCTGAGGAAGAACCTCTGACAGAGTTTTTTGTATCGTCTCTGTCCTTTGATAATACCGGTATTGCCGCTTTAGGGGATCGGGCTCTCCGGGAACACCGGGGAACAGCAAACCAGCGCCCCTGGCGCCTCGATCTGGATTTTGGCCGGGATCATCTGCAAATCAAGAACAGAAACTATCTCAGAAACTGCGAGGCGCTGTCCGGCCTGGCCCTGAAGGTTCTGAAAGAGCTTAAGCCCCTCCCGGAATTCAACAGGAGCACCCGCAAGGAGGTGCAATCGTTAACTGGCGTCCGGGTGTTTTTGCAGGGCCGGCTGGAGCAGCATCTGGAAACTGTCGCCAGGCTTCTGGCGAATGGCGCGGTATAAAAAATGCCAAGGGGTTCCCTGCGGGAACCCCTTCTCATTTTCTATGGCGGCGCAGCGCCGGATAATAATGACCGATTACTGCCGGATTATTCCGGAGCCTGCTCCATGGGATTGGCTACCGAGCCGTCCTCCCGGAGAAAATCCGTGAGATTCATTTTAACGCCGGTCATGAGGCGCTTCGGAGCCAAAAGGTCATAGCGGATATCCCCCACCCCGGCAAATACGGGATCTCCCTCGCTGCCCTTGATATAAATGCGGATAGGCTGGAGATCCGTGGTGAGCATGTTAACAGGCCGCACCTTGATCCTTTGCCCCAGCATAATGCGTCTCCCCTGCTCCTCGTTGAGAAAGATCTCCGGGAGCCGTTTTACCGCCGTATCAGGAGGCAGCAGGAGGGCATCAAGAGCTGCAAAAGCGGTATGACCTTCACTGTGGGAATCATTAAGGATTCTGTCCAGATCCTCGAAGGAAACCATTCTTTCCCGGGGGTAGTCTGCCACCTGCAGGCGATCCAGCATGGTCACATGAGCTCCGGAGCCCAGGTATTCACCGAGGTCATCCACCAGGGTGCGAATGTAGGTGCCCTTGGAGCACCGCACCTCAATCAGGGCATTTACGCCGTCAAAGGACAGGAGCCTGAGATCGTAGATCACGATGTCCCGGGCTTCCCGGGGGATCTCAATGCCGGCCCGGGCATAATCGTAATAGTGCCGGCCCTGATACTTGAGAGCTGAGTACATGCTGGGCACCTGCTTCTGCTTGCCCCGGAATTTATCCAAAGCCGCCAGCAGATCCGCCTCTTTGAAATTCACCCGGGAGCGGGCCACGACTTTACCGTCTGAATCACTGGTATCCGTGCGGATCCCGAAGCAGGCATTAACGCGGTAGGTCTTGTCCGCATCCAGCAAAAACTGAGAAAACTTGGTAGCCTCCCCCAGGCAGATGGGCAGCATTCCCGTGGCCAGAGGGTCAAGAGCTCCGGTATGACCGCCCTTCTGCGCATGATAAATTCCTCTGATCCGGATCATGGCATCATTGGAGGTAATTCCCCGGGGCTTGTTAAGGAGAAGAACGCCGTCTATCTCCCTCTTATTTCGTCGTGGCATCGCTGTTTTCTGCTACCTCACTGCTGTTATCCTGGCTGTTAT
>DFFT01000067.1:0-11266 GCA_002372325.1 Succinivibrionaceae bacterium UBA3769 | reverse complement strand
GCTGTTATCCTGGCTGTTATTATCATCATCCGCGCTGACATCATTCGGTCCGGATTCCTCCCGGAGCTCGGCATCGTGCCGCACGGCTTCGGTAATCAGGCCCGACATCCGGAAGCCCTCCTCCAGAGACTTGTCATAAAGAAAGCTGACCTCCGGTACGGTGCGAAGCTGCATGGCCTGGCCAATCATGGTGCGGAAGAAGCCCCGGGCCTTGTTCAGGATCCGGATCCCCTTGGTCACCGCAGCGGGGTCATTGTCCAGAAAGGTTACGTAAATCTTTGCATACTTGAGGTCGCCGGAAACCCAGACATCGCTCACCGTAGCCATCTTCACCCGGGGATCCTTCATTTCCCGCATGATAATGCCGGCTACCTCTTTTTTCATCTGCTCAGCTACCCGCTGAGCCCGGCTGTATTCTTTTGCCATTAATTATCTTCTCTTTTGGTTAATTGGAAAAACAGACTCCAAAGGGGCCTGTGGCCCCTTCTTATTATCACGATCCTCCGGGAGCTCAGATCAGCCCCTGAAGGAATCTCTCAGCATATAACGGTTACTTAAAATAACGGATTTACTTACAAAACAAGCTGCTTTATTCAAGGGTGCGCTTGACCTCGATGTTCTCGAACACCTCGATCTGGTCGCCTTCCTTCACATCCTGGTAGTTCTTCACGCAGATACCGCATTCGTTGCCGCTTTTCACCTCGGATACGTCATCCTTGAAGCGGCGGAGGGAATCCAGCTCGCCCGTGAAAATAACCACGTTATCACGCAGCACCCGGATAGGAGCGGAACGCTTCACGAGGCCCTCGGTAACCATACAGCCGGCGATCTGGCCGAACTTGGGATGCCGGAACACCTGTCTCACCTCGGCCATGCCGATGATCTGCTGCTTGATTTCGGAACCCAGCATGCCGCTCAGGGCCTTCTTCACGTCATCAATAAGATCGTAGATCACGCTGTAGTAGCGGACATCGATGCTGTTTCCGTCAATGAAGCGGCGGGCGCTGGAATCAGCGCGAACATTAAAGCCCAGGATAATGGCATTGGAAGCTGCGGCCAGAGTGGCATCGGTTTCGGTAATGCCGCCCACGCCCTTATACACAATGCTGACCTTGACTTCATCGGTGCCCAGCTTGACCAGAGAGTCGCTGATGGCCTCCACAGACCCCTGCACATCGGCCTTGAGCACGATGTTAAGCTCGTTCTGAGCGCCTTCCTTGAACATGTTCTCCAGCTTGAGCTTCTGCTCCCGGGCGATCTTCACATCGCGGAACTTGCCCTGACGGTAGTTGGCCACTTCGCGGGCCTTCTTTTCATCACGCACCACGGTGCACTGGTCACCGGCCACCGGAACGCCGGAAAGACCCAGCACCTCCACCGGAATGGAAGGGCCGGCGCTCTTAACCGCCTGTCCCAGCTCGTTTCTGAGGGCGCGCACCTTGCCGTACTCCATGCCGCAGAGCACAATGTCTCCCACGTTAAGAGTGCCCTGCTTGACCAGCACGGAGGCGATAGGACCGCGGCCCTTGTCCAGCCGGGATTCGATAACCACGCCGGTGGCCATGCCGTCCTTGACGGCCTTGAGCTCCAGCACCTCGGCCTGCAGGGAAATGGCGTCCAGAAGCTCATCAATGCCGATGCCGCTCTTGGCGGACACCTTCACAAACTGCACATCGCCGCCCAGCTCTTCAGGAACAATGCCGTAGGAAAGCAGCTCCTGAGTTACCCGCTCCGGATTGGCGTCCGGCTTATCGATCTTGTTGATGGCCACGACAATGGGCACATTGCCGGCCTTGGCATGCTGAATGGCTTCCACGGTCTGAGGCATGACGCCGTCATCAGCGGCCACCACCAGCACCACGATGTCAGTGGCAGCGGCGCCGCGGGCGCGCATGGCGGTAAAGGCCGCATGGCCCGGGGTGTCAATGAAGGTGATAACGCCGCCCTTCTTGGTCTTCACATGATAGGCGCCGATCTTCTGGGTAATGCCGCCGGCTTCTCCGGAGGCCACCTTGGATTTTCTGATATAGTCCAGAAGCGAGGTCTTGCCGTGGTCAACGTGGCCCATGATGGTCACCACCGGAGGCCGGGGCTCGGCTTGGCTGGCCATGTCGCGGTCAGACAGCACCTGTTCCTCAAGCTCGTTCTCCTTGCGGATGATGACCTTATGGCCCATTTCCTCGGCCACTACCTGAGCAGTTTCCTGATCAATGACCTGATTGATGGTTACCATATCGCCCAGCTTCATGATCACCTTGATCACCTCGGCTGCCTTCACGGCCATCTTTTCAGCCAGCTCGGAAACGGTAATGGTCTCGCCGATTTCCACGTCTCTGGCGATCTGCACGGCGGGCTTCTTGAAGCCGTGAGCCTTCTGATTGGCCCGGGCCGCGCCCTTAAGCTGCTTTCTGCTGAACTTCTGAGCCGGATGACGGGCATTGCGATCATCCCGTTCCTCTTCATCACGCTTGCCGATCTTCTTCTGCTGAGCCTGGCCGCCGCGTCTTCTGCCGCGGTTTTCCTCTTCCCTTTCCTGCTCTTCCTCGGCTTCCTTAACGTAGCGGGAGGTGCCGTCATCATCTTCGTCCTGAGAATGAGCGCGGGCCTCTTCCTCCTCCTCCCAGCGCTTCTGATTTTCTTCCAGAATGCGCATGGCTTCTTCGTTCTGCCGCTTCACAGCCTCGGCATTGCGGCGGGAGCTTTCCTCCTCCTGAGCCTTGCGAAGCTCCATGGTTTCCTTCTCCTGCTCCAGGCGCTTGGCCCGCTCTTCAGGAGTTTCATGAACCTTGGCTTCCTGAGCCTTCTTCCGAGCCTCCTCGGTCTGCTTCTTACGGGCTTCGGCACGGGCGCGGGCCTCAGCTTCGCGCTTTTCAGCCTCGGCCTTGGCGCGGAGACGGCTTTCCTCCTCAAGACGCTTCTTTTCGGCTTCCTCCTCCTTCTTCCGGGCGATATCCTCGGAGGTGGGGATGGTAAACTTGCGCTTCTCCTTCACTATAATCTTGGTGCCGTCAGCATCATAGGAACGACGAATGCCGCCGATGGGAGAAGAAGCGCCCTTGGATCCGATATTGCGGGTCAGCTTCCTCTGAAGTTTTCCGTTGTTTTTCTCTTCTGCCATATTACAAATCACTTTAAAAATCGTTGCTTACCGAAAGACCTCTCAGAAATCCGGTTCTTGGTTTCCGGGGCGAGGTCCCATCCTGCCGGCTCTCCGGCCTCTGCTCGAATTTCTGTCTTACTTTGCGGCATCATCCTTAAACCAGGTTTTGTTACGAGCTTCCATAATCAGCTTGCCGGCCTGATCCGGGGTAATCTGCAGAATATCGGCCAGTTCATCCGAATCGAGCTCGGCCAGTCCTTCAAGATCGCAGATCTCTTTGGCGGCCAGAGCCCGGGCCTGATTGTAATTGGTGCCGGTAAGCTCAATAAGCTGTTCATCCAGGGGCTTCCCTGAAGGAGTGGTAATGTTCTTGAGAGACTGCCGGGCAATATCCTGCAGCTCTGCCACAATTCCTTCGTCCAATCCCTCAACCGTGGCCATGATCTCGTCAGGCTCCACGTAGGCCACTTCTTCAATGCTGGTAAAGCCGGCCTCCACCAGTCCCTGAGCGAAATCGTCATCAATGTTGAGAACGTCGATGAACATCTGCTTGGTGGTGTTGTGCTCGTTTTCGCTCTTCTGCTCGATTTCCTTCAGAGTCATAACCTTGATGCGCATCATCTCACGGCCGTCTCTGGCGATAAGCCGCTGAGCCAGGCGCACGTTCTGACCGTTAGTGCCGATGGCCAGCTTGTAGTTTTCCTCGTCCACGCCCATGATAATGGTGTTGGTGTCCATGTCCACAATGACCTGGGAAACCATGGCCGGCTCCATGGCGTTCTTCACAAACTTGTTGAAGTCGTCGTCATAGGAGATGATGTCAACCTTTTCGTGGCTGAGCTCCTCGGAGACGCTCTTGATGCGGGAGCCCTTCATGCCCACGCAGGCGCCCTTGGCGTCAATGCGGCGATCCTTGGCCTTAACCGCCACCTTGGAACGGGAGCCAGGATCCCGGACGCAGCTTACGATCTCCACCTGGCCTTCGGCGATTTCAGGAACCTCAATGCTTAAGAGCTCCTTCAGGAATTCCACCGAGGTGCGGCTGAGCTCCAGGAACTGGGAGCTGGATCTGCTGGCATCCTCGCGGATAGGCAGCAGCACACCGCGAATGTGATCGCCGAAGGAAAAGTTATCGTGAAGCAGCATGTCCTTTCTCTGCAGCACGGCTTCGGCTCCGTTGCCGAGATCCACGAACACTCTTTCATGACCGGCCTTCTTCACGGTTCCGGTAAGCACCTTGCCCACCTGACTCTTGAATTGATCGATAACCTGCTGTCTCTCCGCCTCCCGCACCTGCTGCTGGAGCACCTGCTTTACGGTCTGCGCGGTAATGCGGTCAAAAATAATGTCCTTGTTGGTGTTTTCGTCGATAATCAGCTCTTCAACGTAATCACCGGGGCGGATTTCCGGATCGTCCACTCTGGCTGCTTCCAGGGAAATTTCCCGGGACGGGTTTTCCAGAATGCCGTCAGGAGCATCTACCACCAGCCAGCGGCGCTTGATGATGGCGGCGCCGGTCTTCCGGTTGATCTCGGCCTTCATCTCGGCTTCCACATTGCACTTCTTCTTGCTGGCGGTGGCCAGAGCTATTTCAAGAGCCTGAAAAACCTTTTCCTTATCAAGAGCCTTTTCGTTGGACAAAGCCTCTACTATTGCAAGTATTTCTTTCGCCATTTTCTGCCTCTTTAATTCCCCTAGCTTAAAATTCCGGAACAAGCTGAGCCTTTGACACATTCGGATAAGCTATCTGATAAAGCTTGCCGTCTGTTTCAATTTCAAGAATGTCGCCATCAATGTTCTTAAGAACCCCCCGGAAGCGTCTTCTGTTTTCTACAGGCAGACTAAGCTCCAGGGATACGGATTTGCCCAGATAGGCCCTGACCTGATCCAGATTGAACAGGAATCTGTCAAGCCCCGGAGAGGACACCTCCAGATAGTAGCTGTACTTGAAAATGTCAGCCACGTCGATAACGCCGTTGATCTGCCGGGATACCTCCTCGCAGTCGCCGACGGTAACGCCGCCTTCCCTGTCAATAAAGATCTGCAGGATCGTCCTCTTGGGATTCCGGATAATGCGGATGCCCCAAAGCGCGATGCCAAGATCCCTGATAACCGGCTCAATGAGCTCGGCGATCTTCTCTTCTATAGCTTTCAAAAAACTCTCCCGAAGTCCATATAAAAAAAGCTCCCGTCATCTTCTGACCGGAGCTTCCCAGATTCAGATTGTCAGCGGTCTCAGAGGCGGCCTTCTCAGGCAACGCTCTCAGACTGCTTTGTGCGATGGTATCACCTGTTTATAAGTTCGTCAAGACGGAAACAGAAAAAATATTTCTTCTGTTACTTCTTCTGCTCTTTGAGGAGATCGCGGATCTCGGTAAGGAGCTTAACCTCATCAGAAGGCTCGGCCTGAGCTTCCTCGGCCTTTTCTTCCTTGATGATGGAGCGCTTCAGGTTGTTGATAAGCTTCATGGAAATGAAGATGGCGAAGGCAATGATGGTGAAATCCACAATGGTCTGGATAAAGGCGCCGTAGCCCAGAACCACGGCTTCGGCAGTATCGGTCTTCTCCTGCAGGGTAATGGCCAGATCCTTGAAATCCACATTGCCCACGGTCATGCCCACCAGCGGCATGATGACATCGGATACCAGGGAGGAAACGATTTTGCCGAAGGCGGTACCGATTACCACACCGATGGCCATGTCAAGAACGTTGCCCTTCATGGCGAAGTCTTTAAATTCCTTAAGGAAGGAAAAACCCTTTTCTGCTACAGACATTTTTAACCTCATTATTAACAATTGGCGTTATGCGAAAAAGCGTCCCTAAGCCGGGAGAAATCAGATCCGCAGGCGGGAGCCTCCTAAAACACCTCACATTATACCACTATCAGAATACCGGTATCCCATGCTCCGGAAATGAATGAAAATCGGCAGCCGCACTCCGGAGCAAAGAACAGCCTCTTCCTGCGGAGGCAGCACTCTCCGTGAAAACACTGCTTTCATCCGCTGTATCATTATATAAAAGTTGTTCTTTTGTCACATTTTGTTTATCGTGAATATTGATTCAATACTAATGAGTGTTATATTCAAGTCTGTGTCAGACGGAGTTTTGTTGTGCAGACTCTCATTTTTAATCCTGTGCTTAACACTAAATTGTTCGGGGGAACATTATGGCCATTAACCTTCAGAAGGGACAGCGCATCAACCTTAAAAAAACGGAAAAAACAGGTCTCGGGGAAATTCTGGTCAACCTTAACTGGAATGCCAGACCGGCGCAGAAAAAAGGATTCCTGGCCCGGCTGTTCGGCGGCAATTCCGGCATCGATCTGGATCTGGGCTGTCTTTTTGAACTCCGGGACGGCAGCAAGGGAGCCGTGCAGGCTCTGGGCAACGCCTTCGGCTCGCTGTCATCCCCTCCCTTTGTGTCATTGGACGGGGATGACCGCACCGGAGAATCCGCCGCCGGCGAAAACCTGAGAATCAACGGGAACCGGGTTGCCGATATCAAAAGAATTCTGGTCTATACCTTTATCTACGAGGGCATTGCAAACTGGCAGGAGGCCGACGCCCGGGTAACCATCAAGTACCCGGGAGCAGAAGACATTATCATCAAAATGGATGAGTACAATTCGCAGAAAATCATGTGCGGACTGGCGCTTCTGGAAAATCAGAACAACGAAACCTTCAGCGTGGAAAAAATCGTGCAGTTTTATGACGGACACAGCGACCTGGATAAAGCCTTCCGCTGGGGGCTGGAATGGGTGGCAGGAAGAAAGTAAAAAGGCTTTCCGGGGAAATATGCGCTGCCGTTCCGGATAACAGGCGGAACGGCTTCTTCATTCTGTCTCCTGCCGGGAATACACCCCGTACAATCCCCCTCAGTCATTGCTCCTGCCATCATTCCGCTGCAATCCTCACCGCAATCATGCTTTCTCTTCATAGAAGGCGCAGCCGTTTTTACCGTCTCGCTTTATGGCGTAAAGGGACTCATCGGCGCATTTGTACAAATCAGCCCTGTCATTTACCTGAGTGCCATGGATTATTCCGATGCTTACCGAGGTTGCGGGGAGACCGTCAGAAGTATCTGCAAGCTGCTGGTTTATCTGACCGGCCTTAGACGCTACCAGCTCGCGAAGATGTTCCTCGGCATGAACCATAAACACCGCAAATTCATCCCCGCCGAGTCTGCAAACATAATCGTCGGAACGAAAGTTTTTATTGAGAACCGCGACGATTTTCTTAAGCGCCCTGTCCCCGGTTTCGTGTCCGTAAGTGTCGTTAATGCCCTTGAAGTTATCAACGTCTATGAGGAGCATAAAGGTTGTCTGAAGATCGATGCTGGAAAGCAGAAGATCATAACCGGTTCGGTTGTATGCTCCGGTAAGCTCGTCGTGAGATGCCTTGTAGTTAAGGTGCGCCACGCTCTTCCGGTAGGCCCCGTAAAGCTTGTTGTAGTTCCTGGCCAGATATCTGAATTCATTGGAACCGGAAATCGGAATGGGACTGTCGTTCTTGATCCGTTCCGCGGCATTGATTATAGGTTTGATTCCCAGATACGAGGTCATGAGGATTATCAAAATGATGCAGGCCGTTTCAATAACAATGACTAAACGAACCGCATCCAGTTCAAAAATATGACTCTGCGCCAAGCTGTTTTCGGTGTCCTGAGTGAGCTTTTCAACCTCTGCGAGGCTTTTTTTCATCTTGGCGCGTATCTGATCCTTCTTGGCATAATAAGTCTGGTTGAAAAGCGCTTCTGTAGCCAGCCTCCGCTTCTCCGGGCCGGAAAGATTCCGGTCTTCATCTCTGAGTTCCACAGTATCGAGAATTTTCGGATAATCCGTTATTCCGGCAGCATCCACCACCAGCTTCATGGCATAATATTCCTGCAGCATCAGTTCTCTTGATGCTGTGAGAGCTTCTTTCATGCTTTTGAGGGCATCAGTGCTGCTGGGATGGCCTGACACCACTTCAATTGCCTTTTCACGGCGCTTTTCCAATGTTGCTTCATGGAAGTAATTGTCCATGTACGCAACATCGCCCGTAACGGAAAAGCGCTGCGCGTTTTCAGTCAGATAATCAGAGGCATTCATGAGATCATCGGTGGCCCGCCGGAGCTCCATGTGCTTTTCAACTGCATCCGAGAGATTGTTAAACGTCGAGGAAAGCTGCGCTGTTGAAAAAATCATGAGCGCGGAAACCAATACCGCTATCACAATAAGCCATATGTACAGCCGGCGCAGGGATACCCCGTCCTTTCTTGTTTTTGCAGCATTGCCCGTGTTTTCAGCATTACTCATAATGATAATCGACCTTTTGCATGCATTTGCGCGGGCGGCTGGGGTTTGATTTTGAACCAAATCAAGGAAACGAAGGACTTTCCGGCACGCGTTTCAGCCCTGCCGCAGCTTAAACAAATTCCCCTGAAACCGGAAAATGCCCGAATTCAGCGGCATGGGAGAACAATCTTCCGCACAACGGGTTTTCCGGTGTATCCTGAAGACGCTGCCGTCCTCGGAATCTCTCCGAAATGCATATTTATACTGCCCGAGAACACCTTTATAATCCGCTTAAATGCCTGAAAACACTGAATCAAACGGCTTTTGCAAAACATCGCGCAGTGTTCCAATTAATTCGTGAACAATACAAAAATATTAACGCCCCCGGCCGCATTGTGCTGTCATGGAGATGATTCACACATGCACGGCTATTGTAACGCTTTTCCCGCTTCTTCAGCTATTTTTTCCGAACCGGTTCCGGGAGGATCACATGAGGCAGGAGCAGGCAAATGAGCCGGAAGCAGGCAAACAAATGTCTGCCTTGCCCGGGCCGGGATCGCCTTTCTAAGCCGGCTGCAAGCGAGTAACCGGCCTTTTCCCCGAATAAGTGACCTCCATTGCAAAAATTGCCACAATCCTCCGGGAATAGTGTATAATGCGCAGTGTTCAAAAACACAACGGCAATCTGAGGATTGACAGATGAACGGATACACGCTGGCACCAGCACTTCATCATCACCATCATCACCCGAAATAATCTTTCAGGAGGATGAGTTCTGGAAGATTTAAGCTCTTCCAGCGAGTTGCCGCACAGACGATTCTGAGGCCCTTGGAGGAGAAAAAAGCTTCCAGGGGTTTTTTCATTTACGAGGACAGTAAAACAATATGAGCGCTACCAAGAAATTTCGCATCGCCATGCAGAAGAAAGGCAGACTGAGCATCGATACCACCGATCTTTTCCGGAGCTGCGGTCTTAAGATCAACAGCCGCGAGGATCGTCTGATCTCCCATGTGGAGAATATGGATATCGACCTCCTCCGCGTCCGCGATGATGATATTCCCGGACTGGTAATGGATCACGTGGTGGACTGGGGCATTGTGGGTCAGGACGTGCTGGAGGAAACCACCATTGAACGCCAGCAGGACGGTCTTCCTACCGACTACACTCTGGTGCGCCAGCTGGATTTCGGCGGCTGCCGTCTTTCTCTTGCCATCCCGGTGGAGCAGGAATGGAAGGGCGTGGAAAGCCTGGAGGGTCTTAAGATCGCCACCACCTATCCCAACCTCACCAAGCGTTATCTGGACAAGATGGGAGTAAACTTCAAGGTGGTGCATCTCACCGGTTCCGTGGAGGTGGCGCCCCGTGCCGGCCTCGCCGATGCCATCTGCGATCTGGTAAGCTCCGGAGCCACTTTGGATGCCAACGGCCTCAAGGAGGTGCAGGTGGTTTACAAGTCCAAGGCAGTGCTCATTCAGCGGGATCAGGAGCTCTTCCCGGAAAAGCAGCTTATCGCCGACACTCTGGTTAACCGCATCGACGGCATGATGCAGGCTCATGGCTCCAAGTACATTATGCTGCACGCTCCAAAGGATAAGGTGGAGGAAATCACCGCTTTGCTGCCCGGCGCTGAATCCCCTACCCTCCTCACCCTGGAGGGCAACCCGGATCATGTGGCCATGCATGTGGTATCCACCGAAACCCTCTTCTGGGAAACCATGGAAAAGCTTAAGGCTCTTGGCGCCAGTTCCATTCTGGTGCTTCCTATTGAAAAGATGCTGAAATAATCGGATAAGGTGAAGCAGTATGAAGATCGTTAACTGGTCAGAGCTTTCCGAACAGGAAAGAAATGACACCCTGGCGCGGCCCGCCACCTCAGACAACGGAGAAAAGGCCCGCCTGGTAGCCGACATTATCGCCAATATCAGAAACAGCGGAGATCAGGCTCTCCGGGAATATTCCGCAAAGTTTGACCGCTTTAACGGGGATCATCTGAAGCTTACGGATGCCGAGATCGACGCCGCCGTGGCCAGAGTGCCGGAGAAGCTCAGAGATGCCCTCAGGATGTCCTTTGACAATCTCTGGAAGTTCCACGAGGCTCAGAAGCCGGCTCCGGTAGCGGTGGAAACCCGTCCCGGAGTTACCTGCGAGCTTCATACCCATGCCATTGATCCCGTGGGACTTTATGTTCCGGGCGGTTCGGCGCCTCTGGTCAGCACTGTCCTCATGCTGGGCGTGCCGGCCCGCATCGCCGGAGCCGAACACATTATCCTGTGCTCGCCTCCCCCGGTATCAGATGCCATTATTTATGCGGCAAACCTCTGCGGCATCCGGGACATCTACACCATCGGCGGAGCTCAGGCTGTTGCCGCCATGGCCTACGGCACCGAGACCGTGCCCAAGGTTAACAAGATCTTCGGACCGGGCAACTCCTTTGTTACCGAAGCCAAGAAGCAGGTATCCGCAGATTTCCGCGGCGCCGCCATCGACATGCCGGCCGGCCCATCGGAGGTAATGGTTATCGCTGACGAAAGCGCCGATCCCGCCTTCGCCGCTGCCGACCTGCTGTCTCAGGCCGAGCACGGGCCGGATTCCCAGGTAGTGCTGCTTTCCACCAATCCCAACTACGGCAATGAAGTGCTGGCCGAGGTAGAGAAGCAGGTAAAGGAGCTTTCCCGGGAGAATATCGCCGAAAAGGCGCTGGAAAAGAGCACCGCCATTGTCTGCCGGGATCTGGACGAGGCCTGCGAAATCGCCTGTCTTTATGCGCCGGAGCACCTCATTATCGAGACCAGAGATCCCCGGGCTCTCCTGCCGAAGATCCGGAATGCCGGTTCCGTCTTTATCGGCGCCTTCACCCCGGAATCAGCCGGCGACTATGCCAGCGGCACCA
>DFFT01000184.1 GCA_002372325.1 Succinivibrionaceae bacterium UBA3769 | reverse complement strand
TTAAAATATCAAAAAACGAGCAAAACGCATGTCAAATACATAATTTGACAAATTTGTCAACCTCTTGCCCTTGAATTTAATGTGACATTCCTTGCAAATATTTGATCGGGGGCATGATATTAAACAAACCTGACGGGCATTGCCTCACGGCAAGCGCATGCAAAATCACTGAAGGAAAAAAATCAAATGACAATCAAACTGGCCCTGACATCAGAGCTTCCCGCATGACGGCTCCGGCAAAAACGCAGAGCTCGCCCGGACATGGGCGGATTCAGAATAAACGACCGGAGAGATATTCTTTGAACTTAGGGTTTCGCTTCGCAGCGAAAACATGCGGATTATAACCGCACCCGGGGACAGTTGCAAAGGTTTCTTGGTTTTCCGGTTTCCGGCGGGAAACCGGAGCGGGGCCGCGCCCCGCTCCGGTACGAAAACGGCACGTCCGGACAGCATTTCCCTGTGGCGGAGTTCAAATTTTGCGGCATTAACCATAAGCATCCGTCATGAACTTGAAAGTCCGTCCCGTCAAAAGCCCCAAATTAAAGTATGATCAGATATGTGACGAGATCACAGATGACAAGGGAGTCCCGGCAGCATTTCGGGATTCCTGAAATCCCGGCAGTCCTGCCGGAAGAACTTCGCAATCAGGAGGCGGATATGAGCGATACGGGCGACGGTGCCGGATACGGCGGATTCGGGGGATTTTTTATCCCGGCAGGCGGCTATGGCTATATCCCGCCCCTGGGGGCATCCATGTACAATGCCGGCTATATGCTGGGGCACGGGCTTATGGGATTCGGCACCGGCGAAACCATGATGCTTTTCTCCCTGGCCGAGCAGCAGAGGGCAGCGGCAATGGCGGCAGAACCCCGGCATAAAATCCGCCTTTCCAAGGAAGCTATCGACAAGGGGACTCTCCGGGTAATCTGGAAATGCGGCTGCGGCACCATGAACAGCGGGAAGTTCTGCTCCGAATGCGGCAATGCCCGGAGCCGGGTGATATGGCTCTGTTCCTGCGGGGAGCTTAATCAGGGGAGGTACTGCACCGAGTGCGGCGCCCCCAGGCCGGATGCGGAAGCTGACACAGCCGCAGCCGCCGCTCCGGAACCGGCGGAAAACACCGCCGCCGAGCCCGCTGCCCCGGCCGCCGGGGACGGGAGCAGCGAACCTCCGGCAGCATAATTCCCGCGGCTTTCCTTTTTTCTTCCCTCTTCCCCCTCTCTCCGGCCCTGCCGTGGGAGAGGGGCTGCTTCATGCCGTGTCCTGCATTCCCTGCGTTTTTTCAGAGGTCTGGCATTTGCGGCTCCCGGAGTTCAGTCCCGCAGCGCTCCTTTCTCAGAGTTTTTTGCGATTTTCTTCGCCGTCAGGGTCAGGTAACTGGCCGAAAACCCTCTCCCGTGATATTCCCCTCATGATTTTCTGCAAAAAGGGGTTAAAATGAAGCTCGGAACGCCCTCGTGCAGCTGTGATGCCATAAAGGACGCCGCAACAAGGAGAATGCCATGACCGACTATGCCAGCCCCGCCCCGGATAACGCCAATGCCGATGAAATCAAGCCCCTGGTCACCGAACAGGTTAACCTCACCCTTTCCGGGCAGACCATGCGCATAACCTGCCGCAAGGGCGAAGCCGCTGCCATGATCCGGGCTCAGAACATGGTGAATGACAAGATCCTGGAACTCAGAAAAGTGGCTCCGGGCCTCTCCATGGAAAAAATAGCCCTGCTGGCATCTTTGGACTTCTGTCACGAATTGAACCAAAAGTCATTGCAATTGAAAGGCATCAGCGATACACTGAGTGTAAGAGTAAAGAAGCTGATGGAGCTCCTTGAGGGTGACTGAAGCGGATTTCTCTTCAATCGCCGCTTTTAGGCATTGTATTTGGTTATGTCCCTGAGCCGATACAAACAGATTAGGGGGATTAAAGGTGCATGGTGTGCAGGCCTGCGGCTCCGTAACAGGATCACCGAGTCAGGAAGCCTAAGTGCGCTTCAGCGTCGCCCGCTTTGAACTTCCGGGTTCAAGGTTTCAGACCTTAGCATTGTTTGGGAGTCTGGTGTGATTGATTTAAATTGAAAGGCAGGATCCTCCTGCCTTTTTTAATACCTGTAACTTGAAGCTGTAAAAATATGCCTACATCCCGTCCTCTTCTGCGTCAGAAAATTCGCGATCTCCGCAAAACCATAAGTGTCGAACAGCATGCCCATTATTCGGCTCAGCTGGTAGATCGTTTCATGCATCACGAACGTATTAACAAAGCGTCCTGCGTGGCCCTCTACATGAGCGTTGACGGCGAGGTTGACACTGCCGGAGTCATTAACTGGTGTCTCAATAACAACATCCGGGTAGCCCTGCCGGTTTTGCATCCGTTTTGCAAAGGACATCTTCTGTTCCTTAACTATGATAAAAACACCATCATGGTTAACAACAAATACGGTATCCCGGAGCCGGAGCTTGATGTCAGAAACGTTATCCCGCTGAACCGCATCGACATCATGTGCACCCCGCTGGTAGCTTACGATTCCCATGGCAACCGTCTTGGCATGGGCGGCGGCTACTACGACCGCACCCTGCAGATCTACAACCAGACCGGCAAAGGCCCCTATCCGGTAGGTCTGGCTCTGGACATTCAGGAAGTGGAAGCCCTTCCCACCGAAATCTGGGATGTGCCTCTTCCGGAAATCATTACCCCCACCCGGGACATCATTTTTGAAAAGAATGTGAGACAGCCGCCCCTGCAGTAACTCCAGGAGTCCCGCTGACATCGCGTCTCAGTTAAAAAGCCGGTTTCGCCGGCTTTTTTTACGCCCTCATTTTTTACGGCCCGGAAATTCATCGCCGCCAGGCACCGGCCGGTCTCCTTTCAGACCGGCTCTTAGCGGCAGGCCGGCGAGTCCTTCTCTTTCTTTTCATGAGCAGCAGAAACAGCCCGGAAAATGTTCCCGGCGCCATGTAAGACTTTGATGCCTGTCACGGATCTGAAATCAAAACTGTGTATTGTCAATTTAAATCACCGGCGTATAATGCGCATGTTCACAGATCAGAACCAGCGGATAATTTGCCATGAGCCAGAATACCAGAAAACAGAATGCAGCCAGAGAAGCTCTGAAATATGTAGAGGATAATGCGGTGCTCGGAGTGGGCACGGGTTCCACTGTCAACTATTTCATCGAAGGACTTCAGGAAATCAGGGAGCGGATCCGCGGCGCGGTTTCCAGCTCCCGGACTTCTACCGAAAAGCTCATGAAATTGGGCATTCCGGTGCTGGATCTTAACGAGGTGGATCACTTTGACATCTACGTGGACGGCGCCGATGAAGTTAATCCCCGGCTTGAAATGATCAAGGGCGGCGGCGCGGCCCTCACCCGGGAAAAGATCGTCGCCGCGGTAGCCAGAAAATTCGTCTGCATTGTGGACGACAGCAAGACTGTGGACGTGCTGGGACGTTTTCCGCTGCCGGTGGAGGTTATCCCCATGGCCCGGGAGTACGTGGCCCGGGAGCTCCGAAAGCTGGGCGGAAATCCGGTCTGGCGCCGGGACTGCGTGACTGACAACGGGAACCAGATTCTGGATGTGCATGATCTCAGCATCACCAATCCCGGGGAACTGGAGCAGGCAATCAACGCCATTCCCGGAGTGGTTACCGTGGGGATATTCTCCCGCCGGGGCGCGGATGTGCTCATTGTGGGAACAGAGGACGGCGTCCGGGTTTCCGAAAAATAACCCCGGCTGACTGCGGTCTCAGTTATGCACAGTTGAGAGCCTTTCCGGCAGCGGAAAGGCTTTTTTGCGCCCGGACGCGCCGCAGTCTCTGCCGTTTCCTTTATTCGGCGGCGTTCTCATCCGGATTCCCGGCTTTCCCGGGAGCGACGGCAAGGCAATGAAGGGCCACGCCGTGGGATCTCTCGTAGCGGGCACCGTTTCTTACCGGATAGAGTCTTTCCGGATCACCGGAGTCAGAGCCCCGGGAGCTTCCGTCAGAAAAGAATCTCCCGCGGTTTCCCGGAAACAGATAAAGCAGGCTGCCCGGCCCCTTAAGACACTCCCGATCCTCGCTGAAGCACACCCGGGCGGCGGGCATTTCGGAATCGTAGTAGCGCACCAGAAGACCGGTCCCTCCGGAGCATTCGTACGTCACGTCCTGAAAGGAAACCTGACGGAGCCGGGTCTGCCAGAGGGAGTATTCCCGGAGCACGGCGTACTCGATGCAGCGAGCGGGATACTCCTCGTTCATGCAGGAGGCAAACTCCTCCCGAAAAAGCAGCCCGCCGTTAAGGTAGGCCTCGGTGTCCGGATTCTGCCCCTTAAGCCTCAGAAGCTCTTCCTCCAGAAAGAGCAGGCGGGGATTCCGGCAGAGATATCCTTCGGTAGAGTAATCCCGGGCCCGGGAGCAGCTCCGGCTGAATTTTCTGCCCGCGGCCGCCTCGGCCTTTTTCAGGGAGGCAAAGGGGTAATCACCGGCATGGTATTCCCCCAGATATCTTACCGGAACCTCCTGGCTCCCTGCGGGAACCGGGAGAGCCGGAACAGCCGCCGCCGGCCCGGAGACCTCGCCGCGGGCGGCGGCGATTCCGGCCAGGATCCCGGAACACAGCGCCGCTCCCAGAAGGATCCGGAAGCGGTACTCCTTAAAAAAGCCTTCCCGGGCGGCAATATGCTTCTTCATTGTTATCATGTCCTCCCCCAGCCTCCGCCGGTTTTCATGCCGGCGCATTCCCGGCAGGTTCGGGGAGCTATTATATGTCAGAACCCGGCCCGAAGCCACGCCGGAGCAGAGACCGGCCAGAGGAAGTCAAGCCTCCTCCGGAAACGGCATCCGGCTCTCCGGAGTCCTGAAAAAACCGCGCCGCCCTGAAAAATGAGCGGCTTTTTCTTCCGGCTGACTTCTTAATGCCGGTTTTCTGCCGGAGATCACATGAGGCCCAGGCTTCAATTTGAAAAAATTTTTCCGGGCGGGGGAAACCGCCTAAAAACTTTTCCCCAACACTAATCCACAACAAGAGGGATCCCGGGAATGATCCGTATACCGGCCCTCTGATTACTGAAGTTATCGCTATAAAAATTTCAAAAAAGCCGGCGGAATCCGGAATTCAAAGATCCTGCCGCCCATGACTTTTTTCACAGTCAAAAACAAATAGGGATACGTATCATTTTTCATCTGTTGATAGTATTTTTGCTACTACTAGATATAGTGGTTTTTTCAGGCTGTTTTCCCAAATTGGCACTGTATATGGTGATTGTTTTTTCTTTTGTGCAAAAGTCATTTTGAGCATTATTCCACAATACTCCATGTTGTGTTTTAAAAAATTCATTGATCTGGATCAATTAATTCAACAATTTTAAATAAAGTTTTTTCCCTATTTACGAGTTCGTTTTTTTGTAGTTAAATTTGTTCTCACTTAAGGGGGCCCCTCACGAGCCTCCCCGAAAACATCATCCGTTCAGTCCGGAATTTCCGGAGAGAACGGCAGCGTTCCGGCCGGCGGCGCCCCGTTGCGGAGCCATCTCCGGCGGCAAAGACATCATAACTAAAAGCAGTAAAACGGAGTTTGATTGTGGAAGCATCCCAGATCGTGATCATCAAAAGGGACGGCAGCAAGGTTCCCTACGATGGCAATCGCATTGTTAAAGCCGTATCCAAGGCATGTGATGCCTGCGGTCTCAGAGACCTGGCTCTCTGCGTCGAGGTGGAAAAGTTCATCTTCAGCAAAATCAAGGGCATGACCTCGGTGGATATCGCCGAAGTGCAGACCATGGTGGAAAATCATCTTATGGACACCCGCTACAAGCAGGTGGCCCGGGCCTACATCGAATACCGTCATGACCGGGATCGCATCCGCGAGAAGCACAGCAAGCTCATTCAGGACATCGAAAGCCTCATTGAGCAGAACAATCCGGACATCCTGAACGAAAACGCCAACAAGGACAGCCGCGTCATCCCCACCCAGCGGGATCTTTTAGCCGGCATCGTGGCCAAGCACTACGCCAAGACCCATATGCTGCCCCAGGACATTGTGGAGGCTCATGAAAAGGGCGAGATCCATTTCCATGATCTGGACTACTCTCCCCTGTTCCCCATGTTCAACTGCATGCTCATTGATCTCAAGGAGATGCTGACCAACGGCTTCAAGATGGGCAATGCCGAGATTGAAACCCCGCATTCCATTCTCACCGCCACGGCCGTTACCGCCCAGATCATCGCCCAGGTGGCCAGCCATATCTACGGCGGCACCACCATTAACCGCATTGACGAGGTGCTGGCTCCGTACGTTACCAAGAGCTATGAAAAGAATCTGGAAATCGCCCGGGAGTGGCGGGTGCCTGAGGCTGAAAGCTATGCCCGCTCCCGCACCGAGAAGGACTGCTATGACGCCTTCCAGTCTCTGGAATACGAGATCAACACCCTGCATACCGCCAACGGCCAGACTCCCTTCGTGACTCTGGGCTTCGGTCTGGGCACCTCCTGGGAATCCCGGCTTATTCAGACCTCCATTCTGAAAAACCGCATTGCCGGATTAGGCCGGAACAAAAAGACCGCCGTATTCCCCAAGCTGGTGTTTGCCATCAAGGACGGCGTGAACTTCCGTCCCGAAGATCCCAACTATGACATCAAGCAGATCGCCCTGGAATGCTCCAGCAAGAGAATGTATCCGGATATCCTGAACTACGAGCAGGTAATTCGGGTTACCGGCTCCTTCAAGGCTCCCATGGGCTGCCGCAGCTTCCTCGCCCCTTACTGCAATGCCGAGGGCGAGCTGGAGCACGACGGCCGGAACAATCTGGGCGTGGTCAGCCTGAACCTGCCCCGGATCGGCATTGAAGCCAACCATGATGAGAAGAAGTTCTACGAAATTCTGGATCAGAGGCTGGATCTCTGCTATCGGGCTCTTATGGAAAGAATCCACCGGCTGGACAACGTCAAGGCCAAGGTAGCGCCGATCCTCTATATGGAAGGAGCCTGCGGCGTGCGTCTCAAGGCCGATGATCCCATCAGCGGCATCTTCAAGAACGGCCGGGCTTCCATTTCCCTGGGCTACATCGGCATTCACGAGACCATCAACGCCCTCTACGGCACCGAGAAGCATATCTTTGATGACGAAACCCTGCGGGAAAAGGGACTGGCCATTGTGAGACACCTCCGGGAAGCCTGCGACCGCTGGAAGAAGGAAACCGGCTACGGCTTCAGTCTCTACAGCACCCCGGCGGAAAACCTCTGCAACCGCTTCTGCAAGCTGGATTCCGCAGAGTTCGGTTCCATTCCGGGAGTCACTGACAAGGGCTACTACACCAACAGCTTCCATCTGGACGTTAACAGAAAAGTGGATCCCTACGCCAAGATCGATTTCGAGAGAGGTTATCCGGATCTGGCTTCCGGCGGCTTTATCTGCTATGCGGAGTTCCCCAACATGCGCAGCAACACCGAGGGCATTGAGGATGTCTGGGATTACACCTATGACAAGATCCCCTACTTCGGCACCAACACTCCTATCGACGAGTGCTACATCTGCGGCTTCAAGGGCGAATTCTCCTGCACCAGCAAGGGCTTTGAATGTCCTAAGTGCGGCAACAAGGATCCGGGGAAGTCTTCGGTAATAAGAAGAGTCTGCGGCTACCTGGGCGCTCCTGATTCCCGTCCGTTCAACGAGGGCAAGCAGAAGGAGGTGCAGAGACGCGTCAAGCATCTCTGATCCGGTTCCCCGCCGCCGCGGCATAGCTGCGGCTCAGCAGAAAACCCCGCAGCTTGCGGGGTTCTTTTTTTGGGAAATGCGCAAACAAACGGGGAGAAGACCGGGAAAACCCGGAAGCCCTGCGATTAACCATTCTGTGACCGCATCCCCGGTTACGAACTCAAAGACGGACTATACTTTGCCTCAGGAGTTCCGCGCCGGCCCGGCCGCCCTGTCAGAATGGCGGAGGCTTGTCTTTTGCCTGAATCGGCAGGCGGCAAAAATGCCCGGATGTTCAATTAGCAATGTGAGGACAGAACGAATGATCAGAAAATGCGCTTTGATAATCTGCGCTCTTATGATGACTGCCGGATGCGTCAGCCGCATGGATGACGCTGATACGGAGCATGCCCGGAGCTTTCCGGCGCCGGCTGCCGGTCAGGGAGGTTTGTACATTATTCGCGAATCGCACCTTTTAGGCTCATATAAATCGGTTGATCTTTATATCGACAATCAAAAGGCGGCGAGGCTGGGAAGCGGCGATTTTTACTACACGACTCTTCCCGTTGGCAGCCACAGTCTGATGGCCAGCGAGTTTCAGCTTGCCAATGCGGTTCTTACCGGCGGGAACAAGCAATCGCTGTTTTTCCGGGTCAAGACCGAAGAAAACAAGAATAAGTTTGTGGAATACAACTACTTCAACGCCACGTTTTCCATCCTTCCCGAGGAGGACGGCAAGAAACTGGTTCTGGAAAGCGACCGTGTAGCAGAGGAGCGTAACTGATGAAAATGACCATGCCCAGAATACTTCCGGCAGCGCTGGTTTTGCTGTGTTCCGCCCTGAACGGCTGCGCCGATACCCATGACAGCTCCGGGAGACTGATCCCTTCTAAACTGTACACCATGAATGTCAGCCAGCCCGCCGCGTCTGCAAGCGACAAGATCCATGTAACCGACAAACGGCCCTTTGTGGAGGAGGGAGGCATAGGCGACGGCACCGCGCACTGGATTGCCTCGTATTATCCGGACACCCCGGAAAGACGGCTTATCACCATCGGCTTTCTCAGCGCTAATTTTGAAAGGAGCCTGAATAATCTCATCATGAACACCACTGTTCCCGAGGTTCTGGCAAACGATGTCGCCCGGGCCTTTGGGGATCAGGTGCCTGACAATATTGCCTCTGTTGATGTTTCCGTGAAAAAAATGTGGGTGTCCTTTCTCAGAGATGACATATTTTACGAGCAGAGCCAGAATGACAGCTCCACCGCCAGCATGCTCAAATCCACTGCCAAAATTCTAACCATCGGAGAGTTTTGGGCGGATGTTATTGATTCTGCCAATATCAAATTCGGGTACAACTACGACATCGCTGTAACTGTGGTGAAGACAAACGGCGTCACCCTGACCGAAAACTGCAAAGATCGCAAGTTCGGCAGAATCCTGTCCCTGCCTGAGGAAGATATCATCAGCACCGGAAACGAAATGCTGTCCGAAATTGATGCCTGCATTGCCCGGAAAATTAAGGTAATGCGCTGAGAGTCCCCGCGCCGGGAAATAGCTCACGGCATTTCCGGAGTTCCGGCTCCGGGATGAAACAAAGCCCCGCCTCCGAAAACGGCTTTCCGGAGGCGGGGTTTTTGAGTTTTAAGATTGGTACCTGCTGTTTTCCGGATTTTCGTCACAGGCTGTGAAGCTCTGAAATGCGGGAACAAACAATCTTCTGTTATCCGGTCGGCAAGGACTGGCATGACCGACGGATACCCATAGCCGTTGCCTGCCGTGCCTTTTTATGACAACGGCTCTGTTACAGGAGGTGGTTTATCTGACTATTGACACTTGATAAACTATACTGTATAATACATCCAAAACAGAAACACTGAATACAGATATGAAAGACAAAACGAAAACTCTCCCTGCAGGATAAAAACGGCAGGTTTGGGCATAGGATGATATCGTAACCCCGCAAGAAAAACGTTTAAAACCGCTGGATCTTGCAGATTGTTACAGAGGATCAGCCTTTCTTCTGTCACAGAGCGATGTTGATTTATGATAAAACGGGATTATCAAGAGGAAGGGGATGTAACTTGACCTACCAGAAACCCAGCCCAACTGCCTACGATGATTCGTTCCGCACTATGCTCAACGACTGCACGGAACTCATCATCCCGGTGGTAAACGAGGCATTCGGCGAAACCTACACAGGCAAAGAGAAAATCATCTTAGGTATTAACGAGCATTTTCTGGCTCAGGACGGGAGCAGCGAAGAGAAGCGTATCACTGACTCAAGCTTCGTCATCGTCTGTTCCGATGGCGCGAAGAAACGGTATCATCTGGAATGCGAGTCAAATATGGATGGCTCTATACTTCTTCGCATGTTTGAATATGATGCCCAGATTGCCCTGGATGAAGGAGAGATGACGGACTGCACCCTTACCGTGTCCTTCCCCCATTCGGCGGTACTCGCCCTGCGCCACACTCAGTCTTCGCCAGACACAATGAACATCCGGGTGGTGACTCCCGGCGGCGAAACAGGCTACACTGTACCCATAGTCAAGGTACAGCAGTACAGCTTAGCGGATATTTTTGACAAGAAACTGATATTCTTCCTGCCCTTCTACATATTCAGCCACGAGAAGGAGCTTCCGGACTGCGCTGCGGACGAGACAAAGCTTGAAACGCTCAAGGAGGAATACCGTCTGATTCGAACCAGGCTTGATGAATTGCAGCAGGCCGGAGAAATCAGTGAATTCACGAAGAGTGCCATCTGCGCCATGGTTAATCACGTAATGTCACTCATTGCAGAGAAGTATCAGAATGTACGGGAAGGAGTGGAACATATCATGAGAGGAAAGATTTTGGAGTACGAGGCTAAGACTATCCTGAATAAAGGTATTCAGATTGGTTTTGACAAAGGCCGTACTGAAGGCCGTGCTGAAGGCTTTGATGAAGGCCGTGCTGAAGGCTTTGATGAAGGCCGTGACGAAGAGAGAAAAAAGGCTCTTGCTGAAAAAGAAGAAGAGGCCAAGAACATGATCCGCGACCGCATGGACTTCTCCCTTGTGGAGAAATATACTCATTTGCCAATGCCGCGCATCAGGGAATTAGCCAGCGGATTGGGCATGCTGTAAAAAATGCCCCGCCGGATGTTCTTTCATCTGACAGGGGCTTTCTTGCCGGCATGACTCAAAAGGAGTTTCCGATTTAGGCTGCATAAGTTCGCTGATAAGGCAGGTTATTTGCGGAATTGCGGAAAGCTCCTCAGTGCTTCCTGTACGCTCACAGGGGGTTTTGATAACCCGGATATTGCGGTCATCAGGATCCGTCATAATGTCCCGCGCCGCTTCCAGTTCCTCATTAAGTTCGCCTTCGTTATAAACGGTCTTGCGCCGGCAGCAAAAGATGCCATCTGCGCCATGGTTAATCACGTAATGTCACTCATTGCAGAGAAGTATCAGAATGTACGGGAAGGAGCGGAACATATCATGAGAGGAAAGATTTTGGAGTACGAGGCTAAGACTATCCTGAATAAAGGTATTCAGATTGGTCTTGAAAGAGCCCGTGCTGAAGGCCGTGACGAAGAGAGAAAAAAGGCTCTTGCTGAAAAAGAAGAAGAGGTCAGGGAGATGATCCGCGACCGCATGGACTTATCCCTTGTGGAGAAATATACTCATTTGCCCATGCCGCGCATCAGGGAATTAGCCCGGGAATTAGGCATGCTGTAAAAATGCCCCGCCGGATGTTCTTTCATCTGACAGGGGCATTCTTGCCGGCATGACTCAAAAGGAGTTTCCGATTTAGGCTGCATAAGTTCCGCTGTAAGGCAGGTTTTTGCGGAAAGCTCCTCAGGGCTTCCTGTACGCTCACAGGGGGGGTTGATAACCCGGATATTGCGGTCATCAGGATCCGTCATAATATCCCGGGCCGCCTCCGGGTTCTTATTAAGCTCGCTTTCGTTATAAACGATCTTGCGCCATGAGCGTTCCTTGGTGCTCCGCCGGAAGCGCCCTGCCTGAGATTGTCCTTCTGGCGGTAGCTCTTTCTCACCTGAATAATGCCGTGGCGGTCAGGCTTCATCATCGTCTGATTCGAACCAGAGTTGATGAACTGCAGAAGGCCGGAGCAATCAGCGAATTCGCAAAGAGCGCCATCTGCGCCATGATTAATCATGTAATGTCACTCATTGCAGAGAAGTATCAGAATGTACGGGAAGGAGCGGAATTTATCATGAGAGGAAAGATTTTGGAATACGAGGCTAAGACTATCCTGAATAAAGGTATTCAGATTGGTTTTGACAAAGGCCGTGCTGAAGGCTTTGCCGAAGGCCGTGCTGAAGGCTTTGATGAAGGCCGTGCTGAAGGCTTTGATGAAGGCTTTGATGAAGGCCGTGCTGAAGGCTTTGATGAAGGCTTTGATGAAGGCCGTGCCGAAGTGAGAAAAAAGATTCTTGCCGAAAAGGAAGCCGAAAATGAAGAAATGGCCAGGGCCATGATCCGCGACCGCATGGACTTCTCCCTTGTAGCGAAATATACTCATTTGCCCATGCCGCGCATCAGGGAATTAGCCCGGGAATTAGGCATGCTGTAAAAATGCCCCGCCGGATGTTCTTTCATCTGACAGAGGCTTTCTTGCCGGCATGACTCAAAAAGAGTTTCCGGTCTTACGCTGCATAAGTTCCGCTGTAAGGCAGGTTTTTGCGGAAAGCTCCTCAGGGCTTCCTGTAACGCTCCCAGGGGCGGTTTTGATAATCCGGACATTGCAGTCATCAGGATCCGTCTTAATGTCCCGCGCCGCTTCCAGTTCCTCATTAAGTTCGCCTTCGTTATAAACGGTCTTGCACCGGCAGCAAAAGATGCCATCTGCGCCATGGTTAATCACGTAATGTCACTCATTGCAGAGAAGTATCAGAATGTACGGGAAGGAGCGGAACATATCATGAGAGGAAAGATTTTGGAGTACGAGGCTAAGACTATCCTGAATAAAGGTATTCGAATTGGCCGTGCCATAGCCCGTGATGAGGAGAGAAAAAAGATTCTTGCCGAAAATGAAGAAATGGCCAGGGCCATGATCCGCGACCGCATGGACTTCTCCCTTGTGGCGAAATATACTCGTTTGCCCATGCCGCGCATCAGGGAATTAGCCCGGGAATCAGGCATGCTGTAAAAAATGCCCCCGCCGGATGTTCTTTCATCTGAGGGGGCATTCTTGCCGGCATGACTCAAAAGGAGTTTCCGATTTAGGCTGCATAACGCTGATAAGGCAGGTTATTTGCGGAAAGCCCTCAGCTCTTCTTGTAACGCTCCCAGGGGGCGGTTTCGATAATCCGGACATTGCGGTCATCAGGATCCATCATAATGTCCCGCACCGCCTCCAGTTCCTCATTAAGCTCGCTTTCGTTATAAACGGTCTTGCACCAGCAGCGATCCTCGGAGCTCCACCGGAAGCGCCGCTGCTTAAGATCGTCCTTCTGATTGAAGCAGTTTCTCACCTGAATGATGCTGGCGGCGGAATCGGCCTCCGCAGCCATGCGATCCAGCACTCCCGGCACCATATGCATAAACCACAGGAGAGCGAGACAGCGATCCAGGGGCGTTTTTTCATTAAAGAAAACCCGCTTCTTAATGCACATCATATGCAGACTGGAAAACTGCGCCGGGAGATCCGGATCCAGCTCTCCCCAGGGAAAGCCCCGGCCCCCGGTCACCCAGGACAGAGTGCCCAGCTCCGGGAAGCGGCAGTCGAATGGCGGTCTCTCGGCATAGGGCTGCAGCGATACCGCAAAGGGAGTCACGCCTCCGGTGCGGGCATCGCTTCGGAACATGTCCCGGATATCCTCGTCATCAAAACGCCGGGCGGCAGTGGTATAGAGATCCTGGTTTTCCCGCACGTTTTCCGGGGGATTTTCAAGGCCGCTCCAGATCCGGTCCAGACTCACCAGCTTTGAGGTATAGCGGTCATAGATGACCCGCATCATGCCGAGAGCGTACATCCGGTTGTCCCGGCTCTGAATGTCCGCGCTCAGAATCACCATGCTGCGCAGGGGATCCGGATTGTCCGAGGGCTGACCGAGCTCGATGGGAAAACGCTGATTTCCGGAGGCAAAGGCCATAAAGGGAATGGCAATTTCCAGCCGGAAATTCTCCGGATGCTCCCGGATCTCGGAAATCCGGTTCAGGGGAAACTGCCTGATAATGCTGTCTGTCATATTCTTGTCTTAATCCTGTTACTCTGTCTAATCGTATTTGTCTGCTGTCTTTCCTGTTTCTGAGGCATTCGTCCTGCCGCGGTCTTTAAAGCCCCAGCTTGTCCCGGTATCGGGTGTAGGCATCCAGCACCGCCACCTGCACCTGATTGTCCGGAATCAGAAACTGCGTCCTTATCATCTCCAGCTCGCGGTTTACCTCGTTCTGATCCTGGCAGACCTTTTCCCAGACATTGCGGTATCTGACATAGCGGTAGCCGAATTCCCTGAAGGCATTCCGGAAGTTCCAGGTGTTCCCGGCGGCGGTCACCCGGAGAGCCAGATTCTTCCTGCGGGCGTTACCCAGAAGGGAGGCCATGACCCCGGGAGTGGAATGAAGAAGCCAGAGCAGAGCCAGACAGTCATTAATGGCCCGGTGCGCCTCGTAGAAGTAGCCCCGGCTGTTCAGAAGATATTCCTGCTTCCGGGAGACGATGCCCGGACAGATCTTATGCCACTCCACATCGTTGACGCTGCAGGCCCAGGGCAGCCTGAGATTCATATTGCTGAACAGGGAACCGAAGCGCTTTTCCGTAAAGCCCCGGTCCATGGTGGCATTATGAGCCACCACCAGAGGATTGTCCTGAAAGAATTTCATCACCCGGGCCTCGCTGAAATGCTTCCCCTCCACCATGGCGTTATCAATGCCGGTAATTCGGGTAATCATCTCCGGAATGGGCTCCGGAGGCTGCTCGAACTCGTCATAGACGGAAACAATGCGGGTGATTCGGGCCTCGTGCACGGAATACTTCACCTTTACCATGCCGAGCTCGATAATCTGGGAATTCTCCAGCTCCAGACCGGTGGTTTCGGTATCCAGAATAATCAGAGACTTTTCATCAGGAGCCTCAGGTCCCAGAACCACCGGATAATTCGATTCCTCGGTGAGATCCGAAAACGGCACCCGTTCCAGAAGGCGGTACCCCGCCGGATTTGCCTCGATGTCCGGAAGAATCTCCAGCGGAAACTGTTCCTTGTCATTATTGTCAGATACTGTCATTAAAACCCCCGTTATCTTTCCAGGCCGCCTTTGCAGAATAATGTCCGGAGCGATTTTGTCAAAAGGCCGCGGCGCCTGGTTCCTGTTAATTCCTATATTACCTTTTTCAGCAAAAAAAAGACGATTTTTTCACAAAAATGATCTGTAATCCCGGTAACTCCGTGTTCCTTTCCGAAAAAAGCCGGTTCTTCCGGAAAACGCAGCAATGATAGCAATTTTATTGCAAATTTCAACTAAAAACTAAACCTTTGTTCAATTTTCTTGCAACTGATGCACATCAAATATATAAAAACAGTAATAAAACCATGTGATTTAATGAGATACGGCTTACTGCTGTTCAAAAAAACAGCCGCTTCCGCAATGCGGAATTTCCGCCGGCCGCAAAAATAATCCCCCGCTGCCGCAGATCTCCATGGAAAGCGGCTTTTAAACCGGCTTCGCTCCGGCTTCTGCCGCCCTCTCCCCGGCTTTCCCGCGCCCTCTTCCGGAAAAAATTGCGTACCCCTTCAAACATTAGTCCGATTTACCGCCCGGGGCCGCCGCTTGCCCATATAATTGTCAGAGCCTCCCGGGCTCTCTGTCCGGGAGCATTCAGGGAGACTTTCCCCGGCGGAAGCTCTCCCGGCTCCGATTCCGAGGACACTACGTGAACACCTATAACACCAACGTCTTAATTCTGGGTAAGACCGGTTCCGGCAAATCCGCTCTGGTAAACTATCTCTACGGACAGAATATCGCCGTGGCCAAGGTGGGACGGCCGGTTACCGAACGAGGCCTGCACCGGCACCCGCCCTTTATGTGGAATGATATTCAGGTTTCCGTATTCGACAGCTGGGGACTGGAATCCTCTTTCATAGACGACTGGAAGGAGGATCTGTACGCCGCTCTCCGCTCCTGCGACCAGAGTCAGGATATCGGAGACTGGTTTCATACCGTAATCTACTGCTGCGACGCCCGGAAGGGCCAGCCGGATTCCTGCGAGCAGAAAAAGGTGCTGGACGAGCTCCGCCGGAAGGGAGTGCGGCTGATCTTCGCCCTGACCCGCTGGGGGCTCTGCCGGGATCAGGAAAAGGAAGCCGCCCTGAAGAACCTCCGCCGCCTGTACCCGGACGCCCCGGCGGTTCCGGTGGAGGCGGTGAGCCAGAAGCTCCGGAACGGGACAGTGACAGCCGTCCGGGGCCGGGAGGAGCTTTTTCAGGAAATGTGTCTGAACCTCCGGGACAATCTCCTGTCCCATCTCTGCGCCAAAACCCGGGAGGAGCTCCAGCTTTCCCTTAAAATCGCCAAAAAGCGCACCATGGAGGTCTTCGAGACGGAGGCCGGAACTCTGGGAGTATTCCGGGTATACAGCGAGGAAATGCACCGGGCTATCCGGGACAAAGCCTCGGACTTCTACTATCAGGAGCTCTCCCGGGTCTACAGCCGGCTTCATGAGCAGCTGGACAGCATAAACGCCATGAGCGTGGGCGTCATCAAAAGCTACACCGGCATAGACCTCGCTCATGAAAAAACCGACATCGCCAGACTGACCCGGGAAAAGCTCGCCCGGCTCTCCGGCTGGAACGGCGCCGCCAGCGAGTATGTGAAGACCTGCTTCATGAGTCTGGTTACCGCCGGATATTTTCAGGTGAAGAAAAAGGAAAGATACCGGGAGCTTCTGGAGAAGTCCGTGAATAACGTGAATTTTGAGATCCTGGATGATCTGGATAACTACATAAACCGGCTCTGGCAGAATGAAAAGCTGGTGCGGGAGGCTCTCGTTAAAAAGCTGACCGCCGAAAAGGAAATAACAGCGCCGGAAGAAAACAGGGAAACTCCGGAAGAAATCCGGGAGAAAGAGAGCCGGGTAATCCCGGAGGAATCACCCTCCTGAACCGGGGCGGCGGCTATATTGTTATCGGTGTCGCGGATGATAACGGCAGACCGAAATTTCCCCCGAAAGGACTGAGTCCGGCGGAGATCGCTGAGATCCGGCAGGGATCCGGCAGGATGTGCTTCGCAAATGCAAGCTCATCGAGCCTGATTATCTTCCTGTTGTGGCTCCGGCGGATACGATGATCATACCAGGCTGCTTGTTGTCTGGTATCCCGGCGGGATAATCGTCCGTATCGAAGTCCTGCCGTTCTTCCCCCTGCCTTTGCTGCCGAAAAGGGAAAGGCTGCTTATTCGGGATAATCCGTTTACTGGATCCGGAAAATAACCGGCATAGACCAGTGCTGTACCGCCCGCCCTTCAGCTCCGGAATTAAACGACCTCATGACTCTTTCCAATCAGATTCCGTTTGATGACCGCATCTGCCATCAGGCAAATATGGCTGATCTGAATCTGACGTTAATCAAAGCCTATCTCCATGAAACCGAAAGTCCCCTGTTTGCGGAAGCGGATAAGGCGGATTTTAACCGGCTGTGCCTCAGCAGGGGGATTGCCGGGGGCCGGCGGGAATGCCTGAAACCGAAATATGCGGGACTGCTTTTCTTCAGCCTGGAGCCGGAAAAGCATATCCCCGGCGCCCGGATTGATGTGACAGAGTTCTGGGAAGACGCCGGCGGAGTCCGGAGCGAGGAGATTTTCCCTCGGAAAACAAATCTGCCATCGCCTAAGCCTCCATGTGAAAATTATCCCTGAACCGATCAGGAGACGTCTGAACGCGCTCCGGACAGGATCTGCCCCGCTCCGCAGCTCAAAACATAAAACCCGCATGGCCCGGGCTTCAGCTGAAGCACCCCCGGCCCCGGGATCTGCCGCCCTTGACCCGGCCGCTCCAGCCCTGATCCTCATCGCTGCCTGCGCCGTCGCACAAAGCCAAATAAAGCACCAGCATAAGGCCCGCCCCCATAGCTATCCCGGAAAAAATCCCCAGGATTGCCGTTCCGCTGCCGAATTCAGATCTGGTCTTTATCACGCGGGGATGGGCATAGGTCTTAACAGCATTTTCGTCAAATGATCCGTTTTCTTCCATAACCGCCGCGGGGGCTGGACATGATGGCAGCTATAGATCTCGCGGGCCAGCGCATTCCAGGTATTCCGGGCCGCAGTATTCCAAAGGCCTTTTCTGATGTCCGGCACGGCGTATTTATGCAGTATTCCTTCGGCTTTATGCGTGTAAAGGCAGGATTTCAAGTCGGATCCGCGGTGCAGCCTCACATGGCGATAATCGGTGGTAAAAAAAGGAGAACCCGGTTTTTACGATCCTTGCCGTCCGATTCCAGACCGTTGAACAGCTGAGTGACAGCTCCCTTCGCATCCCCGGAAATTCCGGGAACAGCGGCCACAAAGATCTCCGCTCCGGTATCCTGCTTAAGCTTCAGGGTGGCCTGATTGAAGTAATCGTGAGATTCCAGGGAGAGGACGCCGGAGGTATCCATTACGGCAAATTCCGCGCTTTCCGGAAACCCCTCCACCTGAACTGCATCCTCCATAATGGGCATGGACATACAGAACATCAGGACACTCCAAAAGAAGGTTATGAATGCTGTCAGGCCGACTTTGCCTTCATCAAACAGCCAGTTTGCCATCTCTCTCACGCGGGTCTCCCTGCCGTCGCAACCGTCCCGGTACCCTCGCAGGATCTGAAAGCCCGTCCCGCCGGACGGCTCATCTGACAATCGGAGCCTTACCAGTCGGTGCCGTAAATTTCGTGCATATTGTCCGCAGCGGCCCGGGCTTCAGTGATCTCCTCCGGCTGCAGATGATACTCAAAATCGTCCTCCAGCTTCAGGATGTCCTGATACTGCCGGCTTTTGGTATCACCGGCCTTCTCCAGACTGATGCGCACCACCAGGAGCCACTTGAGAGCCTCCCGGAAATCAGGCTGAGCTCCGCGGCCGCCCTCGGCAAAGGCATGAGCCAGCGCCATCTGGGCATCCTGATTGCCGAGCTTGGCAGCCTTCTCATACCAGCTGTGGGATACCCGGGCATCCTCGATGCCGGTATTCTTGGCGCCGTAGAGACTGCCCAGACCGATATAGGCCGGAGTGTAGCAGAGATCGGCGCTCTTCTGGTACCAGGCATCAGCCAGCGCGTTGTTCCGGATGCTGCGATCCTCGGCGGTCTGGTAGATATGTCCCAGCTCGAACATGGCCTCGGCATCCTCTCCGGCCTGAGAGGCCCGGGTGAACCAGTTAATGGCATCGCTGTAATTGGCCCCGTATTCGGAGCCGTCGCCGGAGCCGAAGTCCGAAAGAGCATCAAAGGCCAGCTCCTTCATCATGGTAACGTCGCCGGTGCCCGCCCGCTTGACCTTTTCTTCATGAGCCAGCTGTCTCAGCTTCTCGGCGGTGTAGTATTCCGGAAAATCAACCTGCGCGGGATCCGGCATGCCGGGATATGACACCTGATCCTCCGTCCAGGCGGAGGAAAACTCATCATCCGGGATCAGGAGCGTATCCTCCGCCGAAGCATCCGCACTGGCATTGGCATCAGAATCTGCCGGGGTTTCGGGAAGATCGGGAGTATCAGGAATGAGGGTTACCGCTCCTTCGGCGATAGCTTCCGGATTAGCGTCCGGGGCGGCGCCTTCGGCATTCTGAGGAGCATCAGGGTTTTCCGCGCTGTCAGGATTTTCCGCGGCCCGGGCGGCTCTTTCAGCCTCCTCCTGGACTCTCCGGGCTTCCTCCTCCTTCTTCAGGCGCAGCTCCTCCATCTGCTTCCGGATCCGGGCGGCATTGGCATTTCTTTCCTTTTCCAGCCGCTCCCGCTGGTAAACCACGCGGTTCACCACGAGACCGGACTCCAGAAGATCCGCCAGAGTCAGCATGGCCGCCGGGCTGTTTTTTTCAATAGCCTGAATGAGGTAATCTACCGATTTGGCGTAGTCCTTGGGGATGCCCACGCCGCTCTGATAGATGTCGCCCAAAGCCAGGAGAGCGTCAACGTCGCCGCTCCGGGCGTTTTTCTCATAGATCCTGATGAGATCCTGAAACACCGCCTTGGCTTTGGCCGGATCCGGCTTGATTTTGGCGCCGCCCAGAGTATAGATGGAGGCCAGCGCTTCCAGAGCCTTGACATAATCCTGCTTGGCGCTGAGCTCATACCAGTGAATGGCCCTTTCGTCATCAGCAGCATGGCGGATGCCGTCCGTGAAATAAAGCCCCATCTGATACTGAGCCTCGGGATCCCCCTGTTCGGCTTTTATCATGTAGGTTCGCGCCCACTCATCAAAATAGTTCTGAGAACGCAGCTCATCCTTGGGGACGCCCAGCCCCCGCTGGTAGATAGTGCCCAGAGCCAGAAGAGCCTCCGGCTGCTTTCCTGCCTTCTCCAGCCATTCCCGGGCCAGACGGTAATTGTGCTCCACGCAGGTGCGGGATTCTCCGGCCGGCGCGAAATAGAGGAGCCCCAGGCGAAGCGCCGCCTCCATGCTGCCGCTGTCGGCGGCCATTCTCAGGTATTTAATGCCCCGGGAAGCGTTTTTGACCGTGCCCTGTCCGGAAAGATACATTTCAGCAGTGCGGAACATGGCCTCGCTGTTTCCGGCATCGGCCAGAAGCTGATAGTTTTCCAGAGCATCCTTGTAGCTTTTGGCGTCATAAGCCAGCTTGGCCCGCATTCCATAATCCTGCATCCTGAAATATCCGGCGGCATAATAGCTGGCAGCAAGAATCCCAGCTGCTCCGACCCCCGCCAGAATCATCCGGATGCGGCCTTTTTTGGAGGAGACCAGCGAATTCTGCTGGGCTCCCAGACGGCTGAACCAGTCCCTGCAGTCATTCACAAAATTGTTGTAAGCTCTTTTCCATTTCCTGGCCATAGCAAAAAAACAAAACTCCGAAACGCCCTACAAAACGACAGTCCTGCCTGCTGAAAAAAACATCGCGGCATAACAGCGCAATCAGCAAAATTTTAACAGAAAACAGCGCTGAATGCACCACGGGGATAGCATGAGACAAGGATAACGAAGGATGGCGGAAGACAGCGGAAAATAAGGGATCAGGAGACAAATCCGGGAGGATGACACTGATTGCGGACAAAGGATCCGGGAGGGGACTCAGTCATGAAATATGGCGGCAGGGAATCAGAGGTTAAACTGTTTTCTGCCATTTTTTAATTCGTTTTTCTATTTCACCTCTGGGAAGACGGTTATTGACGTTAAATAATTTTTCAAGTTTTGCGGCCGCGGTTTTCTCACTGATTATTCCATACGCAACAAGATTATCAAAAACGTATAACACCCCAGAAACTTTTACATTATCTTTTTCGGCTGCTCTTCTTAATTTTGCATCCCCTGTCAGGAGCCGACCGTTAATTTTCTTTGCATAGTACCATACCGAACAATCAGCAAAGGACGCATTATTATCATTATTTTGGCATATTAAGTTTATTTCAATTAATTCAGCATATGAAAAACCAGTTACCTTCAGTCTATTTGCATCGACAAACTTTTTTACTTGTTCTGATTGTTCCGGCTGTTTTATTTCTCCTATAACAAAATCTGTAGTAGCAAACTCGCAGGGAAGCTCAAAAAAACGATGACAGCAAATCTGCAGAGAGCAGATCAAAAATAATATTGGCATCACTTATTATTATTTTTTCTGTGATCATACTAACGTAAGATCCTTTCTTACCTGTTCCGTGCTCTGATTAAGCAGGCTGGCAGCCTTGGACACAGTAATTAATTCACTGCTTAAGGCCTTATATACCAGACTGACAAAGCGACAGCTCTCCTCCGCTGGATATAAGGAACGTTCGATCATCGTTTTTAAAACAGCATTTTTGCTTTTTAAAAAACGGAAAGTTTTATAGCGCTGCTCGCTGATTACATCATAAAGCCTTGCCTTATGCATTAAGGCCTCGCATGAAATACCGAACCTGATTTGCAGCTCTTTCAGTTCCTGATACGATATATCATGCCGGGTGATTCCAAGCCTCCTCTTGAAGACCTCCTCGGAAATAAGCATCTCGCTGGCAAAAAAATTGCAAAGCTTTTCCTCATCGCCTTCTGAAATCCCGGAAGCAAAATTAAGAATCAGATGTCCCAATTCATGCAAAGCGGTAAATCTTTTTCTTTCTGATGAAAATGACTTATTCAAAATAACCACAGGATAAATTCCGTTTACCACTGAGCTTAAACCGTCAAATGAACCCGGAGCATCAAATTCCATGACTTTAACTCCATGTTCTTCAAGCAATTCAATTACATTTAAAATGCCATCACTTCCAATATCCCATGCTGCTCTGACCTGCCGAACAGCTTTTTTTACGTCTTCATTATTATGAACAATATCATTTGCCGGAGATTTAAAATTAACAGCCGCATGGCAAATCTCCTCTATGTAAATATACCTTTCAATCAAGTCCAGCATGGTTTCCTTTATGGAATTTTCCAGTTTTGCGCTGAGTTTTTTATTATTTTTACGAAATTTAACAGAATTTACCTCTAAGGTAAAAGGTCTGAAAAAATAATCAAACGGCAAATCCAGGGCCCGGGACAGGGAAACTAAAACCGAACTATTGGGGGACAGCTGGCAGTTTTCATATTTTGAAACCGTCATTTTGGAAACGATATGATCCATCCTGTGAACCAAATCATCCATTGACAGCCCTTTCATAACCCGGGCATTTTTTAAGCGCTGAGCAAAAATTTCATTCGGTTCCATAGCTTGTCTCCTTGTTTACAAAAGTAACAAAAATTCTTGGTTTTGTAAACCATTTTAAGAAATGCTCCGTTCATTCTCCCCTGAGCCGGGATCCTTGTCAGACCTGACGGCTCCCTGAGGTTCCTTAATAAATACGGGCCCGAATCCTATCCTCCCGGAACAGACGCCGCAAACTTTGATTCAAATCCGGAGCGTTTTCTAGTACACTTAAGCCGTAAAGCGTCAGGTTCCGGCAGCGCCATTTGGACAGCCGTTTCCGTGTTCCCCCTGTTTTTTCATGCTGCGCCCAGCGAGGTTTTTGCAAATGAGCTCATATTACCGCGAACAGTGCGAACGCAAGGTGTGTCTCGATACTGAAACCACCGGCAAAAACGATGACGGCACCCCCGGAGATCACCGCATTATTGAAATCGGCTGCGTGGAGATCATTAAAAGGCGCATCACCGGAAGAACCATGCAGCTTTACATCAATCCGGAACGCAAGGTGGACGAGGAAGCCTTCAGCGTGCACCATATTTCCGACGAATTTCTGAAGGACAAGCCGAAATTCGCGGATATCTACCAGCAGTTCTATGATTTCGTGGCCGGATCCGAGCTCATCATCCACAATGCCAAATTCGACGTGGGTTTTCTGAACCATGAGCTGAACATCCTGCACAAGAATATTCAGATCGAGAATATCTGCAAAATCACCGATACCCTGGCTGTTGCCCGGGCCCTCTATCCCGGTCAGCGCATCAGTCTGGATGCTCTCTGCGCCAAGCTGAACGTGGATGAATCCTCACGTACCACCCACGGAGCTCTCCTGGATGCCCAGATCCTCTCCGAGGTGTATCTGGCCATGACCGGAGGCCAGGAAACGCTGTTTAACGACGGAAACCGCTTCGGCTTCGGGGAAGAAGTCCGCCGGGACTTCAGCAGCATCCGCACCAAAGTTATCAGGCCCGCGGAATTCGAAATGGCAGACCATCTCAAATACCTCTACAAGATGAATCAGGCCAAGGGCATTGAAAGCATCGGCTTCGGAAAAGAGTACCTGATTCCACCCAAGGAAATCCCGCTGGGTGACGGCAAGGTGAAAACAGTGGTGGACGACGGCATGATCGAGGAGGCTCTCAAAGCCGCTCTGGCTCAGGAATTTCCCGGGAATCCCGATGTTTATGACAGATATGTGAAATTCTGTAAAGAACGGGACGACAAAATTAGTAAAATCAAACAAGCCAAGCTTGATGCCAAGAGACAGGAGCTTGAGGAAACCAAAAAACGGGAGGACGCCCTGGAGGCGCAGGCTGCGGGACAGTCCTGACAGGGGCAGATCTCGGGATGCCGGGAACAAAGCCCCGGAGACCGATCTTGCGTCCGCCCCGGGTTTTAAAGGTATTAACTTTTTTTGCAGTTCAGGGAGTTAAGCAAATATGGGCAGCTACAACATCAGAGAGGAGCTGGAGGAAGCCCTCGACGTGCTTCGGAAATTTACCGCGGATGACAGCAGCATCGCCGCCATTGAAAAGGCCGCGGAGCTCATGGCCAATGCCATCAGAAACGGCGGCAAGGTTCTGTCAGCCGGCAACGGCGGCAGCCACTGCGACGCCATGCACTTTGCCGAGGAGCTTACGGGGAGATACCGGGAAGACCGTCCGGCCTACGGAGCCATTGCCATTTCCGACCCCAGCCACATTTCCTGTGTCTCCAATGATTACGGCTATAAGTATGTGTTTTCCCGTTATCTGGAAGGCGTCGGCCGGGAAGGTGATGTATTCCTGGGCATTTCCACCAGCGGCAATTCCGAAAACATCATCACCGCCGTGGAAACCGCCAAAAAGAAGGGCATCAAAACCGTAGTCCTCACCGGCAAGGACGGCGGCAAGCTGGCCGGTCTCGCCGATGTGGAAATCCGGGTGCCGCACTTCGGTTTCGCCGACCGCATTCAGGAGGTGCACATCAAGGTTATCCACATCCTCATTCATGCCATTGAGGTGAAGCTGGAGGCCTGACCTTACGCCCCTCTTCCGCCCCAGAAAGTCAGCCCGTCCCCGGGCTGATTTTTTTTCGCCGCCCTGAGTTCCGGAGCCGGAAGCTTTGCTCCGGATTGTTCCTCAGGGATACCCGCTCTCAGCGCCGTCTCAAAAGACGTTTCTCCTGTCCCCGCACTGCCGTTGCTTTACCCGGGGGAGATAAAACAATCCCGGCTCATGGCGGGCCCCCGGATAACCGGGCGCCCTGATGAACCGGGACGGAAAAAAAAGAAAATGCCGAGGCTTACCGGAACCGCATCACAAATCCAGAACCTCTTTCAATAACCCCTGAGCCGGATCGGGAAGAGTCTTTTCCCGCTCGGACAGTCTCGCAAAACACCGGCTGATATAAACAAGGATATCGCTGCCCCGGAATGCGCCAGGATACTTCGCTGCCAGACTGTTCAGGAACAGCACAAAGACCACACGCTCGCTGATGCCGAGGTTCAGTATCTCCTTAAGCTTCAGGACAGCCTGCCCGGGAAGCCCCTGCTTTTCCAGAGACGCAATGTTTTTTGCGGCGAAGAGATCCTTGACACCGTCCTTTTCAAGAGCTTTAAGAGCCGTGAGATTATGCACCAGGAGAGCCAGCCCTCCCGTGACGCTCGTATCTTCATCCTCCTGATCCTCTGTCTGATCCCTGCTGGCCATGACCGATTCGCCGCCCGTCTTCCCCCGGGCAAACAAATTCATCATCCCCATAAAACCCATCATGCCGCCCGATGCCCTGCTGGCAGCCAGCCCCATCATCCGGGATTCGGGCGCCACCGCAAAGCAGGCAGCAGCGCGGCTCATGCCCATGAATCCGGCGGGAGCCATCTGCGGCACCTGACGCATCTCCGGGAGATCCAGATCCGCGGCATTGGCATTCTCCTCTACCAGAATATAATTGGTGTGCGAGGTGATAAGCCGGTACGCCACGGCCAGATCCTGAGCCTTGTCATCATCCCGGCCGGCAATGCGGCGTCTTACCGCCATGCGGGCCAGATCGGAACACGGGGTTTCATCGGCGGCGGCGGGAATGGCTGCCTGCCAGGAATGCTTCTTCTCCCCGGAGAGAGTTCTGAGCTCGATATTGCCGGCAGGCTTCTCCGGGAAGCGGGCAAAAAAGATGGCCGTATCGCCGTGGAACAGGCAGGGCGCCTCTTCCGGGAATACCCAGTCCGGCTGGCCCGGCCAGACGATCTCGGAATCCGTGGCCGGCTGATTCATTCTCTGAAAGTGCCGCACGATTCTTTCGGCCATATTCTCATTGGGAGTTACGAATTCCGGCATGCCTTTAGTGGTCTGGGAAAGCTTCCTGAGAAGCCCTTCGGACACGGAGGATCCCACTCCGACGGAAAATATCCGGCAGCCGGATTTTTCGGCCTTTTCATAGAAGCTCTTGCTCTCGTAAACCTCGCCGTCGGTAATCAGGAGAATATCGTGCTGCTTGTTGCCGGAGGAGGACTTATAGGCAGTTTCCAGGGCTTCTTCCAGATTGGTGCCGCCGAGATCCGCATTAATGGTTTCCAGAAGATCCCCGGCCTCCCGGAGATTCTCCCTGGTGCAGGGCTGCCGCTCCGGGAACAGAGGAACCACCCTGCTCCCGAACCGGATAATGTTGAAGGAATCCGTATCTCTGAGCAGCTCCAGAATCCGGGAAAGAGCAACCCGGGCCTGAGAAATGGAATCACCGCTCATAGATCCCGAGCAGTCCACAATGATGTCCAGATCCCGGGGCAGTCTGCTGTCCTCGGCGCCGAAATCCGGAGTTATGGCCACGGCAGCCACGTACCCCTCTCCATCACGGCCCAGACAGGCATAAGGAGCCGGTTCGGCCGGATTCCGGATCTCCAGAATGAGATCCCGATCGGCAAAGGCGGAGACCGCAAAATGCGCGCCGTTCTCCCCTTCCGAGCGCTCCATGCTGTGGGTCGGACAGGAAATATCAAATTTTTGCAAAGCCCCGGTAACAACTACCTCACAGCTCAGGGCGTTTTTGGCCTCCAGAGCGGTAACGGGAGCCTGATAAGCTTCAATGCCGGCCTTTTCGGGAGAACCGTATTTCGGAGCCACCACCGAAGGAAGATAAAACCGCAGCAGGGAACCGTTCCAGATATTGAACTCGGCATAGGTAAAGGAGATGGAGATCTTCTGACCGGCCAGAATGTTCCCCACGCTCATGCTGTAAAGGCCCTCGTCGATCTTTTCCAGCATGGCGGCGGAGTCCCCCTTCTCCACGGCGTCCTCGTAAACTTCCCGGGCCTTGCTCTTCTTCAGCACCTCGCCGTGCTTGGTTTTGCCGTCAATGGTTACGGTGAATTCCAGCAGAATGCCGTTCAGAGGCAGCGGAAAGGAATACACGGCCTCGATGTTTTTTCTTTCCTTGTTTTCATAGTTCTGGGTCATGGTAACCCGGGAAAGCACATCGTTTATTTCGGCAGTGACACTGATGCCGGTCAGCGGCACCGGATGTCCCGTTTTATCCTTCAGAACGGCTCCTTTATTCTTCGCTTCGCTCTTCATCGCTTTGTTCTCCGTTAGGTGTGTTGTCAATTACTGGCTGATTCTGATTCTGCTTGATCTGATCAAAACAGCGCATAATACCCTGCGTGAGCTCCCGTACCTCCTCAGGAGTAAAGCCTGCCTCCGCGGGATCGATAACCAGCTCCGCCCCGGGTCTCAGAAAGATATGACTCTTTACTGAAATATCACCGGTACTGCGGCGTCTTGCCGGAATATCCGCGGCCCCGGCGGAATTATCCAGAAGCTCCCGGATGCGATTAAGGCTGATGCCGGCATTTTGCCATTTGCGGATTTCCAGCAGCCGGTCAAGATGGCTTACCAGGTAATACGCTCCGCGGTTGGCCCCCTCGGGACGCGGCACGATGCCGATCTGCATATAAAATCGGATGGTGCGGCGAGACAGAGAGGTCAGGGCGCTTAGCTCTTCGAGGGTAAAATGCTTTTCGTCATTCATGGTCATGGTATCAAATTTAACACCTGTGCTGTCACATATTTACTGTAAAATATTTCATTTGCATATTAAAATTGCGAAGATGATAACATTATCTCAGAAAAGACCATCTTTTGGACGGGGAACGATTAAGAATCTGACAGAATGCTCAAAATAAATCATGACGCCATGAAAACCCGCCGGAGCCGGAGATCCCGAAAGCCCGGCCCGGAACCGTTCCTGACAGCGGTTTCCGGCTGCGGAGCTCTTATCTGAAATCAGCCCCGCTTTCATGAAAACCGGTTCCGGGCGTCATAATCCCCTTTCCGGTCCGGGGCAGCGCGGCCGGAATATTCTCCCCTCCGGAAGACCGGATCAGCATCATCCGGGAAGGAGTTATCACTTTTCAAAACCAGTCTGTAATCTCCCTCATAAAAAAAGCCCTCCGCTGTTGTCACGCCTGCGATCTTGACTTACCTTACTCTTAAGACATCATTTCCGGCGGAAGACAGGCATCGCATCGGAGCCTCGGAGTTCCGCCTCTGTTCCCCCTGATCCTTTTGCGACTTAACAGGATAACCATGCTGCAAGATTACATTGAAAACTTCGCCAATTCTCTGGGGGTAAAACCCGGGGATCAGGCAAAAATCGAAGCCGAAGAACTGACCGGAGACTACACCGTTACCCTGAATGACAAGCTGGTCTGCTCTATCGGGGAAACTCCCGCCCCGGACGGCGGCTCCCCCGTTTTGCGCTTCTCCGTGGCCTTTTGCGGTTCCGAAGAGGATGAAAGGCCGCAGGAAGATGACCTGAAGACGCTCCTGAATAAATACGCTGAGATGGATGCCCGGCTTCTGGAATCTCCCCTTCTGGGGCGGGCCTCCCTGGCGCTCCTCCCGGATCGGAATATTATCGGCCTGAGAACGGAGTTCAAAGAGGAGGGGCTGACCCCGGAAATGTTTAACCGCCGCCTGTTCAGCTTCGCCAAAACCGCCCTTTTGATTTCCGGAGAGCCGGAGGATGAGGAGACGGAACCTGAGGATAACAGCGAAGACTCCGTTCTGGTCACTGACAAGGACATTAAAAGAGCCCGAAGCGTCTTTCAGGATCTGCTGGCCCGCATGGGCATAACCGAGGAAATGCTGCAGGAATCCCTGAACCGGCTGGAGCTTTCTCCGGATTTCGGAACGCGGATCACCTTCAAAAACGCCTCCGGCTGTCTCGTGATTGAAAATTCCCTGCCCAGGCTTCGGCTGACGCCTGAGTCCATGGCCAAACTTATCGCGGAAAACGTCACTCATCAGGAGCTTTTTCAGTTCAGCTGCCGTTACCGCGTTCTCTCTTTGGAACAGATTCTGGATCTCACCGCCGAAGACCAAACCCCTGACAGTCTGGCCGCTGCTTTCGAGGAAGCTCTGGGAAAGCAGAAGCTCCTCGTGGAGAAGCTTCTGGAAAATGCCGATCTTCTGGAACAGGAGTCCGGGAACGGAAACAGTCCGGAGGAGGAGCCGGAAATTTTCGGGAGCATGGCCTTTTTAGAGGTCTGATCTCCGGCCGCATTTGCTGACTATTGCTGTTATTGCTGACTTACCTGCTATAGCAGCCGCAGGTTGCCGCAAAAAATTTGTCACCTTTTCGCCGCTGAAACGTTGTTCATAACAGATACTTAAATGTTAAAAAATGCTTAGTACCGCGGGGAGAAATGCGTCGCAGTCTCCCTTGCCTATCAAATAAGGAATATCACCATGACCGGCAATGTTAATCTCGGAACCCTGAAAACCTCAGCTCTTGAACAGTATGATTTCAGCAGCATCAGGAACACCATGAATGATAAGATCCAGGGGCTTCTGGATCAGGAGGGAGCTTTTTCTCTTGACTCCCGCGGCGAACTCATCGTGGTAAATCCTCCCAAAAAGCGGGATAACTGCATTTACAGATTCTTCAAGGGGCTTTTTAACTCCCAGTACAAGGAGCAGCAGCAGCAGTTTGACAAGGTGACCGCGCTCCAGAAAAATGCCTCCTTTAACACCATCCTCAGGGAAAACCTGACCAAAAGCATTGCCGCCAAAAACAGCTCCGGCGTCCCGGCAGAGACAGCTCAGGAGAAGGAACAGAAAGTTTCCGCCATGCTGACCGATCTCTTTTCCTGGAAATCCAACAACGTAACCCTGAAGGACGTCAGGCTGATGACCATTGCTCAGGAAAGCAGCTCCGGCAAGGCCGGGATTCCCATAAAAGGCGAATCGCTGACCCCGGCGGAATTCATCACCAAATACGCCAGCCACCTGAAACCCAATAATAATGACAGTCATATGACTCATGCCATACTGTCCCGCATTACCGCGCATCCGGAGGACTTTGCCTGCCTCGGGATGGAGGAGAAGGCCGCCGCCATGAAAACTCTCATGTCTCAGCCCGGCACCAAAGGAATTCAGGCAAAAATTAACCAGCACCTCAAGGACATCATGGCTGAAATCAATGACAAGATGTCAGCCTTTGCGGAAAATGCTCTTTCCTCCGGCAAGGATGCCAATGCCGTCGCTAGAAAGCTTGCGGATATCTATGACAGGCTCTGTTCCCCTGACACCGGAAATCAGAAAACCGACCGGGCTTTCATGACGAAGATTTTCGGGGAGAACGGCGCTCTCTCCAAAATCAGCAATCTGGAGAAGGCCGAGGATGCTCAGTCCTATGCCAGAACGGATCCGGGTTTCCGCTACAGCGGCGCCATGGCAAAGATCAAAAAGCAATTGCCTGATCTCACTGACAAGCAGCTGGGAGAGATCGTAAGAGGACTCAGCGGGAGCTACAAAAATGACATTTCCGATAACGCCATAACGCAGCTTGTCAATATCAAAAACGCCCTGCCCAAAATGGAAGGAACCCGCATTTTGCAGGTATTTGACCATCTCAGCGATCATGGCTCCAAAGAAATCACCCCTGAGGCCCTGAAGCAGTATGCCGGCATTTTCAAAGCCCAGCACTCTCTTTTGGTAAGCATTAAAGAACTGCAATCATCCAATCCGCTGGAGTGCATATCCGGAATTCACAAGCTGACACAGCTTTTCCAGGATGTAACCGGCATTACCGACAAGAACGAAATGTCCGGACACCTGAAAGAATTTTTCTCTCATGTCGGGCATGCTCTCCCCCTCTCCTGCTCCGTCTTTCCTAAAGAGCTCGTAAACACTAGCGTAACACCTGAAGTTTTAACAGCTCTCAAGGGTCTTAAGACAGCTCTTAAGGACAGTCTTGACAGCATGTCAGAAACGATGACTCCGGCACTTAAAAGCAAGTTTGAACTCAAAATCAGCTTTGTTAACTCCTTTATGGACGAAATCAGAGACCATATGAGCACTGGCAATGACCACACAGCCATAATAGCCCCGGATGACCAGCCGGCGCCGCAAATGAAAACAGCAGCAGAACGTCTGATAGCGCTGGAGGCTTTGAACGAAGATGAGTCCTTCAACAAGGAGCTGGACAAAGCTGCCGATGAGATGAAAATGAATGGGCCTCAGTCTCGGAACCTCGCCAGGATGGTGATGAGAGATCTGACGCTTTGCGCTCTTGTCGACAATACAGAATATTTGAATGACCTCAAGGGTAATTACAAAAAGGTAATAGAAGATGTCGCCAGCAAGATGAATAATAATCAAATGCTCAAAAATATGCTGTCTGTGGACGCCATAACCGCTGAGCATCTGAATAAGGTTATTACGAACAGCGTGCTCACAAAAGAGGCCGTCAATAACCACTATGCCGCTGAGCTGCATTCCAGACTTAAGGCAGTTACCCCCACTACAGTTCATGATGTATTCCTGAGAGATACTCTGGGAGAGAGTTTAAAACTCGGGGATAACGATTTCTCCTGGGGGCCGAACGAAGAACAGCGTAAAGATAATGCCAAGAAAGTTTTTAACCAGATGGTTCCGGAAAAGTTCCGGGGTTTTGTATCCAGCTTCGTGATGCAGGGAGGGATGCCCAATCTTATGTCAATGAATTATATGGGCATGGATGATGCTGAAGAGAACTTAATAGAAAATCAGAAGAATCGCCTTCATCCCATGATACCGGACTTGAACACTCTGTTTCAGCATAATATATCTTCTTCTCCATTCAGCTGCACGAATCGCGTCAGCAAAAGAGACGATAACACTCTGGAAATTAAAACTGTCGTAACGCTCGGATGCGCATTAACCGGTCAAGATTTTAAAGGCATGATTAATAACCTTAAGCATCTGACCGGGTCCGGAACATATGCCGAGTACGGGATGCAAACATTTGAGATGGTGCATGTCATTAATCTTGAGGCCGGCGTGCATGATGTGAAAGGCACTGTCCAAGACCCCAAGAATTCCAAGAACTACATAGAAGTCGATATTCCCAACGTTCCCGTGGATATGAAGCTCGAAAGCATCACTGTAAAAGCTCCCCAGAGCAAATCAAACATAGATTTTTAATCTCTGGCCGCCGGCAGGCTCTCCGGGCTGCCGGCCAGGTTTGGAACGGCTGTTTCCTTGCTGAATCTTTAGCGGGAAACGCTTATTTGGCGCCGAAGACAATTTCCTGAAAAACCCGGTTCAGGGCATCGTAATCCCGCTTCCGGTCATCGGGCAGCGCGGCCAGCATTTCCTGCTGGGCCTCAAGCTCAGTTTCAATGAAAGCGCTGATTACCGGGATCCGGGGGCGGAGCTCCTTTTCCGCTATTTGCTTCTTGATGTCCAGAATGCCGTTAATGGCATCTCTGAGCTCCGGGGGCAGCTTCTGGTCTCTCTCCAGAAGCTCGGCAAACACCAGGGGAGGAAATTCGTGGCGGATCTCAATATGCCGGGCGGACAAAAGCGGCCGGAGCGCATAGAAATACTTCTTGTAGCTCAGGCTGTCCTCCTGAAGATGGTTCATGAAGGTATTTTTGGCGAGACCGTAATAATGACGGACAAGAGCCTTTTCAGAAAAGTATGCCCCGAACACACCGCTTACTCTGTCCCATTCCGGCGTGGTACGGTAGATTATGGGAGAATGCCGCCACTCAAACATGGAGGCGTTGCCCTTGTAAAGCTGTCCCAGGGCCTTTTTAAGATCCCAGCCGTTAATGTCGTAAACCGCATCCAGCTGCCACTCAATAAAGTCCGCTCCTTCGTTGATGCGGAGATACTGGGGGAGCGGCTTTACGTAAATGAACCGGACGTCATAGTCGCTGTCCGGAGAAGCCAGTCCCCACGACCTGCTGCCGGATTCCGCGGCGTAAATAATCCGTACGCCCCGCTCTTCCTCGATCCTGTTAAGTCTGTCGGCAATTTCCTTCTGCATATCCATAGCTGCATCCTCCGTGATGTCAGGGTTACGGGCCCTGCAAGCATAAAGAAGTTTCTCCGTTATTCCGGAAAAACCGCAAAGACTAATGGGGTACGGCCCCATGGGGTAAATAGTTAAATGACAGGCGCGCGGCTGGGAGCCCCCTGTTCCGCGGCTTAAACACACCTTTTCAGGAAGAGCCCAGTCTCCCGGTCACCGCATAGTAGTTAATCCGCTCCACAAAACGTCCCACCGCCGCCATGTCCGGTTCTTCCGGGAGACAGGTGCGCCGGACGGCCTCATCCAGCTTTCTCTCATATTCATCCACAAGAGCGTAAAAATCCCCGGAATAGGTGCCGTCGCTCAGCATGTAGTCCCCTCTCCGGATGGCCAGAAGCACCGGGAGATCCTCCGCGCGGTGCGTGATGATTCTTCTTTTTTCCACAATGTCCCGGGCCATCAGAAGGAGCCGCACAAGGTGCATGGCATGCTTGTTAAGATGGTTGTCATCCTTCTTTTTGTTGCGGCCGGTAAGCTTGTCATATTCCCGGAGCACGCCCCGGATCTGTCCCGCCAGATCCGAAAACCGTCTCAGGGGATAGTGATGCAGTGTGGCGTCGGCGAATATCTCCGCGTCCAAATCTGGATCGGCAGACTTATCAAGGGTGAGCCTGAAATCGCTGAGATCCAGCCCTTCCCCGCGGTTTCTCCGGTTAAACTCCTCGATGGAGCTCTTTACGGAATTCATGATGTGCTTCTCCCTATCCGCCTGAGGGAGCTTATCCCGGGCCAGAGCATTCTGGAGTCGCCGGAGCTGATCATTAGCGTATCTCCCGAAGCTCTTTACCGCCCTTAAGGACAGAAAAATCCCGGCATTGTCGATAAGCTCCTGCCCCAGGGGTGATTTTATCAGGTACTGGTCATCATCAAGTCCCAGAATCTCGCAGGTATTGGGGTTGCATTCCAAAAGGAGCTTCACCATCTTGTTAAAGCTGTAGATAACCGTGTCGGTTTTGTCATCCACGTACTGCTCAAACTCCGTGAGGCCGATGAGATCCGAAGGGAGGTTCAGCGTGATCCCCCGGAAATCCACATCGCTTCCTTCGCTGCTGGTGCCGTAGGCGTGACTGCCTCCCAGTCCCAGGAGCATGATGCGGTCTCCCAGTCTCTCGTTCCGGCGGATAAAGTCGTAGCTCTCCGATTGTAAAAGCTCCTGAAAATCCATAAGATCTCCCTGTCCTGCCGCTCTCAGAAAGTCAGCAGCAAAATTCCCTGTTTTCCCGGCTCTGCGGAAACGTCCTTTCGTCAAAAGACGGCGGGGCAAAAGACGGACGGTGCCGGGAAAGCTATAAAATGTCTGTCCGTTAATTATCCGTTAATTATGAACTTTAATCTTACCCCAATAACAAAGATCATCATAGATCTCAAAGACATGATATGACAAAAATCGATCCCGTAATCTATACTCTTGTCTTCAATCTTGTCTTCAATGATGTTCAATGTTCAAATCCTGAAGCTGGAAGCAATAGGGCTAAGTCTCATTTTATGAGTGGAAAGCTTGAATCACTGAGACTTATATATCAAAAAAATATGTTAAATCCTTTAACATCTACGTACGAACCACACGAATTGATGACCATCATTGCAACAGCCATAATCTCCGTGGTAATTGTCGTTATGATATTATGTGTCTATTTTGTTTTTTAAATAATTTTGCATGCACTAATTTGAAAAGCAGTTTGAGTGCAAAAGCAGTATCCACAATACTTTGTGCCTATTTTTAAGTAGACCAGCTCCAAAAAGCAGGAGATTCAATATTTACCGGAACAAGCTTTCATTCTTGTCATTGCGTATTATATAGACCTGCATCTCCAAACTTAAAAGGCCCCGTATCTTTTGATGCGGAGCCTTCGCCTGAGAAGGAGTTAAATCACTGGATGCCGTGCTTTTCCTTCACCTGTCTTACAAGAGCCTTTCTTTCCTTCATCTTGGCCTTAACCCCGGTAAAAGTCTTAACCCATTCCTTAGACAGGATATCCGCCAAAACCTTCTTGTCAGCCGGATTCACCGGATCAACGTTCACCATATCATTAAGGAAATTGGTGATTTCCTGAACCGGAAGTTCTCCGGGAGCGCACTTAGGGTTCTTTTGCAGCTTTTCATAGGCCGGTGATGAGCAGAAGGTCTTAAGGGTCTCGCAGCTGATGCCGGCAATCAGCTCCTTTGCTTTCTTATCATTTTCCTTTTGCTTCAAATTCGTGAGATAAGACTGGTAAATATCCTTCTTTCCGGTATCCTCAGCGGATCTCTTAAAAATATCCTCAAAGCCGGCATTGCCGGAATACTTCGTTTCCAGCCCATTCATCCCAGGAACGGCTTTATCTTTAGGTTCGCTGCGGGAAAGTGCTGCTCCTGTTTCAGGGCTTAACACCTGCGGCATTGGAACGTATCTCAGACCAGCAAAGTCATTAAGGTCATTGTAAACCTGATTACTGTTCTCATATTCATTTTGCAGCACCGCCAGAGACTTCAGGAATGCCACCTGCGCGGAATCACTCCACGTCCCCTCCATACAGCCGATATTCGTAAACTCCGTATCCATGAGCTTCTCAAAATCTGCCACGAAAGCATTCAGTTCTTCCAGAGACTTGCTCCTGAAACCAAAACTGTCATAGTCAGCCACCTTCACGGATATCTTGCTGAACTGCACCGCCCCAAGACCATATGGCTTGCCATGCCCAAGGTTATGGTAGTACGGAGAATCATGACCATTCTGATCGTCCTTAAAGTTTTCTCCGAATCTAAGACACCATAAAAGAGCCCCCAGCTCCTCTTTTTTGAGATTATGGAACATGACCTTTCCCTCGAAGGTCTTTTTATTTTTCAGCACCTCCATGGTCGAGGTAACCCCATCACTACCCTCGGTGCCGGTGGTGGAACACGTCTGAGGGCGGTATCTCTTAAAGCCGGAGGCGCAGGGAATGCCATCCTTTGCGGAATAGGTCTTGTTATCTTCAAGATACATGGCGGTAAAGGAGGGTTTCGGACTGTTCAAAACCACCGACATATCCTTGAAATCACCGCTCGAAACTTTCCCTGATACCATATCGCTGAAACTGACACGGCTCTTAAAGCTCACTTCGCCGTATTTCTTCCGGACAGTGCCGAACATCACCTCCGGCAGCGAGAAGTAAATCTCGTCCGCAAGCTCCCGCTCCTTGCTGAAGCCTCCCTGATGGGTGGCAATAACATCCTTCGTATCATATTTGCAGGGAAGCCGGGGCATTTTGGGATAACCGAGCACCTCGACCTTGCCGGAATTTTTGTTAGAAAATGCCCATACCGGAATCCCCAAATCATTGTTCTGATGCTTAAGAAGATACTTATGCAATTCGCTGATCATCGGGCTTACGCTGCTGAACTTTTCCACAATATCGGCAGAAACCTCCACCGGCGGCTGCAGCTTATCGTCCGGAAAAATATAACTGAAGCACTTCTGATCCTGGTTATTTCCAATTCTGTGATTGGAAAATACCACATAACCGGTGCAGTGCCTTCCCCCTGCCTTTTCATCAGATTTGGCTATTGAAATACTGGTAACTTTCTTATAGGGTTGTACAAATTTAGATCCGGGCTCATCAACGCAGTCAACTGCCACCCTTTTATTAAGATCCAGATTCTTGTTGGAGCTTTTCGCCTTTTTATACTTCTCTGTAGCTGGCTGCTCATTGTGTATCGCGTCTTTTGAGCTAAGCCCGAGAAAGCTGTTAAGATCCTTATCAAAGACCTTCACCAGCTTGAAATCGCTGTCCGATTTGCGGATCTCCCAGCATTCCTTTTCCAGATTGTACTTAAGCCAGGCAGAGCAACAGTTATATTTATTATAATCTGCGGTGTAATCGTTAGTTTGTCCTGTGCTGGTATTCCCCAGAATACGATGAGAAAACTTTCTCACCTGATACATGGACTCAGGCGTCAGTCTGGCCAGAGAAACAATCTCCAGCACATTCCGGATCATTCCCTTCACCGAGCTTCCGGGAATCACCAGCCGATCCTTGTCCCCCGGGAGCCGGGCCCAGACCACCTTGCCCTTCTTGCCATCCTCGCGGGTTTCCGAACCGGCGCCGACGCAGATATCGCCGTGGTTCTCCAGCTTGAGTTCAATATAGCCGCTGAGACTGTCCTTAAGAGGCACGTCATGAGAAACGCTGTAGGCCCAGTCAGGAGCAAAAACCTTCTTGGAAAGAGGCACAAAGCTATAGGGTGCAATAATACTGTTTGTCATACCGCATCTCCTGATTTCACAAATCCCGTAAACTGCTGCATCCAGGGTTCCCAGCGTCCTGCGGCTGCAGGATTGTCCCCGGCGCTCCTTAGGCAGCGGTACCAGACCCGGTAACGGGCATATGCCGCACCTGCCACCAGTGTTTTCATGGTGTTTTTAAGCTGCGTATTCACATCAGAGCAGGCATAAGCATACCGATATCCTGCAGCTTTGTCCGGTTCATCGCCCATAACAGGGGGAACCGCGCCGCCGGAGGTGACCAAGGTTACCGAGTAGGAATCCTCGGATACCAGCACCGCTCTGAGAGATGAGCGGCAGGAAGAGGCTTCCCCGCTGTCTGAGATCTCCAGTTCCAGAATCTCCCGGGTATTAAAAGCCTCATCCTGCTTCACATAATTAACGAGGCCGTCGGTAAAAAGCACCCAGCCGGATCCGGCGGGGAAAGCCTTCATAAGATCCCGAAGCTCGGCATCTGAGCAGAACCGCTGTCTTACGGCCGGAGCGGCGCTGAACTTCACATCCCCGAGGCCCAGTCCGTTCCTGAGCTTATCTATCATCTTCTCGGCTTCCGCATCGCTGATTGAGAAGCCGCCTTTTGCAACATTATCCATTTACTTGCCTTCCTTCTGCTTCCTTTTACTGCTGCTTCCGGTAATCCAGAAGCTCATGGCAAAACTTGATTTTTCCGGCGAAACCGCAAAGCGTTCTTCCGCTCTTGGCTCCTATGGGTAAAAGGCCGTTGGCCAAATCAAAAACGGTTCTCTTAAGAGCTTCCGTCACATTCCTTACGGTCTTCTCATCAATGCCGTCCACAGACTTCTTTCCGGAAAGCACTTCCAGAGCATCATTTTTGATCATGATCCTTACCGGAAAGGAAGGTTTGAACACCAGCTCCTCCGAAAACAGTGCCTTGTCCATTACACCGCCGGTAATACGGTCTATGCGGTTATGAGTCCTCAGGACGCCCGGCTTTTCATAAACGACCTCAGCATCGCAGAAGAACAGCTGTCCGGCCAGAGCGGAAGAATTGCCGCCGGCGGCTTTTTTGCTATCCTTGCCGCCTGCCGCTTCGCCGCTTTCGCTGCCGGCCATCCCGAACAGGAGCCGCCCCAGAGCTTCAGGCACCTGATACTCCTTGCTGAAGAAGTCATTTTCATCAGCAAGATTCCCGGCCAGGCAGTTATAGTGATAGGCCACCCGGTGGGCGATAGCCCCCTTGATTTCGCTGCCCGGAATAATGAACTCCGGACGGGCGTCAATATCGATCTTCCCCTGACAGCCGTCCCAGACTACTGCCTGTTCCGTGCCGGGATGAGCAACCACTGTGCTTCCGCCCTGTTTTTTGAGTTCCGGATTAAGATAATCTCTTCCTGTGCCGGCAGTGAAAACGCCATCGCCGTTCAGCATCAAATCCAGAAGCTTATGGAAGCTGCCTGAAACAGCCTTCTCATCAAAGGAAATCCCTTTCAGATTAGCGGACTCGATCTCAAAGGGATCCTTTTGCCTGCGGAAAGCCGTGATTTTACGGAGACACTCCGCGCCGCCCTCTGAGAGATCAATAACCTCCTGACGGAACCCCCGCACCCGCACTCTGCCTAAGCCATTGGTTTTTCCGCCGCCCACGGCAAAGGAGGCTTGTCCGATAAGGCTGATGATCTCATTCAGGGCCTTTCTGCTGAAGTCAGCATCCTCAACGTCATCAACATAGGCCTTGATGTCGAATGAAAAGCGGACGCCCTTCATCAGACACATGGTATCGAACTTACCATGCCCACCGGCATCGGCCACGCCGCGATGATTTATGCGGGTGCGTTCCCGGCGGAAGATCAGCGGGGAATTTGTCCGGGTGAATTCATTTTCATCCAGGCGGGATCTGGGAATCAGTCCCCTGCCGGCATCTCCGGCAGTGTTAAGCAGAAGCCCATCCGAAAGCACAATGCGGGAAGCCCGGCCCCGGCTGTTGCGGGAGCCTTTGGTAAAACCGAACCACTGCTCCCAGTCAGCATCCTTTCCGGAAGCCTCGGCAGCGCTCCTCCAAACTCCCATAAGAGAGGTGGCCGGAATATAAGGCACGCCGTTCCAGTCCCGGGCCACATCAGAGGAGGAGCCCAAATCGTGCCCTCCGGAGGACAGCGCCAGAGGAGACCTGGTTTCAATTACAATCCGAGATAATACAAGCTGAGTCATTTACGCTTCTCCTCTTTCTTGTTTCCGGACTTCTGCTTCGGGCCGGAGTTTTTCAACAGGATGTCAAGGTCGGTTTTAATCCGCGGGTCATGCAGAGTAAAATTTAAATCCAGACATCTGATAAGGGCGTTTAACACCAGTTCCGGAGTACTCCCCTCAGCGCCGATCTTATCTTCCACGAGAGCTCTGAAGCACTCCTCAAAGGATCGCTCGACAACCGCCGTCTGCTGCGCCTGCTGAGCGCTCCTGCCGTCATACAGGAATTTGATGTTCCAGATATCATCCTCCTGCATCTCCTTGCCGGCGCGGTTCTCTTCCTTGCCGCCGATGGTCACCTCTTTGATCTTCTCAAGAATAGCCTCTTTGGTGCGGTCCAAGGAGGAGAGAGAACAGAGAGCGGAGCGGAGAGATTGCCACTGGGTCTTGCCGGGACCAAAGTCCGTATCGTTTTTGATTCCGAGATATGTTCTGGCGCTGGAATAGATATCCAGAATCTTCTTCAGCAGATCAGCAGCCATATCGTCAATGCCCAAGCTCAAGACGCGGCCGGCCGCCATTTCCTTAAGCCACTGCACCTCCGGATCTTTATCAGGATCCTGAGAGGAGTCTGCAGCATGAAGGGAAGAGCCTTCAGGAGCGAACTTAAAGCCTGATTCAAAGAGCGGGACATCGTCCTTTAGTTCTCCCTGAGATATCCAGTCCGGATTAACCATGACGCGGCCGAAGCCCAACTGCCGGGAAAGCCCGCAGCCCTCATTCTGCAAATTTCCGAGAATGGTCTTAAGTCTTTCCTCGTCTCCGGAATACTCGTATTCGTAAACCAGCACGCTGCCCCGGGCCACAAAAACCCTGGCGGAATCAAGACCGCCCCGGGCATTGTTGTAGTAGCGGGTCTTGCCTGTTCTCACAAACGATTCCCCGGGCAGAAAACAGGGCACGATGTTTTCTCGAGCAAGAGCCCACAGCATGGCGGGATTATCCGGGATGGGGGAATCATAGCTGGTTACGGCATCCAGAAACTCCGCATTGCTGAGACACCAGAGCACCAGCTTTCTTTTGCCGTTTTCCGGCATTCCGGGATCCGGGAGTTTTTCATTACGTGTTTTATTGAGCTTCTCCATGGCAGCGGTTACATCATGAACCAGCACCCTGCCGTACTCCGAGCCCCGGCCGGCTCCGATTCTGAGAATGCGGCCATCCTGCAAAACGTCAAATACCTCGGCTCTGGCCTTTGCGATTTTGTCTTCAGTTCTGTTTTCATTTGCAGGTCTCTTGCCCTTTTCCAGAGTGTCCGGGATATCGCAGTATCCCAGGAAGCGCTGCCCGGAAGCGATGGCGTCTCTGTTGTAAAGAGCACTGGTCTTGGCGGTGTTGGTGGCATAGTCAATGGCCGTGCGGGCAGTTACGGTTTTGTCCGGAGAAAACTTCGCAAAGCTGCCGGTTCTGTTATCTCCTCGCACCTGCTTATACTGCTTCTCCTTATCCTTAACCTCTTTCTTCAGGAAATTGAAAAACGGGGCTTGGGTTTTCTTCACGTAATGGATGGACATGGGGGCGGGAAGCGTCTCCTCGCCATCACTGGTCAGGGGCAGGAAGTCGCTGAAAACCGTCATGTTTTCCTGAAAAAACAGATTCAGGGTGTCCGCTGCCAAATCCTTTTTGCCGTAAAGAGAACAGACGGCTCCCATTACCGCGCTGCCGGGGATGTAATCCAGAGTCTGGGCGGAAAACGCCGCCGCATTGCTGCTCCCGATAATGATGTCGTCCAGAGTCTCCAGCACAAAATACTTCTTCATTGTTAAGCCTCCTTAACCGTGATGACGCACTGTCCGAAGCCGCGGGTGCGCTTGCCGCCCAGCTCCGTAATCAGAGAGGCCACCTCATTCAGCCTGGCGATAAAATCCTTGGAGTCCTTAAAATTCAGCTCCTGGATCTCCTTTTCCTCAAAAGAGAGCTCACCCTTGAGAGTAAGCGGCACCACAACCTCATACTCCCGGAGGGATTTGTTTCTGGCAGTGCCGGTGGCAGCGTCGATGGCCGTGCTTTTAACGGTTCTGAAAAGCTCGCTCACCGCCTGAGGATTCTCACAAAGCCAGGCCCTGACCGCATCACTGATCTCCAGGGTGCTGAAATGCAGGATGCCGGGAGCGCCGAAGATGCCGGGCTCCTTATTCTCGGTCTTATTCTTGTCTGATTCCTTATTATTGTGCTTATCCGGCCCCGGAGTCCCAAAAAGGTACTCCTCAAGATGCTCTCTGCTGGGATTGTCCTTAAACCAGCCGTTCCGGGTGGCGGTTATAAAGGCATCGCGGAACATGCCCTTCACCGTCTTGCCGGGAACGCAGGGCACCAAGTCCTTATGTTTAGGGGAAAGCTTCTTCTTCACGGGAATGGAATCCGCATAAACACCGGCTTCTCTCCCGGTGCCAACAAACCAGTACGACTGGAAACTGATAACAATCTGCGCTGTCATAGCTTAAGCCTCCTTCTCTGATGCGGCGCCGTCGGATTCATCACGTCCGTCTGCGGAGTCATCGCCGTTGATATAATGATCCAGCACCAGAATATCGTTGATTACGGTTTCCATCCCGTCATCCGTCTGGGTATACCAAGGGTTCTTGCAGTTGCCTTCCTCCCGGAGCGCTTTCTTAATAAGCAGAGAAACCACCGGACTTTTCTTGAAAGCGGTATCCATGGTGTCTGCCTGACTGAAAAGACGTTCAGCATCGGCCAGTCTGCCGCGGGAGATCTCCGAAAGCATTCTCCTGAATCGGGTAATCACGGGGCCGCCCTTCTGATCCCTCACAGCGCTGACCAGCCCCTCCAGAGTAATTTCATCCAAAGGAATTTCATCCAGAGACTCTCCGGAATTATTGCAGGTAATAAAGCCGTTCCGGCTGCCTGTGTGGAAAACAGCTTCGCTTGCGGGCTGCCGGAATGAACGAAGCCTTTCCAAAATAGTCTTAATGTCTTCGCCTGATGATTCGGTAAGTCTCACAAAGGCAACGACTGAAGGAGGAACAAAAATGCCTCCGTCTTTGCTTTCAGGGGGAACCTGAAACCGGTTCTTGGCAATTTCGGCAAGCCCCTCCACCAGCTTAACGGAGGTGGCGTAAGGATGCTTTTTCTTCTGGAAGAGAATGCCGCCGCTGGAGGTAAGACTGGTCAGAAGAGACTTTCCGGATGTCTTGTCTTTCAGGTAAGTCCTGATAAGCTGACTTCCTTTAAGATTCTTCTCCGTCTCAGTCTTGAATTCGCGGGCGAATTCCACGCAGAAATCAGCGGCATACTCGGGCTGGATAAGCAGAGTGACGTCATCGCCACCCAGCACCAGAGGCCGGAATTTCAGCAAGCTTTCATTTTTCTTCAGCAGTCTGGAAACTGCGGTTACCACGGCATTTCTGGTGGAATCTCCTAAAATGGCGGAGATCTCCAGCATTACCTTCACATATTTGGGACGATCCACGCTGCCTTTTTTAAGAATATCCCGCAGCTTTATCAGGGTGGCGCCTACACTGTTGCCGTCCATGTGAATAAGAGCGATATCGCCTTCGGGCTCCGGGGAATCATCGGATTCAGTCAAATTTACATAGCGGACGAAGATATCATTAAGCCGCTCAGCCAGATGCATCAGATCTTGATCGGTCTCGCCACGATGCATCAGATACTTCTCATAAAGAGATAGCTTAATATCCTTGTAGTTGGCTTTCAGGCTCTCCATGACCCGATCCTGACTGTCGCGGTCGATTTTCATGACGCTCTTGTTCTGGGAACGCACCGCCGCCTCTCCGGTGGCAGGAGCGGAAGCCGTGCAGGCGGTGGCAAGAGGCAGCAGCATCGTAGGCCGGTTATTGTCAGCCGCCAGCTGCTCGTAGGCATCGCCGAGCAGGCTGTAAAATTCGTCTTTTCCTGAAATCTCCCGGGACACAAAAGCATCGGAAAACTGCAGGCCCGGAAGACAAGCATTCACGGAAAGCGTCAGAGCGCTGCGGAAGCGCAAAAGCTTCTCATAGCCCGTTTTTCCCAGAGCATAGCAGCTCAGGGAACCTCCCAGATATCTGAAAAACACAATCCTGCCGTTATCCTCGGCAACCTCATATCCAGCCTTTTGCGAGGCAAGCAGGTTGGAATCAGTTTCCGGATCCAGTCCCGCAGCACTGAGAGATTGATAGATAAGACCGTTTCTGTCAGGCCCGATAAGAGCATCCAGCCTGTCGCTGGCATTAATCATGTGTCTCAGCTTGCCTGTCCGGCTTAAATATGCCTGAATAGACTTTGATTCAAAGAGATATATCGAGAGTTGTTCCATTTTGCACCCGTAAAAAAAGAGCTTTTGAATTCCGAGCTTCTTTCCTTATTGTTCCTCATTTTCCCGTCCTTGCTTTTGCTGAAAAAGCCCGCAAGGCAAACGGTTCCGAGTCCGGAAAACGAGGGCTGTCAGGAGTGATGGCGCACCGGATCGGATTATTTTGCGGTCAGACGCGCTGAAAATAATATAAACGCATTATGATTATTATTCAGAAACAACCTTAAAAAATGTGAATCTGCCGGATTTTTTTGAAATGCCGATTTATTAAGTTCATGATATGGACGGTTTTAGTGTGCCCGTTGCCGTAATTTCCGGAACAAAGGATTTTCGGCAAGTTTTTCGGAAGGCGAAAACCTCTTCTTCCGGCCCGGCCGGAAGAAGCGCCAAGACTCAGACTGAGTCGGCTTGCGACATGATGACAAAAGCGAGAAAGATGATTGAGAAGGATAACAGTGAGCAAAGCCGACAGGAGGACTCCGGTTCGGGGTGTAAGGAGAAGTTCCGACCGGAATAATCTGTTCCGGTGTTACGGGCATCACTTCTTTCCCGTATTCCTGTAACTTCCCGGCGATTTTTCACCAAATGCGGATGGCCCATTGAGCAGTGAGCCCTGAGCGGTATTTTGAATTTTTCGGGGGGATACAGAATTTGCAGGTAGGATCGCAAATATCAGGAAGGACTC
>DFFT01000168.1 GCA_002372325.1 Succinivibrionaceae bacterium UBA3769 | reverse complement strand
TCTTCTGATCGATTTCAGCCACCATCTTGTTCAGATAATCTGAATATAAAACATTGGTTTTGTTGATCAGATCTGACCACATTTCCTCGATCTCAAAAATAGTCAAAAAGTTATCAGGATCTGACGTACGTTCCTTGAATTTTTCCTGAAACTCATCAAGGTTACGCTGAATTTCAGAAACGATCTCATCTTTAGATTTTGGCATATACAACCCCCTGATTGCCCCAGTAGCATTGTATCACCATATCTATAAAAACCAAAGTTTTTTATCTACACCCGCCCGGGTGCTGCCTTCGAACAAAGCCATTTGGATGATGGCCTCCGGAAAAAGCTCCTCCGGATCTGTAAGAAGCTTCCAGGCATTGGTGGGATAGTATTGGCCCTGGAACGGAAAGAGGATTTTCCAGGATGCCAGCTCATTTGCGGTAACCCTTTTCAGATTGCGTTTCTGCTCTGCGGAAGGGCAGTGATCCCAGGCTTGCTGATACATTCTTGCGGAGAGCCAGGCGATCTCCTCCGGGGATACTGCTTCGTCTTGAACCTGCATGGTATCAAAGCTGATGCTTTTTCCCTCCAGCCGGAGTTCATAGATTATGCTTTGACTGGCCTCCCGCGTAACTCCGGCCATGCGGATAAAGGTGCCGCTGACAGTGCCATGCTTTTTCAGAAAGTAGGGTTTGGCCATCCCGGGGCGAATTGCTGCCGTAAGGATCTTTTTTCCGTCCAGTTCTTTAAATGCCATAACCGGAACCACTGCGGGCTCGCAGGCCTCGAAAATGCTGCTCTTTATGGCATCCATCTTCGGGAAAATCTCGTCATCCGGAAAGCCAATTACCTTCCGGGAGCCATTATCAACGCCGAAGATAAGCTTGCCGCCGGAGGCATTGGCAAAGGCCACTGCTGTTCTGAGATACTGTTCTGTTTCAGCGGGATTGCCGGGGCCTGAGGCATAAAACTCACAGGCGCCATCTCTGTCATTCACTGCTTCACTCATGCTCGCTGTTTCACCGTCTGTTGCGCTGACTGTTACGCCCGCATTCCTGCCGCCTTTCTTGCATTCGCCCAAGTGCGGTTTTCCAGGATTCATGCTGTTTTCCCTATGTCTTATTTTTACACCGGCATTAATGCAAAGACCGGCTCTCTCTTTATTCTACAGTTAACCGCAGGGCATTTCACGGCTCTAAATCATGTTTTCAGGCCTGGCCCGGCCCCTGCAGCCTCTTCCCGAAAAACCTCCCCCGCTGTTTTCCTTATTGATTTCCGGGAGGTTTCAGCGGATAATCATGATGTCAACCATCGTCTGTCGGAGTGCCCCGCGGCTGAGATCGCTTCTGCGAAATCCGTATAACCTGTTCAGGGTAATGCCTGCGAAGGAAACAGAGTCCCCCGGGAAAGCGGCTCCCCGGTTCCGGCAGACCATATTTAATGAGAGTAAATTATGGCATCTGCAATTATGGAACGCATGAAGGCCGAGCAGGAGGCTCAGGAACGCCTGGGACATCTGCAGGGCTTTGCCTATCCTTCATCATCCCGTACCTTCAAATCCTCCCCGGACGAAAGCTTCCGGGTGCCCTGCCGCACGGTAAATCTCAGTAACGGCGAACATCTGGATCTTTACGATACCTCCGGCATTTACGGGGATCCCGCCGCGGAAATCGACGTAAAGAAGGGCATTCCGCTGTTAAGAGAGTCCTGGCTTCAGGCAAGATCGGATATCGAAATCATTAAACCGGCCTCTGACACCGCCGGACTTTCCTCTCCCAAGGTCACCAGAAAGGGCAGGGCCGGATCCAATATTACCCAGTTTGCTCTGGCCAGGGCCGGGGTCATTACTCCGGAAATGCGCTATGCGGCGCTCCGGGAGAATATCGGGGATCCTCATAATACGGTAACCCCGGAAATGGTACGGGAGGAGATCGCCTCCGGCAGAGCCATTATTCCCGCCAATATCAATCATCCCGAGGCCGAACCCATGATCATCGGATCCCGCTTCCGGGTAAAGATCAACTCCAATATCGGAAACTCCAGCGTTTCCTCCTCCGTGGCCGAGGAAGTCGAAAAGATGGTCTTCAGCGCCATTTACGGAGCGGACACGGTAATGGATCTCAGCACCGGAAGCCGCATTCACGAAACCCGGGAATGGATCCTCAGAAATTCTCCGGTGCCTATCGGAACCGTACCTTTGTACCAGGCTCTGGAGAAGGTTAAGGGCGTAGCGGAGGATCTGTCCTTTGACGTGTTCCGGGATACTCTCATTGAACAGGCGGAGCAGGGGGTGGATTACTTCACCATTCATGCCGGACTTTTGCGCCGCTTTATTCCCGCCGCCGCAAAGCGTCTCACCGGCATTGTTTCCCGGGGCGGCTCCATTATGGCCCGCTGGTGCATTGCCCATCATCAGGAAAACTTTCTCTACGCCAATTTTGATGAAATCTGCGACATCTGCGCCTCCTATGACGTGGCAATCTCCCTCGGAGACGGCCTCCGTCCGGGCTCGCAGCATGACGCCAACGACGAAGCCCAGTTCGGCGAGCTTAAGATCCTGGGCGAGCTGGCGGAAAGAGCCTGGCAGAAGGGCGTTCAGGTCATTATCGAAGGCCCCGGTCATGTCCCCATGCATCTCATAAAAGAAAACATGGATCTTCAGAAGGATTACTGCCATAACGCTCCCTTCTACACCCTGGGCCCCCTGGTTACCGATATCGCTCCCGGTTATGATCATTTCACCTCCGGCATCGGCGCTGCCATGATCGGCTGGCTGGGTACCGCCATGCTCTGCTATGTAACCCCCAAGGAGCATCTGGGACTCCCCCGCAGGGACGATGTCCGGGAAGGGCTTATGGCCTACCGCATTGCCGCCCATGCCGCGGATCTGGCCCGGGGCCATCCCGCCGCCATGGCCTGGGACAATGCCATGAGCAAGGCCCGTTTTGAGTTCCGCTGGGAGGATCAGTTCGCTCTCAGCATTAATCCCGAGAGAGCCCGGAAATTCCATGATGAGGATCTTCCGGAGGAGTGCCATAAAAATTCCCATTACTGCTCTATGTGCGGCCCCAAGTTCTGTTCTGCCAGACTGTCCCGGGAAATTAAAAATTTAAGTCAGGAGGAGATCGATAAATGTCTGACCGCGGAATAGTTCTTATTATTTCAGCAACGGATTCCAGCTGCGGAGCCGGAGCCTTTCAGGATGTCCGGACGGTAACGGAGCTGGGTCTGGTTCCGGTGGTGGCCGTAACCGCTGTTACGGCGCAGACCGGAATTCAGGTGCTGCAGGCGGAACCGGTAAAGAAGAGCTGCGTCAAGGACGTGCTGCGTACCGCGCTGGCCCCCGATATAGTGTTTAAGATCCGTGCGGTAAAGATCGGCCTTATCCCCACGGATAAAGTCTTCCGGGCAGTGGAAAGCTTTCTTATCAAACTCCGGGAGATCCGCGGCATGGAACTCCCGGTGATCTGGGATCCTGTAACCGTGGCCGGAAACGGAGATCCGCTTTCCGAACTGGATATCCGGAGAGCCGCCTTGGATCTGCTGCCCATGGTAACCATGGTGACTCCCAATGTCACCGAAGCCATGCAGATGTCCGATACGAAGCAGTCCCTGGACACCACCGAGAGCTGCGGCCTCTGGGCCCGCACCGCTGCGGACTGGTTTGCCGAGGCCGGAGCGGAATACGTCTATATCAAGGGCGGTCATCTGGAGCAGTACACCGACAATCCCGCTCTTAAGAACATGATCCTGAACATGCTGTGCAGCCATACGGATAACCGGATCACGGCACTGGTGCATCGGAGAACCTTCTTCAATGCCGGGGAGCCGGATCGGGTGCACGGCACCGGCTGCGCTCTGTCCAGCGCCATTGCGGCGTTCCTGGGGCTGGGCTATCCCATGGAGGAGGCGCTCACCCGGGCGGAGATGTACATTTCCCGCCGCATCCGGGAATCCCGGGCGGAGTTTTCCGACATGAGAATTCTGGGAGACAGCGGCAAAAATCCGGAATTTGAGGATCTCCCGCTCCTGTTCCGAAGCTTCGCGGAATTCCGGCAGCGGGTGGGGGACAATCTCCCGGGCTTCCCGGAATGCCCCCGGAATCTGGGCCTTTACCCGGTAGTGCCTGACAATGACTGGCTCCGCCGTTGCCTGGAGGCCGGAGTCCGCACCGTTCAGCTCCGCATCAAGTCCTGGAAAACCAAGGAAGAGCTCCGGGAGGAGATCCGGAAGGCCGTGGCTCTGGGACATGAATTCCATGCCCGGGTCTTTATTGACGACCATTGGGAGCTGGCTGCGGAGGAGCACGCTTACGGGGTGCACCTGGGGCAGGAGGATCTGGAAGCCTGCGATCTCGCCTTTATCAGAAAGTCCGGCCTCAGGCTGGGGGTTTCCACTCACAGCTATGCCGAGGCCTGCCGGGCGCTCCAGATAAAGCCTTCCTACATCGCCATCGGACATATTTTTCCGACAAATTCCAAGAAGATGCCTTCGGCTCCTCAGGGCACGGACAAGCTGGCGGAGTATGTCCGGATGCTGGGCCGCATCTATCCTCTGGTGGCCATCGGCGGCATCAAGCTTGACAATGCGGAGGAGGTGCTTAACACCGGCGTTGGCAGCATTGCGGTAATCACGGCCATCACCGAAGCCCCGGATCCGGAAGCGGCCATTAAGGACTGGCAGGAGCAGCTCCTTAAACATGACATCCGGGACACCGAGGAAGGCGTTTCTGAAAATAGCGCCAAGCAGAAGGCCTCCGCCCTGAAGAAGCCGCAGAAAAAAGCTGACGGACAGGCGGTTACCAATAGAGGAGCGGCAAAGGAAGCGAAGGCGAAAGATAAGGAAGCAGTTCCTGAGGCTCCGGAGGATCGGGCCTCAGCAGAACCCGCAGCAGCTGAAGATGATTCCGGGCTTGCTCCGGCGGCAGCTTCCGGTAAAACCTCTGCTTCTGCAAAGGCCCGGAGTCCCTGGGGCTCCTCCGGAAAATCTCCCCGCCGCAAAAGCAATGACGCCGGCAAGACCGCTAAAAAATCCCATCGCGGAAAAGCCAAGGGCCGGGAGGACGGGCGGTCATGAAGGTGCAGCTAAACGGAAAGGAGGTCACCACCTCCGCCGCGAGTCTCCGTGATCTTCTTAAGGAGATCCCGGATCTTCCGGAGTACTATGCCGTGGCCCGCAATGACGAAATTGTTCCCCGGGACAAGCTCGCCGACACCCCGGTAGCGGACGGCGATGTGATTGAAGTGTTTTCATTTATGGCAGGAGGATCCTGTTAATATGTCAGATATCTCAGAAGTCAGCGCGGGAGCAAAGGACACGCCCCTAACTATCGGCGGCAAAACATTTAACTCCCGGCTTTTTACCGGCACCGGCAAATTCGCTTCCGGAGCTCTTCTCCGGGATGCGGTGTTGGCGTCCGGGTCGGAAATGGTCACCATGGCGGTGAAGAGACTGGATTTTCAGGGACAGCATGACGCCATTCTCCCGGCTCTCCGGGATCTTCCGGTAACGCTCCTTCCCAATACCTCCGGCGCTCGTACCGCCCGGGAGGCCGTGTTTGCCGCCAATCTCGCCCGGGAGGCTCTGGGCACGGACTTTATCAAGGTGGAGATCCATCCTGACGTGCGCTATCTGATGCCGGATCCCATTGAGACTCTCAAGGCCACGGAGGAGCTTGCCAAACAGGGCTTCAAGGTACTGGCCTACTGCGGCGCCGACCCCATGCTCTGTCTCCGCCTGGCCCGGGCCGGGGCCGCGGCGGTGATGCCCCTGGGGGCTCCCATCGGGAGCAACCAGGGCCTGACCACCAGAGCCATGCTTAAAATCATTATTGCGCAGAAGGAGTCTCCCATTGTGGTGGATGCCGGCATCGGACTGCCGTCCCAGGCGGCCGAGGCCATGGAGCTGGGGGCGGATGCGGTGCTGGTGAACACGGCGATTTCCGTGTCCCGGGATCCCGTCAGCATGGCCCGGGCCTTTGCCGGAGCTGTGGCAGCCGGACGTCTTGCCTATCTCAGCGGGCCCGGCGGGGTGTCCGAGGAGGCTCATGCCACCAGTCCCCTGGAAGCCTTCCTTAAGGATCTGGACGGAGCCAAGTCATGAGCTTCTATGATGAAATCACGGCTCTTGATATCAGGAGCTACGCAAGACAGGTAGATGCCTCTTCGGACAGCGAGGTATCCCGGGCACTTTCAAAGAGCCGTTCCGGCGATCCCCTGGATCTCGGGGACTTCATGGCTCTGATATCCCCTAAAGCCGCGCCGTATCTTTCGGACATGGCGGTACTGGCGGAAAAGCACACCAGAAGGCGTTTCGGAAATACCGTGAGCATGTACGTGCCTCTCTATCTCTCGAACCGCTGTCTTAATAACTGCCGTTACTGCGGCTTTGCGGCTCATAACAAGTATCCCCGGAAGCATCTTCTTCCGGAGGAAACCCGCCGGGAGTGCGAGGCCATTCATCGCATGGGCTATGAGAATATTCTGGTGGTGTCAGGAGAGGATCCCCGGGTCTGCGGCATGGACTACTTCCGGGAGCACCTCCCTATCGTGGCGGAATATGCCAGCTACATGTCTCTCGAGATCCAGCCTCTGGACACCGATGAGTACCGGGAAATGAGAAAGCTTGGCGTGGATTATGTCTGCGTGTATCAGGAAACCTACGATCCCGAGTGCTACAGGATAAACCACCTTTCCGGAAAAAAGCGGGATATGCGGTACCGCATGGAGACACCGGAGCGGGTCGGGGATGCCGGCATCGACAAGGTGGGGCTGGGCGCTCTTCTGGGCCTTTTTGACTGGAAGGCCGATGTGGTGGCGCTCACCCGGCACCTCATGTACATGCGCCGTCATTACTGGGGCACCCGGCTCAGCATTTCGTTTCCGAGACTCCGGCCGGCGGAGGGGGGTTTTCAGCCGGAGTATCCCGTATCCGACAGGCAGATGATCCAATGTCTCTGCGCCTGGAGACTTTTTGACCACGAGCTGGAGATCTCAATTTCCACCCGGGAAAGTCCCCGCTTCCGGGATGTGATAACCCCGGTGGTTATTACCTCCATAAGCGCCGGATCCAGCACGCAGCCGGGCGGTTATGCGGAGGATCATCATGATCTCCCGCAGTTCATTATCTCGGACAGCCGTTCTGTTACGGAGGTTACCGCAGCTCTCCGGAGATGCGGCCTTGAGCCGGTGTTCCGGGAGGCCCGTTCTCAGATCCCGGGGATGCCCGAGGCCGCCGGATTCTGAGCAGCATTTATTACGATAAAGCATCTCAAGACCACTGAGTCAATGGCAGGCTGAGTTCCGGAGAGCAGAGTAAAAGGATATTCGGCGCAAATACGAGGCGGAACCGGGCAAGTCCGGCAACGCCTTATTTGTTTGCCGGATCCGTTATGCCGCCGGAAAGAACCACGGTGCCGGATTATGTGTTTTCCGAATTTTCCTGCTCATAAAAAATCAGTGGTTTTCATCACGGATCCCTCAGACAGGGTTACGGTTATTCAGCAGGAGTGATTATCGTGAGAAGAGAAACGAGAAATAGTGTGAGAGAATAGTGTGAGAGCGAGGACGTCATGCTGAATATTGATCTTCATGGAATTATTGCAAAGCTGGGGAATGATTTGGGTCTTAAGCTCAGTCTGGATGAGGACGGCTGCTGCCAGCTGGTGATCGAAAACGAAACTCTTATCAACATAAGATGCTGCCATGACGACGGACTTATGATTCTTTCTCAGGTAGTGGCTGAGGATCTGCCGGATCCCGTGTCCTATCCCATGATGCTGGATATTATGGATTATGCCCTGGGCCCCTGTTATTTTCAGGGCGGCAACAGTCCGGTAATCGGACGGGATGAGGAAACCGGCTATCTGGTGATGTATCAGGTGGTGACGGCATCGAAGCTGGCTTCTGATGATCTGGGAGATCTGCTGGCAAAGTTTATTTCCGCCGGAGAAGCCTTTGCCGCCATGATCGAGAAAAATTCCGCTGCTTTTGAACCGGAGGCTGACCCGCGGTTTGTTTTCGGGGCGGGCGGGAACTCTTTTATCCTGGAAGGCTGAATCCCGCAATGTTTCAGGGAGCCCGCGAGCGGGATAATCAGATGATCCCGCTTACAGAATTCGCTTTCCGTAATGCCGCCGATGACAGCAGGCTGCCGGCCGTTGTAATTTTTCCGGAGTTCATCCGTTAACCTTGCAGCTTCTTTTAAAGCGTCTTGAAAAAGTTATCCTCTGCGGTTCTGACTGCAACGTCAGCGGAGGCCGGTTTTTCAAATAATAAAAGAAACGGTCAGATCCCCCCCTGAAAATATTATCGTAAGAAAACTGAAGGATTTTCTCCCATGACTGACATTACTCCTATAAAGCTGGCAGTTGCTGATGATATCAGCTCCGCTTCTCTCGCCAAGAATCTGACTGAGAACGAAAACGGTTCTCTGAGCGGAAAGATCAAAATCGGCTACAAGTCATATACGGTATCTGTATCAGACACCGGTGAAGTGAATGTGAACAGAAAGCTCGGTTTTTTCGGCAGAATCTTTATTAAAAATTCTCATACGGCAACGGCGATCAGACTGGAGAATAAAATCGCCGAATTATTGAAAACCAATGAGTATGCAATGGTAAGGAATGCCAACACCCAGCTTAAAAACATTATCAGCAACTCCGGCGGGAAAAAAGATATCGAAGTGGCTAATTACGGCTTGAAGGATAATCGCATCGCGCTGGTGAGCTCCGGCATTAATGTTGATGCCGCCAAAAAAACAAGAATGTTGACAGTGTCAGTTTTAATACCATCGACACCTACAATGCCATGATCGGAATTAAAGGTGCCAACCTCATGTCAGACAAGTATGAAAAAACCATGAATGCCATTGTTTCGGGCATTAAAATCATGGATGCTGATGATGACGGCTATGACAAGGCTCAGGTAAAAAAATGGAATGAGTTTCTGGCCCGGCCGGAAAATATGGCAAAGATCAACATTCCCAAAAAGCTTTATAACTACATGCATCAGGATCCCAATGCCGTGGACGGCAATACAAAAACCACCGGCTGGAAGGCAGCCTTCAGAAAGAATCCTGATGAAGCTTTGAAGCAGTTTGTGCTGAAGAATATCCCTTATGGCCATGGCAGGCTCAGTGATGACGAAACTCAATTTCTGGCCGGGAAGCTCAAGGAGTTTGTCGAAATTTTCAATAGCGAGCGGCATAACAGTCTGAAGAGTTTTTACAAGTCCGGGAACTGGAAACTTTCCGGCAGCGAAAAAACTCCTCATGATCTCCGGGAGCTTTTTGAAAACGTCCTTGTCTATTCCACCTTCCGCCAGACCAGCAAGCTGGGCATTAACTTCTTCCGGGAGCAGAAGGTGCCGGTAATGTTCCAGTTTTCAGACAACAAGGGAAATAGCCTTGAGGGCGAGGGCAATGCCAAAATCATCGGAGAAAGCTTCTGGAAGAATTCTGAGTCCAGCGATCACGGCGGTTCCTCCATCACTAATTCCGAACTCCGGCATATCAACAGAATTCTGGTTCAGGAGAACCTGGATCTGGCTCATAGTTCCGAAGCCGGTATTTATCTCGCCGCCGGCGGCCATGAGGATAAGCCGTGAGAAAGGCTCCTCGCCAAACCGTTCCGCTTAAGGAAAGGCCAGGGGGGAGCAGACAATCAACAATCACAGGGAAGCCCGGGAAACCTGGCTTTTGCTCTCTTTTATGCTCTGTATCCATTTTTCGCTCCGTATTCGCCGCTCACGGAAATTTCTATGCAAAGAAAACCCTCTGTTCAGAAAAAGAACCGGCAGGAAAAACTTCATGCGGAAATAGTTTCGGCTGTTACCGCAAAGCCTCCGGAAACATGAGACTTCCCCGGCCGGCATCCGGAATCCCGGGATAAATATGAGATGCCTGTCTAAGCGGGACTAAGCAGGATCGGAAAGAATAGCTGCCGGCGCTGGAAAAAAGGGTAAAATGTTCAGGCGGATCCGGTTTGCGGCATGAGAGATCCGCATTGCCATAGTTTTAAGGTTTGGCGTCCCGGCGGGAGAGGGATATTTTCAGGAGTCTCTGACGGCATTTCTGAGGTAAGCTTCTGAGAATAGTTTGTCAGAGACCGTTTCTGCGAAAGCCCGCCGCAATAATTCCGGGACGTCCCCGATTAACGGACACTTCATTTTTCGGAGCGGCATTTTTTCTTTTTTAAGCCGGAGGCTCAGCCTGGTTTTCGCACAATCCTCCGGAATGCATGTTTACGGGTTTCTTATGTTCTCTCGTTGTTTTGAAAAGCGGTTTTCAGTTCTGTTTCTTCTTGCGGCCCTCCTTTTTGTTTCCCCTCTTGCGGAAGCCAAAGAGGATGTGCCCTGGCTTATCTATTTCTATCTCGTGGGTTCCGATCTGGAAAGCGGCGACGGCAGCAATGATTCCGGCGGCAGCGCTACCTCGGATCTTCAGGAAATCGCCGAAAGCATGGCGGGGAAGAATGTTCGCTTTCTCGTGCAGACCGGCGGCGCCACAGAATGGAAGAACGATGTGGTTTCCAGCCGCAAAATTCAGATCTACGAGGTCAGGGATAACGACATTGAGCTTCTTAAAAGCTGGAACAATCAGAGCATGGGCCGGGAGGATACCCTGTCCCGCTTCCTGGAATTCGGCGAGTCCCGCTATAACCCCCGGCGCCGCATGATTATCTTCTGGAATCACGGGGCCGGCCCCACCGGCGGTGTGGGCTATGATGAAAACTTTTCCGATGACTTTCTGGAAATGTCCGAGATAAACGGGGCCTTTCAGAATGTCTATGGGAGAGCAGAAAAGCCATTTGACATCATCGGCTTTGACGCCTGCCTTATGGGCTCCCTGGCTTCGGGCTACCATATGAACCGCTGGGGCCATGTGATGATTGCCTCCGAGGAGACCGAGCCCAGCCTGGGCTGGTTCTACACCCCGTGGCTTAACGCTCTGGAAAAGAATCCCCGCATGAGTCTCCGCAAGCTGAGCGAGTCCATTGTGGACACCTATCATGAGGATCTGAAGAAATATTCCGCGGACAGCAACAGCACCCTGTCCGCGGTTTCCCTGGATCATTTCCCGGAGCTTATGCTGGCCTATGACGAACTGGGCATCACCATTCTGGACGCTTTTGATGATCAGGGCGCTCTCCTCTCCAAAGTCGCCCGGGCCGCGAACAAATCCGAGTCCTACGGAATTCAGAACAGAAAACCCTATTCGGATGTTATTGATCTCCGCCAGTATGTGAATAACCTGAAGAGCCTGGCCCCCAAGGAGGCCAAGGCAGTTTTGAGCGCCCTGGACAAGTATGTCATTTACAGCAAAAACGGCCGTTATAAAAAGGGCTCCGGGGTGTCTGTCTACTATCCTCTGGATAACTGGAAGGATCCCTTTAGGTACGTTCTTAAGCAGGGCGCGCCCACCTCGCTTAACCTGGCCTACGGTCTTCAGGTGGGGGCTGTCAATAGGAATGATGCCGAGAGAATCGGGGATCAGATCGACTTCAGCCACAGATTCCTGAAGGAAATGCTTAATATCAGCAGAAAGTATGACGGCTATGCGGACAGCGGCGCGGGGAGCGGAGGAACCGTAACCACGCCGGTAACCCCGCCGGAAACTCCGGAGCCCGGGCCTTCCTCCGGAGGACACTTCAGTTCCGGCTTTGCCGCCGGCCTCAGTTCCGGCACCGGCGGTATCGTGGCCTTTGCCCAGCAGGCCCAGACCCTGCAGAAAAAGGGCATCGACAGTCTTGAAGATGTCAAGGTGGCCTTTGACAGCGACTCCAACGCCTATGTCAAGGTGCCTGAGGATATCCTTCCCCTGATAAGCAGCGTGAAGCTGGAGGTGCTCTTCTACGAGCCGCCTTCAAAGGACACTCCCGAGGGCATTCTCGTTAATGTGGGATCTGATGTCCGTCTGGAGGCAGACTGGGACAAGGGCGTGTTCACCGATGGTCTGGACGGCACCTGGGCCGCTCTGGACGGTCATCTTCTGCCCCTTACCGTGGTTAATGTGACGGATGATTATGTTAACTATGACTGCAGCATCAAGATCAACGGCCATCCCTACAACATGATGGTGTCCTACGATTTCAAAACCGAGAAGTACTCCATCACCGGCGTGCAGCGGGAATCCTCCAATGGCGTTCCGGGCCGCTTCAGCAACATTCTGAAGCCGGGAGACAAGATCACCACGGTATTCGGCGCCTCCAGCCTCACCGGGGATGACGAGGAGCAGGAGGTGGATATCGATACCTTTGTCTACCGGAAGGATTCAGTGATCACCGATGAGAAGATCGGGGAAATCAACATGCTCTTCGGCTTTACCTTTGAGGATTCCTTCGGCAATACTGCCACCTCGGAGCTGGTGGCCGTGGAAATCAATGACAAGGACGAGCTTATCATGCAGCCCTTCAGCGAAGCCGTGGAGGAAATTGCCAGAGCCGCTGAAGACAGCGCTGATAATGAGGATGACAGCGAGGGTGCCGGAGAAGACGACATCGATGATGATAACGCCGCTTATCAGGCGGTATCCGCGGGCTCGCATTTTTCCTCCGGCCGGAAAAAGACTGATGGCAAATAATCGCCGGAAGCCTAAGATGTCAGCCGCCCCCGCGGAAACCCGGCAGGCGGACAGTTTAAAGCAGGACAGAAAGGGGAAACTGCATGATAATTAAGAAATTAACCCAGACGGATATACCGCAGCTGACGGAGACCTTTACCATACATGATTTCGTTGACGAGGAGACTCTGAAGGCGGCGGCTAAAGTCAAGCTTGTCGCTTACATTCCATCCTACAGCTACTATAGTTATGCTCAGGGGAGAAGCAAGACAGAGATTCCCATCAAGGTTGTGGGACGGTTTGAAACCGGCAAAAGCTCCCGCTCATATTCCTTTTTGGAAAACTGGGACTGCCGGGTGGACGATATTCCGCGGATCTACGGAAACAAGCCCTCGCAGACAAATTGCACCTGCAAGCTGTGCATGACCAGCAGGACGCCCAATCTCTGCAAACATGCGGCAGCGCTTCTTATAGAAACCTTCAGGGATCTCGGCAGCATCAGGATCCTGGAGAACAGATACAACTACGAGAGCCGGTTCGGCCGGGAGCAGTACCAGCGTTATTTTGAGGACATTCTTAAATACCGTCAGGAGAGCCCGCGAGATCTTTTGCCGGCCGGGGATTTCTTCAGGAACCGGAAGGGCCTTGATGATCAGCAGGGGCTGGTGTTTTTCGACATGGCCGGCTATCTCGGGAACTGCGTTACCAATAAGGCGGCCATGGATATTGCCCGGGAGATTATGGCGGATACCCAAAAGCCCGTAATCGCGGATGTGCATTATTTCCGGGAAAAGCGCACCAATGATTACTATCTCGAGGCCGCCTTCAACTACAAGGTCTATCCCGGCTCCTTTCAGACAAAATGCGAAATGCGGGGCAGCAGCATCGACTGGGAACTCACCTATTTCGATGCCGATGCCAAGTACAATCCCAAGGCCGGATGCATTCCCTCCGATTACACGAATGAGGAGCTCGGGGGGCGGATTTTTCTGGATGAATATCAGCTCCTGGCAGTGCTTGAGCTCTGGGAGGATATTGAGAACCGGGGGCAGATCAGCGATTCCACGGACGACAATGCCACCGCCTTTTTCAAATCTATTGAAAAGTTCCGCGAGAATGAGCTGGAGGATGACGCCGTCTCCGACGCTGAGCCCGAGATTAAGAACCATCTCACCTTGACTCCCAAGATTATTACCGATGTTGATGGCACTGCGCTGAGCTTTAAGATTGGTCGGGAGGGGGAGAAGAAATCCTATGTGATCAAGAATATCATGAGTCTGGTACGCGCCTGGCGGGGCAACCTGCTGTTCGAGCTCTCCAAAAACACCATGCTGAATTTTGCAGAGGAGGAATTCAATGAGGAGAGCATGAGGCTGTTCCGCTTTATCCTTAAGAGACATGACGCCATATCAGACGTTTACAGAGCGGTCTCCCGCGCCTCCAAATACGACTATCTGGAACCCAAGGTATCAGCCAAAATGCCCCTTGCGGGACATGAACTGGACAATTTTTACGAGGAAGCCCAGGGCATCAGCGCGGAGTATGATGATACGGATAACGGTATCAAGGACACTCTGGTGGTGGGGGCCGATGCGGAGCTCCGGTTCCAGCTTAACCTTAATACCACCAGGGATGCCCGGGGCAACATTACCGGCATCAGTCTCACCGGGGTCATTCCCACTATCAAGAGCGGGACGGTGGCCAAATATATTCTGGCCCCGAAGACCCTGAAAAAAATATCCGGCCGGGAAAGGGAGCTTCTGTCGCCGTTTTCCTCCATTGCCGACAACAGCGGCCGCTTCTACCTCTTCGTGGGCCGGCCGAATCTCAGCGAGTTCTACTACCGCATTCTCCCGGTGCTGATGGATAACCCCTTCGTGGATGTTCAGGATCATACCGAGGGGCTTCTGGATCAGTACCTTAATCCGGAGCCGGTGTTCGAGTTCTTCCTGGATTATGACGGATCCGCAATCACCCTGCGGCTTCAGGTCAGCTATGAGGGCAAGCCCTATATCATTACCGCCGACAAGGACAGATCCGGGGCCTATCGGGATATCCGGCAGGAGGATCGGGTGGTGAAGGAGGTCAGGAGATTCTTCCTGGCGCCTGACAAGGACGAGTACTGGCATCGGACGGTGGATGACGATATCCTGTTCGGCTTCCTGTCCCGGAGTCTGGAGCGCCTGGAGCATTTCGGGACGGTACGGGGCACCCAGGCCTTTAACAGTCTCAAGGTCAAGAAGCCTCCCGTGATCAAGATTGGCGTTTCCGTGGACAGCGACATGATGGATATCACAGTGACCTCAGCGGAGCTGGATAAGAAGGAGCTTCTGGCGGTAATGAACAGCTATCGCCTGAAAAAGAAGTGGTTCCGTCTCAAGTCCGGCGAGTTTATCGACCTTACTGATAACGACATGCTGCAGGAGATCACGGAATTTCTGGAAAAGATCGATTTGGTTCCGGCGGAGGTGATTCAGAAGAAGGCCAAGCTCCCGCTCTTCCGGGCTCTCTATCTCGATCGGCTGATGCAGGAGCATGAGAGTTTGGCCATGAGCCGCGACAACACCTATCGCCGGCTTATCAGAAGCTTTAACTCCATCAGGGATTCCGACTTCGAGCCTGCGGATGTGCTTAAGGACGTGCTCCGGGAATATCAGAAGCACGGCTTTAAGTGGCTGGAAACAGTGAAGCAGGCCGGCTTCGGCGGCATTCTGGCCGATGACATGGGCCTCGGGAAGACCATTCAGATGATCTCCGTGATCAAGGCCTCCCTGGATGCCGGGGCCAAAAAGCCTTCCCTGGTGGTCTGTCCGGCCTCCCTGGTGTATAACTGGGCCGAGGAGTTCCGGAGATTCACCCCGGACATCAGAGCCTGCCCGGTGGCGGGCACCCTGGCTGTCCGGAAGGCGTATCTCGGCGATCTTTCCGACAAGGATGTCCTTATCACCTCCTATGATCTCCTGACCCGGGACATCGCTCTTTACCAGAATCTGGAATTCGAGCTTCTGATCATCGACGAAGCCCAGTATATCAAGAACCCTAAGGCAGGACACACCAAGGCGGTGAAGTCAGTGAAGGGCCGGGCGCGCTTCGCTCTAACCGGCACTCCCATTGAGAACCGCCTCTCCGAGCTCTGGAGCATTTTTGATTATGTCATGCCGGGTTTCCTTTACAGCTATGCGGAATTTAACAAGAAGTTCGAGACCCCCATTACCAAGGGCAAGGACGAAGCTGCCATCGCAAAGCTTAAGAACATGACCTCTCCCTTTATCCTCCGGAGAAAGAAGGCCGACGTGCTTAAGAATCTTCCCGCCAAGATCGATGAGGTGCGCTATACCAGAATCACCGGGGAACAGCAGAAGCTTTATGATGCCCAGGTGGTGCGGATGAAGAAGATGATTCAGCTTTCCGGAGACAGCGGCGAGGACAAGATCAAGATCCTGGCCGAGCTGACCCGGATCCGGCAGATCTGCTGCGATCCCTCCCTGGTATATGAGAACTATGCCAAGGAGAGCGCCAAGAGAGAGGCCTGCATGGAGCTCGTGGAAACCGCCATTGACGGCGGCCATCGCATGCTGGTGTTTTCCCAGTTCACCTCCATGCTGGAGCTTCTGGAACAGGATCTCACCTCCCGGGGCATCTCCTACTTCAAGATCACCGGCAGCACTCCCAAGGAAAAGCGCATTACCATGGTTCATGAGTTCAACGAGGGGGATGTTCCGGTATTCCTGATCTCCCTCAAGGCCGGCGGCACCGGACTTAACCTTATCGGAGCCGATACGGTCATTCACTACGACCCGTGGTGGAATCTGGCGGTGCAGAACCAGGCCACTGACCGTGCCCACCGCATCGGGCAGACCCGGAATGTCACCGTGTACCGGCTCATTCTCAAGGACACCATCGAGGAGAAGATCCTGAAGCTTCAGGAGACCAAGAAGGATCTGGCAGAGTCCATTCTGGAAGGAAACAGCCAGTCTCTCATGAGCCTGTCCTCTGAGGAGCTTCTGGAGCTCCTGTCCTGATGACAGGAAAGCCGGCATTCTGCTGCGGGGCAGGGCCGGCCGGAACTCGCAGGCTGAACAGTATTGAGTCTGGTTCAGAACTTTAAATGGTGTTTGTGCTTTTAATGCTGGTTTTATCCTTGCATTCTTTCTTGTTTGTCAGTAATGACGAAAAAAGGAAGCCTGCAAGGTAAACCCCCTGCTGATTGACATTTTCTGGCAAATAGTCAGAGGTAGCAATATCCAGAGGATTCCCTGCCACAGGGGGCGTTCTCCGAGATTAGCGGTACGGTTTTTTTTAGCACAAGGTTATTCAAAATTTATCCTTTTAAGGAACGGTTATGGGAACTAAGAAGGCTGCGGCGGCCACTTGGGATGTTTTTCCGATAGGCATGACTGATTTTGAGAAGCTCATCAGTAAAGACAAGGTCTACATTGATAAGACTTCCTATCTGGAGGAACTTTTGAACTCGGGAACAGAGGTAGCTCTGATACTGAGACCCAGGAGATTCGGTAAGACTCTTACCATGAGCATGCTGTCCTGTTTTCTGGAAATGAACTACCAGAATCCGGAGGACAGAAGCCGGCCTGAGAGACTCTTTAAGGATCTCGCTATCTATAAGAACAAAGCATTCTGCGATGAATACATGGGACGTTATCCTGTTATCAGCATATCTTTTAAGGATGTAGAGGGGAAAACATTCCAGGATGCCGTGGAGATGATTGTTAGTATATTTGCAGAGCAGGCTGCCAAGTTTGAGTTTCTTACGAAAAAGAAAGAGCTGGATACAGTGTTCCTGCGCAGAATAAAGGACTGCAAGCATGGTAAAACCCGTGTTTTTAAACGTGATGGTACCTTTGCCGAAGGTATGGCATCCCTTATAAATCTGTTTATAAAGGATCTGGCCAATTGCCTGAAAAAAGCCTTCAATAAAGATCCGGTAATTATCATTGACGAGTACGATGTTCCCCTGCAAAAAGCCACAGCGCGCGGCTACTACACCGATATGCTCGATGTTATCCGGCTAATCCTTAGTTCGGCTCTGAAGGACAATGATACGAACATCTTCAAAGGTTTTGTCACCGGATGCCTTCGCATCGCCCATCAGAGCATCTTCACAGGAGTCAACAACTTTGACACATATGGCATTAATGATACGATTTATTCCGGCTTTATCGGGCTTACCAAAGACGAAACCGCAGGTCTTTTGAAACGGTACGGGATGGAAACACGCCTCCCTGATGTTACAGAGTGGTATGACGGCTACAATTTTGCCGGTACTGGCATGCTGTGCCCATGGAGCGTTATTAAATTCATGTCCCGGGCTCTCCGTCCTGACAACAATCCTGCCACCTTCCAGCCGGAAAACTACTGGGCAAATTCCAGCGGGAACGACATTATTGACATCTGCATGAGGTATCCTGACAGTTCAGATCTCGAAAGGATAGAAAACCTCATGCATAACGGCACGGAGACCATCACCCTCAAAACATTCACCGCCTATCCGGAGATAAATGGCAATACCAGCTTTGACACTTTTGCCACCATGATGCTGCATACCGGGTATTTTACGGTGGCAAAGGGCACTCACGTGGCTGAATCAGCTCCTTCCAAGAACAGTAACTCCCCATCTGACGATAAAGAGATCATCAGAAAAGCTGTGATTAAAATTCCTAACAAAGAGGTACTGCAAAGCTTCCTTGAGAAGGCGGAGAGCATTTTCAGCAAGGATAATCCGGAATGGACTCAAAGGGCCGCTGAGCTTTTGGAGGCTCTGTTTTCCGGGGATGCCAAAAAGGTTCAGGATATCATAGATGACATGCTCATGAGATTTATCAGCAACCGGGATGCCATGAGCGGCGAGGGGTATTATCACGGGTTCATGACATCCGTTCTCGGTATTGCCGCCGGAACTGCAGGAACCGCCCGAAACCGGATAAACAGAGTGGAGATGGAATCTGAGAAGGATGCTGGCAACGGGTTCTCAGACATCATTCTCAGTAAAGTATTTGAGGGCAAAGCTGTCATTTTGGAATTTAAGAAATGCGAGATCGGAACTCCCAACGCTTTTAAAAAAATGTGCCGGGAAGCTCTTAAACAGATTGATGACAAAAAGTACGAATACCGCTACAGAGCCAGCGGTTATCAGGACATCAAAAAGTACGGCATTGTCTTTTATGGCAAGCAATGCCTGACGCTGATGCCAGATAATAACGCCGGATGATGAATTTGTCTGACAGCAAAACTTACATTTTTAACGGTACCGGATATTCCGAGATGACCGGGCTTGTCCGAGCCATGATGCTCTCTCCCGGAGAGGGCCTTTCGGAGCTTCAGTCCGGAAGGCTGGCTGATTTTTTCGGGAACGAGGATCCCCGTCTTCAGTATCTTTGCAGCACTGCAGCCCAAAGCTTCAGATCGGAAGGGGAGCCGGAGAACTATCTTGCCTTTGCGCGTCTTATGTACCGGCTGGCCCCGGGACTCAGGTCAGTATTCCTGGGCGGGCGGGAGTACTCCGGACTTCGGGAGCTCGGGGAGGCGCTCCTTAATGAAGCCGTCAATGTCAGCATCGACAGATATGCCGCGGGAGAAAGCCTCAGAACCGCAAAGCCGTCCCCGTTTATCAATGAAGCGGCCTTGCTGCTTCAGCACGGTATTCTGGAAATGTATGCGGGAGAGGTCATTTCCGATTCCCGTGCCTTCGGGATACTGGAAGGCATAAGAACGCGCCGGGACCGGGAAGATAGCTCCGGTTCTCTTCTGGAGCAAGCCTACATGCTGGGCTACGCCTTTTCCTCCGTCAGAATGCTGGCCCTCCGGGGTGCGGTGTTTAAGGATCCCCGGGATCTTCGGAACCGGCTTCCGGAGTACTGCCGCTATAACGTGATCTCCCGGGAGCAGTTTATCCGGGAGACCTGTGATGATCTCCGTTTCTTCTTCCGGAGCATGCCGGATCGGGATACCCCGGAAATGTCCGGGATTTTTCAGGATATTCTGGGGAGCGGGATACCGGAAGAGTCCGGAGATGATAAGGGAGCGATCCCCATGGAGAGGGCTCCGGCAAAAAGGTTCAATCTGACCAAGAAAACCCGCCCCCTGAAGGATCCTCCTCCGCCCCGGTCTCAGGATGGCGGGGACTGTGAATTTTCCGAAAGCTCTCCCGGGAGAGCAGATCCGGAAACCCCAGTTCCTGACCGCAAAGATATCCCGCCTGTCCCGGAAAACACCTCCCCGGAAATTAACATCGCGGACAGCAAAGCTTTAGCCCCGAAACGGCGGCCCTTAAGGATGCTCTTCCTCATTATGGCGGCATACTTTTTCCTTATCGGCGCTCTTGTGAGCTACTCCCTTATGAAGCAGCCGCTTTACGCCTATAGCCTTTGCCAGCGTCTGAATTTTAGCGCTGCCCCGGGAATATGCCGGCGGATCATGAGCATGCTCCCGGAAGCCCCGCACCTTGCAGACCTTATAACAAGCGGAGCCGGAGGGTATTTTCCCGAGCCCGGGGATACGGTTTTCTTCGGACACTATCCTGAAACAAACAGAAATCCGAGGCCTCTGAAATGGCGGGTTCTCAAAAGCCAGGGAGAAAGGCTCCTCATCATAACCGAAAGCTGCATTGCATCCCGGCCCTTCCATGACAGATTTGCCCTGGTGACCTGGGAAAACAGTGATATCCGGAAATGGCTTAACGGGGAGTTTTTGCGGCAGACGTTTTCTGAAGCAGATCGAAAGCTTATAACCTCGGTGAAATCCCCCGGCAGATCCGGCGGGGATCTGGTTTTTCTGTTGGATGCCGCTGAAGCCGCAGCGTATTTCCCTGATGATGCCGCCCGGCGGTGCCTGATTACTCCCTATGCCGCGGAGGAGGGCGGCCGGAGCGCGGAGGGCTATGCGGACTGGTGGCTTTCTCTCAGCGGAAAAAAGGCAGAGAAGCAGTCAGGTAAACAACCAGCGAAACAAATAGAGGCGCTCCGGCATTATTCCGGAGTGGTGCGATCTGATGGCAAATATGATAATGTTCAGAATGTTGATGCCGGAGGAATAACCGTGCGTCCTGTCCTCTGGGTGACTTTGGAAAAACTCCAGCCTGCCTGGTAACCCCGTGATTTAAGGACGCGGAAACGAAGATAGCATGGGAGCGGAAGCGGTAACAGAGCAGAACCGGGAAGTCCGGCGCGGCAGGCGGGGGTACAGAAGGGAAAGTGCTCCGTTTTACTCGGATATCACCGAGTCGGCGGCGGTCGAGTAAAAAACAGGGGGGCAGCATCGGAGGCTGCCATTGGATGAATAATCGCGGATTTTCGGAATTACAGCCCATATCGGCTGCCGTTCCGATAGTGATGCGAATGCAGTTTTATCACAGTTTCCGGGAAAGTTTTTGGCAGAACAAGGATCTGTCAGACCTTGTGAGGAGCGGTGAGGTGTTCGGGGGGGGGCCAGAAGCTCTTCCAGCACAAAAGGGAGCATATAGATCGGTTTCAGAATCAGCTGTTCCCGATGGCCGACATCGCGCTGTGAGAACAGGTATTCCCGCCAGACTTTTCCGGAATATTTTTCTGAAAAAGCCGTAATTGACTTGTGGTTGTTTATTGCCGATGATTTGATTTCTATCGGTACGAGTTTGGCATGAGCGGCTATCAGAAAATCAATTTCACAGCTGTGGTTACTGTTCTCCTTCTTCCAGGTGTGGTAGAAAAGCTTATAGCCGCAGGATGCCAGTATCTGAGCTGCGGCATTTTCGTAAAGATACCCCAGATTCGCATCCAGGCTGTCGCTCAAAAGCTTGCTGTATATGTTGTTGCCGGTACGATCCTGAGAATTGAACAATAACGAAACAAACAGTCCAGTATCTGCAAGATAAAGCTTGAAAGAATCATTATCCGCTGCAGCGCTCAGAGATATCGCGGGATCTGTCGTATTGCAGGAAATGAGTACTGTTTTTGAATCCACCAGTTCCGAAAGCTTCTCCCGATCCTTTAAGGTGGTGTGCTTTTGGGTAGCGGCGGAAATCACATAGCGCCTTTTGCCGCTGTTCAGCTGATTCGGAATGGAATTGTACATTTTGGACAGTCGTCCGTACGTGTCGATTTTGTAAAAATCCTCTTCATAAAGTTTGATAATGCTTCTTTTGACCATGTCGATTTCTGAAAAATTTTTCTTGCTGACATAAGCCTCCACAGCCTGAGGCATACCGCCTACTGCCATGTATATTCGGAAATCCCTCATGAGCTTTCTGTTAAGCTTTTCGCCCACGGGCTTTCCGGTTTTGTAAAGTTCTCTCAGTTGTACTGTTTAATCAAGTTTTATA
>DFFT01000105.1 GCA_002372325.1 Succinivibrionaceae bacterium UBA3769 | reverse complement strand
TCGACAAATCAAAAGTTGCAGTTCAGAAATCACTTGATGAAACGCAGCTGCTATTTGATAAACTGATGCAAGAATACTTTGGTTAAGAAGGTCTCACAATAATGGCGTTGATGACGGTATATCATGGCGGATATCAGCCAGTCGAAAAACCTGAGATAAGGTTTAACAAGCATACCAAAGATTTCGGCTTCGGGTTTTACTGTACTGTTATCAGGGAACAGGCAGAGCGATGGGCAAGAAGATTTAATACAAAAATCGTATCTTCATACGAGGTGCGGTTTTCGTCAGAATTACATATTTTAGAATTTAAGGAAATGACTGACGAATGGCTTGATTTTATTGTTGCCTGTCGCAGCGGTAAAAATCATGATTACGATATTGTAATTGGAGCAATGGCTGACGATCAGATTTATTCGTATGTGTATGATTTTATCGATGGTGCCATAACCAGAGAGCAGTTCTGGGTTTTGGCAAGATTCAAGTATCCAACTCATCAAATCGTTTTTTGTACAGATAAGGCTTTGAAGTGTTTGACATACAGGGGATTTGAGGAGGTAAAGTAAATGGCCGGCGAGGGGAGAATATCACAGAAGGATAATGATCTGATCTTTACCTGCGGACTTATCGAATATATTTCCAGAAAAACCAGGAATGTTCGCGCGGAAGTGGTTAACAGATTAGGAAAAGATAATATGTCAAAAATTTACGAACTGGCAGATGTTTATCATTGTGATAATTTGGACAGAGTAAGCGATGATTTTATTTCTGCTGCCAATATTGAGACCGGAAACTTTGATAACGTGGCGGAATGTCACTATTCGGTTCCGTCCCTCTGGGATATTGGAAAAGTCTATAAACGCCTTATCAAAATGGTTGCTGAAAATGATAACAGGGACGTAATTGACGTTCTGACAGAGGTGTACAATTCTTTCCTTAGTCCTAAAATCGATGACTATAACAGCAGCTTTTATTATGAAAGCCCGGTCTACATTTATGACTGCTATAAGGCTCAAAAGATTCTGTAGCCGTTAAATGATTCTGTGTCTGCTGTCAGCGGTTTTTAACGCAGGGCCGTTTATGCATGGCACCAAACCTTCCTGAGACAACATCCGCAAATCCAAATCTCCTGAGTCTGTGTATATCCCTGAGTCAGTGAGTGTTTCAGTTTTTCGATGCTTTGTAACATCCTCATTCAAACACGGCGCGTAATTGCTATATGTGGTATGCGAGCTCATAACGGGAGCGGGCTCAAAACCTGCTTTCCGCGTCCTGATTTAACGGCTGCCGGCAGTATGACAGGAATGCCGGGATTAGTCCCTCGTTCCTTATGTCATCATCTCATCTGACTTTTCAGACTCATTGGCCTTCCGTTAAGAGCGGTTTCCCCTGCCTGATCGCAGAGAGAGCGTGAGTCGTTCCATCCCAGAAACTTGCACTCCTTTTCGCAGAGCCGGAAGCCCGTCCCGCCGGCTTTTGCCTTGCTCGTTGAAGGTATATTTTGCGTGAAGGGCGGCAAGCTCTCAGGGATATGGAAACAAAGCAGGGGCTGGAAACATAACAGAACCCGGAGGCTCTGGGCGCCATCATCTGTCGGGAAGTCTAAGTTCGGGCCTGCCTCAGTCGTCAGCTTCCCCGCTGTGTCTGATTGTTACAGTAAATTTTGCCTTCGGATCCTTTTCCCGAAGTTCGTCATCGGCCTCTGCCAGATCCGGAAGCCCCATCTCTTCAATGACATCCAGGGCCATCTCAAGAGTATCCAGAAGCTCGCAGGCAGCTTCTTCCATGGTCGCCATATAGGAAGGATCTACCGGCTTATCCTGCCGCAGACAGGCAACTTTTAAGTCGAGGGCGGTATCTATGTCGGTATCCCTGTCAAAGTGTACCTGCTGGCACTTCTGAAAACGCATCATCATTGATCTGATTTCATCACGGGTAAGTTCTATCACTGCGTGTCTCCTGGGTGTATTTCTGCTTTTGTCCGGGGCGATGAAAGCCGGCTGCCACAGCAGGGAAGCTATCCCTGCAGTCGGCGCCGGAATCTCCGCGCTCCGGTAAAAGTCCGTTTAAAAGGTTATGCCAGCCGCAAATACGGGGCTGAACACCGGGGCAACATATGATTTTTGCGGCTTAATGTCAAATATGATTCCTGAAGATGCTATGCGCGGCCCAGAATGACGGCGGAAAGCCTCCGGATTTTCGGGGAGCTAGGGCTTTCCGTCTTCCGGGAGATTCCGGTTTGGTGAAGTTTTCAGGGAGATTGGCTTCTTTATTTTCCTTGCAGTTTTTCTGTCTTGCCTCGCCGGCCTTGCCAGCGTCTGCCATCGCGGCAGTTCTCCCTGGTTTTCTGCTTTGTTCTCCGCTTCCATTTTCGCTTTTGTTTACGCTCGCGCTGGTTTTCCCGGCAGGGTGATTTGTTAAACAGGCCTGATTATTTGCCTGTCATGGTTTAACAGCATGGGTTTATGGGTTAAATTAGTATTCAGGAGCGTCGCCTATGTCCAACTTTGATTTCCTTAATAACAAAATCGAATTCGCATTATTTGCCCAGGCGGCTATTGAGGCTGAAAGGGTTTATGCCTATGCTCCGGCCATGTGCGCCGCCGGGGCCCGCAAGGCTCTGGAGCTTGCGGTGAAATGGGTTTACGCCGCGGATACCTCCATTCAGATGCCGTACAAGGACAATCTTCAGGCTCTTATTCATGAACAGACCTTCGTATCAGCGGTAAACCGGACGGTCTGGGTTCGGCTGCCCTTTGTGGTGAAGCTGGGAAACCTGGCGGTGCATACCGGAAGAAGCATCCAGAAAAGCGATGCCCTGGCGTCTTTGAAGGCTCTCTTTGAGTTTATCGAATGGATCGATTACAGCTACGGCTCCTGCTATGAACCCCGAAAATTCAGGGAGGATCTGATTCCTGCCGAAAGGGTGGTGATTGACACCAAAAAGATCCGGGAGCAGGAAAGTCTTCTGGAGGCCAAGGATTCCGAAATCGAAGCCCTCCGGAAGAAGATCGAGGAGATGGCTGCGGAGTATACGGCGGCCCGGGAACAGCATCAGAAGGAGCGGGAATTTCAGGCCGAGGAGATTTCGGAATTTGAAACCCGGAAGATCTTCATCGACACGGACATGAAGCTCGCGGGCTGGAAATTTGCCCTCAGGGGAAATCAGGACAGATCCTCCGGCGCCGGAGATCCTTCTGATACCGGAGCCGATGCCAGCGTGTTTGAAGAGTACCGGGTGGCGGACATGACCGGAAAATCCGGCGCTGTCGGCTATGCGGATTATGTCCTTATGGGCCGGGACGGCAGGCCTCTCGCAGTAGTGGAAGCAAAAAGATCTTCCCGGGATCCAAAAAGCGGCCTGGAGCAGGCCCGGCTTTACGCGGATTCTCTGGAAAGGAAATTCGGCCGCCGTCCCTTTATTTTTCTGACCAACGGCTTTGAGACGTATTTTGCCGATGATGACGGCTTTCCGCCCCGGCAGGTGAGCGGCATCTTCAGCCGGGATGATCTTCAGAAGCTCATGAACCGGCGTTCTCAGAAATGTCAGGATCTTAAATCCCTTCCCATAAATGACGCCATTACTGACCGTTATTATCAGAAGGAGGCCATAAGAGCAGTATGCGACAAGCTGGAGCTGGGAGTTAGGAAGCACCTTCTCGTGATGGCCACGGGCACCGGAAAGACCCGCACCGCCGCCAGTCTCACGGATGTGCTCTCCCGGGGCAACTATGTGTCAAACGCGCTGTTTCTGGCCGACCGCACGGCACTGGTGAAGCAGGCGAAGGATGACTTCAAGGACTATCTTCCGGACATGTCCCTCTGCAATCTCTGCGACAACAAGGACGACCGCAATGCCCGGGTGGTGTTTTCTACCTACCCGACAATTCTGAACGCCATTGATGACACCAAAACCCCGGACGGATCCCGGAGCTTTTCTCCCGGGCATTTTGATCTCATTATCATCGATGAAAGTCATCGCAGCATCTTCAAAAAGTACCGGGAGATCTTTGCCTATTTTGATGCTGTCTTAGTGGGCCTTACCGCCACTCCCAAAACCGAGGTGGATCGCAATACCTACGATTTCTTTGAAATGGAGGACGGGATCCCCACCTACGCCTATGACTATGAAACGGCGGTGTCCCGGGATCATGTGCTGGTTCCCTACTACAACTATGAGGTTGCCACCAGGTTTATGGAGGAGGGCATTCACTATGACGAGCTTTCCGAGAGAGACCGGGAACGCTTTGAGGATGACTTCGCGGAGGACGGCGAGATCCCGGAATTCATTCCGTCTCAGGCCCTGAATTCCTTTATTTTCAACGAGATCACCGTGGATACGGTTATTCAGGATCTTATGGATCGGGGGATTCACATTTCCGGGGGCGACCGGCTGGGCAAGACCATTATTTTTGCTCAGAACAAGCGTCATGCCGAATTCATCCTGGAACGCTTCAACAAGCTTTACCCGAAATACAACGGCGTTTTTGCCAAAAGGGTGATCTGCGATGACAGCTACTCCCAGAAGGTAATTGATGAATTCAAGCAGGAGGGACGGAATCCCTTCATTGCCATCTCCGTGGATATGATGGACACGGGAATCGACGTGCCGGAGTGCGTGAATCTGGTGTTTTTCAAGAAGGTGCGCTCCAAAACCAAATTCTGGCAGATGATCGGCCGGGGCACCAGACTGTGCCGGGATCTTCGCTGCGTCGACCGCATTGACGGCGAGTATGAAGGCAAAAAACGCTTCCTGATCTTTGACTACTGCGGGAATTTTGAATACTTCCGCCAGCATAAGGAAGGCTTTGAATCCCGGGAGGCCCAAAGTCTCAGCGAGAGCATTTTCGGGAAGCAGGCAAAGCTGCTGTCGCTTCTGGAGGCTCCGGCCTATTCCGGAGAGGAGTTTCAGAAATGGCGGGAGGATCTTATCCGGGTCTGCCGGGAAATGGTGGCAGACCTTAATCCGGATCTCATCTCGGTAAAGCAGCGGCTCCGCTACGTGGAGAAGTTTAAGGCGGAACACGCTTTTGAAAAGATCACCGAAGGGGATCTTAACGAGCTTCTGCAGTACATCGCTCCAATTACTCATCTGAACGAAGAGGATGAGTTCGCCAAACGCTTTGACAACTTCATGTACGGACTCATGCTGGCGGACATGGAGCATCTCCCGTCCTTTAAGAGGGCGAAGGCGGCTCTCCGGGAAACCGCATCTCTCCTGGAGAAGAAGGCCGCAGTGCCTCAGATCCGGGCCAGGCTTTCAGCCATAAGGGAGATCCAGACTGATGAGTACTGGGCTCTTAACAATGTGTTCCGCTTTGAGAAGACCAGAACCGAGCTTCGGGAGCTTATCAAATTTCTGGACGAGAAGACCTCCCGCGCTCCGGTCATTACCCGGCTGGCGGATCCCGTGATCCGCACGAATGAAGGGGAACCTCTGGATGCCGCCTATGATTTTCAGGATTACCGGGAACGGGTAAACCGCTATATCTGCGAGCACGGTGATACTCTGGCAATACACAAGCTCACGCACAATATCAGGCTTACCTCCGGGGATTTTCAGGAGCTGGAGCGGATTTTTACCAGCGAACTTGGGAGCCGCGAGGATTATCAGAAGGTTTTCGGGGACACTCCCTTCGGACTTCTGGTGCGTAAAATCGCCCGGCTGGATCACGAGGCGGCCATGCAGGCGTTTTCGGAATTTATCAATGATGCCTCCCTGAACCAGAGACAGATCGCCTTCATCAATAAGATCATCGGACATATCGAGAAGAACGGCTATATGGAAAGCCCGGCCGATCTGCAGAAGCCTCCGTTTGATAAGCCGGTGAGCTTTTCCCGGCTGTTTGATGCCGCCAGAAGAACCGCCATCGTGTCGGCTATCAAGGGAATCAAGGATAATGCGGTCAGCGTTGCCGCATAGGGACAAGCCGGTGAGAGGGGCTGGAGAGAGGTTCCGGAGAGAGGTTCCGGAATCGGAGCCATACCGTGCGGAGCGGCTCCCGAAGGGCCTTTTTGCAGGAAATGCAGAGACGTTTAATTTAGCTTTTCAATCAGACACTGATGGTTCTTACTCTTGGGATCGTAGTTGATGCCCG
>DFFT01000074.1 GCA_002372325.1 Succinivibrionaceae bacterium UBA3769 | reverse complement strand
CAGGCCCTTGCGTTCATTTACAGACTTGTTTGTCCACAAACGCTCGAAGTCATCCAGCTGTTTGCAGAATGCCGCATTCTCGATTTTGCTCTTCTCATCATCCCTGAAAATGTGAACCCAGATACTGAATTCCTTCCCTCTGTACTTCAGTGTTTTCTTCATGGTATGACCATGGATGGCTTTTGTATTGCGGACGTAAGAAGAAGCATCCCAAAAGTCTGAAAAATGCTCGCGCACTTCAGTAATAAATGCTGATTCCAGCGTTCTGGCTGCCATAAGGCATTTCTTTTCGCTGTCAGCGCAGGCGCATAAATTGCGAACCGCCTCGTAACCGCGATCCATAACAAATACCAGATCCTTGTCGCCGGCCAGTTCTTCGATTCTTGCAATTATATCTTCAACCGTATTGCAATCCGGTGTCTTTCCTTCAAACAGGTTGTACATGACAGGCATTCCGGTGCTTTGTTCTACCAGCAATGACAGGTGCATCATCGGCGCTGTCTCATTCTCCTTGGTGCGGGATGTTTGCTGGATGTAAACGTCGCTGGCCTTAGTCGGAATGCTTGTTGAATCATAGCTGACGCAGGTTTTTGACTTAAGTCTGCCGCATCTCAGCGAAAACAGGGCGGAAAGCGCCTTCTTGTCCTTTCCGAGATACGAATATATTTTTGAAATCTGTTCCTCGTTCATTGTTCCGGCGAAGGGCAGAGCAAAACTGTCGGAAAACCTGTAAAAGCGTCTGGCCACATTATCCCGGTCCTGTATCCAGTGAAGAGCCAGCGAAAGAATTTCCAGAGAAAATTCTTCGCCGTATGCCCGGGACAAATCCTCGGCAATATGGCAATTTAAGGCCATTTGATACAGCAGCGGAATTGCTCCGACAAGTCTGGTTTCAATTGAACCGAAATCATAGCCGGTGTCATTTGGCTCAGGTTCTGGCGCAGTTTCTTCAGGTATGGCTGGAATAACCACCCGGGATTTGCCGTGACGAGTGTACCGGGCGTGGTATTCTTCAATGGTCAGATATTTGTCGTCAATTACTACGCCGATGGCCCTTTTATTGCCATACGTCCGTTTTTGCGAAGGATCGTAATGATAAGTACGCTGAAGGATTCTATATCCATTCGGAATTGAGTTAAGCCGTTCCACCAGCCCGTTCTTGGGATTGCCGGCAATCGACAGTACCCTCCGTTTCTCTTCTTCAGATTGTCCTTTCATAAGCGTCTCCAACATCAGCTATAATAATGTTATGATATGCTTATTTTAATAAATGTCAACTATTATTTTGAGAAAAAATTGCATTTTATATGCTTTGATCTACAGATAAAGATTGATAAATACAGACAATCAGCCCCCATAAATACAACGAAGGCAAATCCTTTCAAATTAAGGTTTTGATAGAAGATGGCGTATCTGATTTGAATATGCGATTATCAGCGTTACTATAATTAGTATTGTGTTCGACAGATATAGACCGACAAGATAATGGCAGTTGTGTAGTAGGATTTTACATAATTGTCAAAGTAGGCGTCTCAGGACAAAAGTATCGGGAATTAATGAGGAAGTTCAGATATATGGAAAGCAGCATAAGAGGAATGGCGGCGGCAGCGATAAGAGCCGTCATACGGGCGAGGTCTTTTTTGTTCATAAGAGCGGTTCTTTCCCGGAGAAATGCTGCTGCGATTACAGAAAACAATAACCCTGCCAATACCGCGGATCCCGAGAAAGGAAACGCCGCAGCCTGCCAGGAGTTCCCCGGGTCATGTTCCGCTCTCAAAACCGTCATGAGGGGCGGATACCAGAAAATCAGCGGGAGGAACATAGTCTCGCAGATTAAGGCGGCTGAGATACTGATCAGCGCTGATTTGATATCCCGGGAAATAATGTCGCAGCTGTCATAGGGGATAAGCATCCGGTTAAGGGAAGCGATCACCCGATCCCGCACTGTCTGATAGCTTTGCCGGTCATCCATGTTGTAGATTCTGGCATCAAGACCGGAGAGCCAGGAATAGCTGAAGGGCCGGGCGCTGTCCAAATCATAGGGCTCCAGATTCTGCGAAAGCCCGTCATCAAGCTCGGTAGTGGCATCCTGCGTAACATCTCTGAATTCCAGTTCGGCTGAGGATTCCGCCAGGAACATCCAGCGTCTGTCCTCCCGGCGGGGGTTTTTGAAAGAGCATTTGCCCTCGGCCCTGACATCGTAAAGCCATAAGGGAATGTACCTAGCCTGCATGTTTTCCGGGCGGATTTCTCTGAGAATTTCGTCCGGAATGAGCCAAGGTCAGCGAGGCTTTTCCGGAATTTATCCATAAAGTCCCCGCGATCCAGAGTAAAGGGGATGATAAAGTCCGGCTCGACCTGGCGGCGGATTTTGCCGGAAAGAATCAGGGCGTTCCCGCAGAAGGGACAGGTTTCAGTAGCGCCCAGCACCCCCGGGGAAATCTCGCCGCCGCAGGAGGGGCACTCCGTGTAGCTGTTTTCCGGAACGTCCGGGTTTTCCGGAGAGGGATTAGCTGCTCTCCGGACGCTCCTGTCGTACTCCGGGACATCATAGCTCTGGCCGCAATGATCGCAGAAAAGCCTTCCCTCCCTGATGCGGAACACCAGATTTCCGGAGCACTCGGGGCAGCTGCAGTACTCAGTTTGCATATTCCTGATTCCTTCGGACACCAAAATATAAACAAAGCCGTGTCTTCCTGATAATAAACCGGATGCCGCCGCAAAAACGCCTCCTCTTTCGCAATTATGCAGCAGCTTCCCCGGCGGCAGTCTGGTTCGGAGCGGCGGAGCCCCCTGTTTTTCCTCCGAAACCGGATGCGGCATTTGCCATGGCCGGAGAAGGATATTAAAATCCCGGAGCTCCGGCTCGGAAAAAGTCTCCTCTCCTGCGGGATCTCGGATAAGCCGGCCCTTTTATCTCTTTACTTTATTCAGGTATCCCCGGAGGATGCGATGACAGTATTTCTGATAATCTGGTACGCGGTTTTTAACCTTGCCGCCTTTCTGGCCTACGGCATCGACAAGCTGAAGGCCGCTAAAAACTGGTGGCGGATTCCAGAAAAATGGCTTCTCGGCCTTGCCGTGGCCGGGGGAGCTCTGGGAGCCATTCTGGGGAGCGATCTCTTCCATCACAAAACGAGCCGGGGGAAGATCTATTTCCGCATCGTTAACTATCTGTCCCTGGTATTGCATGTGTCTCTTCTGGCCTATCTGTTTTTCGGGCATCCCTTTCAGGAGTCTCTGCCCTGAGAGAAGCAGATAAAAAGCATTGCTTTTTACAGATATGGTGATTCACCTCTGCCAAGGCAAATGGGAGACTCCACCGCCATTTCACATAGAGGCGTTTGTACCAGAATCTGAAGATGAGATCGTTTCTGAAATACCGCATAACCTTGTTGAGTTTCAGGAAAAATTCAGGGAATGCACGTCAGATCCTGATAACTTTTGACTGTTTTTGAGATCGGGGAAATGCAGTCAGGTCTGATCGGCAAAAAGGCATGAAGATGCTGCTGAGCCGAACAGCATTACACCCCGCAAACCAAAGCCGGGGAGCAAAGTTATAGTTTAGAAGGCCAAAATCCGCGAACAGACGGGACATATTACTGAGCTTGCCCCCTGAAAAAAAGCTGCATGCGAAGTACCTGACTGAGAACACCCCCTTGATCTGCCTGCTAAATACACAGGGGCTGCAAAAAATGGTGGAGCGGGATTGGAGAGAGTACGCAAATCGGGGGGAATTAACTCCCCCGAACTTTAAGGAGCTATGTCTTCTGCGCAGATCTAAATGTCTGCGCCATATCCATCTCCGTTAAATGACGATCAGACTGACGCTTTCACCAGATCTAAAAACGCCGGAACAGTCATGTTAAGCTTCTTTGCTGCTGCTTCAGCAGAGAGCAGCCCCTCAGTATAAAGCTCGATAACCGTTTGCTTTTTTATTTCCGGGGTGGCTTTTGCAAC
>DFFT01000069.1 GCA_002372325.1 Succinivibrionaceae bacterium UBA3769 | reverse complement strand
AAAGCTTTGCCATTTGCTCATCCGTGATTTGTCCCGGAAAAGGCAATGCGTACGTTTTTGAGAACCTTGGAAATCGTTTGGCCACATTGTCCCTGTCCATAATCCAGTGAATGGCGATACTCAGAATCTCCTTTGTAAAAACGGGATCGCCATATGCCGCATTCAGATCGTCCACAATGCCGCAGTTCACAGCAGTGCCATACAGTATCGGCACAGCGCCGATCATCCGCTGGTAAAACGCTCCGAAACCCGTTAGATCATCCGAAAATTCCGCCGGATTCGCTGCATTCTCTCCTGGAACACGGCCGATTGCAGTTTCGGCATTCTTGCCGGCATTGGGAATCTCAGGAGCAGCAGTATCTGGTATATGTGTACGATGCAAACCTCGTTTCGTATACATTTTGCGGTATTCTTCGCTGGTATAGAACTTATCACCTATTACAACTCCAAGGCTTCTCTTGGTATTCTTGCTTCTTTTCTTTACTGGGTTATAGGAATAAATTCTGGTAACGATTCTATAACCGTTTGGGATTGACACAAGCTCCTCAATCGAACCATTCTTGGGATTACCGGCAAGCCCCAGGATTCGGGCTTTCTCTTCAAGCGACAAACCTTTCATATGCGTTCTAAATAAAACTCCATGTAATCCATGCGGCGTGCATATTATTTACAGCAATTGTACAAGAACAGCTTTGTAAAGTCTAGTGTTTTCTGTATTTTTTTGTTAGGATTGGGTTACCGTTGTTAGTAAATGCTTAATCGCACCTCTATATGCGTCCCATACCCATGTGACATGGGAAACAACAGCCATAATTCTGTGCAATCGATGATATTGAGGGCCGTGCACATAAATAATCACATAGTCACATGTGGTTGTTGCTGTATGCACAAATTTCTTTTGATCTTAGGCTTACTACCCGATTTTCGGGATCAGTTTAGAGGGGATAAGAATTCCGAAAAAATACTGACCACTGTCGGTTTTATCATAAACTTTCAAAGCAAGCCTAAATTTTCCTTGTGACAGGATTCACGCTATTTGTGTCAAAGGGGGCTGAAATTTGAGATAATGTTCGCACGATGATTCTGAACTATGTCCGGATTATGCTTCCAAAAATAGTTTAAAATCTTCGATTTCTGCCCAAATTTTTCTGTTATTTCTGTTTATCATGCGGTACATAAGCATATTGAACTTAGTTCTGAAAAGGAGGGTCAGAATCAGCCGGTTTTTATAGAGTTCCTTGAACATGGGGCATTACTCTTCAGGGGGGGACAAACTGCCATATAAAAAAACTGTGCCGTAAGCTTATGCCGGGGCCTTAAGCTCAGTGAAAAAATCCGGAAACAAGAGGGCTCTTTTCACACGGAAATCCCGCGGGGCGTCAGGCTTCGAGTATACCATTTTTTGCGAAGATCCGGGGGGCTGCTAAGCCCTGAAGGAGATACCGTCATTACCCGGAGCCCCGCAATACCGTACTCCCCGCAATACCCGGAGCGTAACAAAAATCAGGTTCTGCCTCACCTCCGGCTGACTCTTTTCCGGAAAAGCGCCGCTCCTGCAAATAATCCCCAAGTATTGAGGGATAAAAGATTATCAATTAGAATGATACCTGAGGTTCGGTCTCCCGCCGGCCCTCCTTTCTCTTTTCGGATCCTCTCATCTCTTTTCGGACTCCTCATATGCCAGAAAGCAACAAAAGCTCCGCCTCCTTCCCCAGACCCGCATTAAGCATCATTTCGGGACTGGCGGCTTTGTCCGCTCTTCTCATAAGTCTGCGCTATCCGGAAAGCGATCCGGATCTCCGTGGCCTCGGCGGCTTCATCGTGGCCGCTCTGGGACACTATCTCATATTTTTTCTGCTGACGCTGTCTCTCACCCGGGGAGCAGCCCGGCTCTGCCGGCTGCCCCCCAGACTGGAAGCAGTTCTCGTGACTCTCTTCCTGGGCATAGTCTTTGTTTTTCTTCTGGCGGACACCTTTGTTTATCAGCAGTATCACTTCCACATTAATCTGGCCATGCTGGATCTCTTTTTTAACAGCAACGGGGAAGTGATCTCCTTCGGGGCCGGGGATACCGCCGCCATTGTCGTCATGGCTATTCTCTGTCTTACCGTGGCCTCTCTGATAACCATCGCCGGAATTTACGCCGGAGCCGGCATTCTCAGGATCTCCCGGAAGGGGATCTGGATCGTAATCGCCCTCTTCGCGGGGTTTAACGGCATCAATGTTTATGAAACTGCCGCCGGCAAAAACAGCTTCACCGCATATAACGGCGCCATTCCTGGGTTTCATCCCCTGACCATGAACCGCCTTTTGCACAAAACCGGCCTCTTCTCCTTAAAAGAAAACAGCTACCGCACCAGCATTGCCGGGAGCAGCCTCCGCTATCCCCTGAATCCCCTGGTCTGCCCTGAAGCCGCCGCCGGAGAAGACGGAACCCGGGAACGCCGGCCGGACATCATCATCATCATGATTGACACGCTGCGGGCAGATACGGTGACTCCGAAAGCCACCCCCTTTATCTGGAATTTCGCCCGGGAGAATATCAGCTTTCAGAATCACTATTCCGGGGGCAATAATACCCGCATCGGAGTATTCACCTTTTTCTACGGCATTCCGGGCAGCTACTGGAACGAGGCTCTGCAGGGCCAGACTCCCCCGGCGCTGCTTTCCGCTTTCCGGGAGGCCGGATACCGGACGCAGGCCTATACCTCGGCCAATCTGTACAATCCGGAATTCTACCGGACAGTGTTTGCCGGGATCCCGGATCTCCGCACGGAATCCGCCGGCAAAACCCCCTATGAACGGGATTCCAGCGCCGTTAAGGACTTCATGACAGATATCACGAGGGAGCTGAAGTTAAAACAGCAGAAAAACGGCAGAGAGCAGCCCTCCTTCTCGTTTATTTTTCTGGATCAGCTCCATTCCATCACTCTGGAAAACAAGGATCTCCGGAAGCAGCCCTTTCCCACGGTCTGGACGGAACCGAACTACACCTCCCTCTCCCGGAACACCGATCCGGAAAATTTTTTCAATCTCTACCGGAATGTGGCTCATGAGACCGATGCCCGGGTGGGAGAGATCCTTTCCTTTCTGAAGGAAAAGGGCCTTTACGACAGCTCCATCATCATCATCTCCTCGGATCACGGAAACGAATTCAACGATACCGGACTCAACTTCTGGGGTCATAACAGCAACTTTACCGGCTATCAGCTCAAGGTGCCTCTGACGATAAAGTGGCCGGGAAAAGAGCCCCGGGAAATCACCGCTCTCACCACGCATTACGATATTTCCGCCACCCTGCTTCAGGAGCAGCTTAACTGCCGGAATCCCGTAACGGACTACTCCGTAGGGAAATCGCTTTTTGCAGAAGGCAATCCCGACTGGTTCATCGCCGGAAGCTATTCGGAAAACGCCATCGTTTCCCGGGATCAGATCGCCCTTATTAACAGCATCGGCAAGCTTTCCTTCAAAACCCCGGAATGGCGCAGCCTGCCGGAGGATCATGTGCGGAACAAGGATCGCATCATCCAGGCTATTAATCTCATGACCAAGTACTACAACAATAAGAAATGAGGACAGAGCGATAGAAAAGAAAACAGAGAGTCAGAAGGAAAAC
>DFFT01000088.1 GCA_002372325.1 Succinivibrionaceae bacterium UBA3769 | reverse complement strand
GAGTCAGACGGCTACGGCTTTATTCAGGGGGATGACGGCCAGGAATACTATTTCAATATGCACGATCTTAAAGTCTTTGACGGGGTTCCCCGCACCGGGCACATGGCGGAATTCACGCCGGTTCCGGTAGCTGGCAAAGGGCGCAAGCCGAAAGCCACGGATATCACTGTCTCTGTACCCCCGCGCAATCAGGCATCCGGCCCTGCCAGAACCGATGACCGGATTTCCTGTCCGCACTGTCAGAGAAAGATCGTTCCCAGAATAGTCACCCAGAACGGAGCGCCGTACAAGTCCTACTGTCCCTACTGCGGCGGCATGGTTAGAAAGTTCTCCCCCTGTTTTATTGCCACTGCTGTTTACGGGGATCCTCTGGCTCCCGAGGTAATTGCCATCAGGCGCTTCCGGAATGAAGTTCTGCTCCCCCGCTGGTACGGCAGAATCATTACCCGCTGCTATTACCGTGTTTCGCCGCCCGTAGCCGCGGCGCTCTCCGGAAAAACATGGATCACCAATCCCCTTAAGAGGCTTCTTGATATTCTGGCCCGGCGCTACGGATAGCAGAACAGCCCGGGATACAAAAATCCGGAGACCGCGGGCGCTTTTTTCCTTTCGCCGGGAGGGGCGGTATCAGAAGCCGAGTTCCTCCCATGAATAGAGCCGGAGGGGGATTTTCCGGGCCCGGAGATACTCCTCGGTAATGGTCTTCCGGAGCTGAAACTGCCTGGTCGCAAGCACGGTGACGATATTGCCCGGGTCTCCCCGGGAAAGCCTTTCAAAATCGTCGAATACTCGGGTTCCGCTCACTAATTCCTTCCCGCTTTCCCGCAGGGTTTTCCAGTCATTTTCCGTCATTTCCGGGAAAAGCGCCCCGCCCGGGAGGGCTTGTCTCTGTTCTGCGGCGCTGCCGGTAAGATCACGGTACAGCTTTCTCATCCAGTTAATCCCCCCGGGATCCGGATCTCCCGCCATGACCACCGGAGTTTCCGGAAAACGCTGTAACAGCGGAAACAGAAGCTTGTGGCAGTACTCGCTTTGGGGGAACCTTTCGCTTTGGGGCATGATTCTATGAATAAACAGCGTCCGGGGATAGTCCCCTGAGATCTCCTGCGTCCGGACATCATCAGACAGCGCGGTAAGCTCCTCAAAATCAAGGAACACGGCCTGATTCTCCACCACGATAATCCGGGCGGGGCGGGAAATCTCCCGGGCAAACTGCGTTCCCTCCGGAAAAAACGGCATTCCCGCGAGACTTCCGAAGGCCGTATCCCGGTACCTTAAATCCGCGCCGACCCTGACAAACACCCGCCCCGCCGAGGTGCGGATGTCGGAGCGTTTTTCATCTCCGGAACCGGCGTTATCAATCCTGTTTTCGGGACTTGCCAGCCCCTCCAGATATTCCGGGGTGATGCCGTTTTCCCGGAGGAAATCCTTAAGCCTGAGCCCCAGCTCCCTGAAAAGATCTCTTTTATCAGACTCCCGGAGCCGTTTGTCCTGGTATCTTTCCAGCTTTGCGGCGACGGAGTCCGGGATGATTTCCCTCAGGAACGGCACAAGATGCTTGCTCTTTCTGATCCCCGGATCTCGGGTGGGATCCTGGAGTATTTCCAGAAGATAGCGGGCATCTTTTTTATGACCTTCAAGGTAGCGGGTAAGATCGTTCATTTTTGGAGTCCTGATTTTTAACGATGCTGTTTCTTAAATAAGTCTGACCATGGCCTTAAGAGCTCTTATTTGCCAGATATGTCAGCAGGTTCCGGGCGATATCCCCGTCAGCCAGCCGGAGCATGCCGTCATTCTCCTGGGAACGGGACAGCAGGTTGGCGCTGCCGTACCAGACGATCTCCCGGTCGATAACCGCAAAGTGCTCGTGAATATCCGGCTGGAGCACTGTCCAGATGCCGTTTTCCTGCATGGCCGTGATCAGGGATTCCGTCATCCGCCGCTGCTTTTCCGGATACCTTTCCGGAGACAGCGTACAGACGGAGACCCTGATGTTTTTACGATAGAGATCCGTCAGCATGTCCAGCATCTTCATCACCTGCTCTCTGTTTATGCCGGGACTCGAGATGATAAGCTCCCGATCCGCCAGGCAGACATCGGACCAGAAGATCCGGTTTATATCCTGAGAGTCATAGAAGCCCGGCTCGTGTTCCCGGGGCGTCTTAACCTTCTCCGGTTCCGCCATGGCGTAGCCGATCTTTTTATAGGCCCTGAGCCTTTTCCGGAACATCCCTTCGAATACAGGCACATGACTGTCCGCATAATCGTATATCGTGATTTCCGTTTTCCCTTCATAGGTTCGCAGCAGGCGTCCCGCATATTGCTCCACTTTCCCGTCAAAGGAAATGGGGCAGGTCAGAAACAGGGTGTCCAGCCGAGGATAGTTAAAGCCTTCGCCGACATACTGGCCAATGGCGATGAGGAGCACGCTTTTATCAGGAGGAACCGCCAGCATTGCTTCGCGAATGGCTGCTCTTTCACTGGTCTTGCGGCCGCCATGCAGCAGAAAAACCCGATAGGCTGCATCCTTGAGCATTTCCAGCAGGACTTCGGCATGCTCCCGGAATTTGGTAAGAATGAGCGGGGAGTGCCCCGCCGCTATGCATTCCCGGGCATCCCGGGCGATCTCCGCATTGCGGCTTTTATCATGGATGGCGATCTTATAGGCCTCCTGCAGCAGCCAGGGCTTTCCGGCATTAACGAGAGCGGTAAATCTTGTTCTGACAAAGCAGCGGAAGCCCTGCTGGGCGATTCTTTCCTTTGAGGTGAAGCGCCAGAGGACAGGGCCCAGAAGCATGAATACCTTCTGCTCCATGCCGTCATCCCGTTTAACGGTGGCGGTCAGGCCGTAAACATATCGGGCGCGGACTTTATCAATAACGGCGGCGATATTCTGAGCTGCGGCATGATGGCATTCATCCACGATAACAAGGCCGTAGGATTCCAGGAGGGCATCTGCTTTGTCTCCGGCTTTCGCAAGAGAAGGGCTCATGGCCACGTCAATGATGCCGCCCAGAGTGTTATGTCCGCTGTACAGAGAGCCCAGGACGCTTTTTCTGGTTTTTATGCGACCTGCGGGAGTCCGGAATTTTGGGGGATCCTCTGAAATCAGCAGAAATTTCCCGAGATCCTGAACCCAGTTTTGCAAAATTTCCCGGTTCTGCACAATGACAAGGGCGCTTACCTTTTTCGCTGCAATCAGATACGAGCCCACAGCAGTTTTCCCGAAAGCGGTGGCGGCATGCAGAATGCCTGTTTCATGCTCCAGCATCACGTTCGCCGCCTTGAGCTGCTCGGGATAGAGCTGGCCTCTGAAGGAAACCCGGACAGGCTTCCCCCGCTGTCTGAGATCGCTGATAACGCAGGGGATTTGCTCTTCCTCCAGGTTTTTCTTCAGCGCCTCCAGCCGGCCCCGGGGGACTGTGATGTAACCGTCCTCTTCGCTGCCGCACCAGACAATGCGGGAGATGCCGCGGGTGCTGTACCCCATGGCCTGATGCTTATAGAACTCCGGATTTCCGAAGGCCCCCATTCTTTTCAGGACATTTTTGGCCGAGGTATGGAGATTTCCGGTTTCAACATAGATGCGGTTTGCCAGAGTGATTTTAAGAGCCCCGTCAACGCCGGCAGCGGTCAGCCTGAGGATGTTTTTTTCCCAGGGCTTTCTTTTGGCGGAATCCTGATCCGGTTTTTTGTCCCCGGGGCAACTGAAGGTCAGCCCTAACCCGGAAGAAGTGTCCGGGGACGGGGCTTTTTCGGTTTCGGGATCGGCCGGAAGCAACGAAATGCCCAGGGGATTATCGTTAAGGCCCCATTCCCGCAGCTTTGCGGTGATTTCAGTCTGGCTGATGCGACGGATATTTCTTAGCTGCTCCCATTGATCGGGATAGGCATGCCAGTTTTCATCGATGAAGGCGCTGTTCCCGCGCCTCAGAGCCTGGCCCTGAAGGGGCAGGGCGATGAGGTTTCCCAGTCCGCCGGGGGGCAGCGTATCCTGAGCGGGCAGCATCCTGTCGTAGGATTTAAAGCTTTTGAGGCCGATGGTTTCAGAGCTGACGGTCAGAAGAGCGCTGCCGAATCTGCGGGCCAGAGCGGCGGGAACCGGGTTCTCAAAAAACAGCCAAATATGAGCTCCTTTTCCGGAGCGGCTGCGTTCTGTCAATGTAAAAAAGCCCTGCTGAACGCACATGGCGCGCAGGGCATTGACCTCGTTTTTCCAGTCATCATCCTGATTCTCCGCATCATTGAGATCGCTGTCGTGATTGTCAAAGTCGAAGACCAGAAAATTGCAGGTATTGTCAGGGAGGAGCGGGTAAACGCCGATGACATCGGTGCAGTCCTCGCTGTTTCCCTGAAGATGGCTTATCAGAATGGTTTCCCCGAGCAGAGACCACTGACGCGCCGGGCAGTTCATGCATGCATTTTTGTTTTTCCCTTTTTTTTCCTTCGGCTCCCCGTTCTCTTTCGCTATCCTTTTGAGACAGACGCCATCCTGCCAGAAGTTTTCGCATTGCGTAAAATATGCCGCTCTCCCGTCCTTGAGGATGTCCCGTTTGCTGTAGACATCGTGTCTTCCGTTAAAAACGGAGTCCAGGAGCCGGGCGTGCTCCATGGTGATGGCCGGCATGATGATGCAATCCTGAGGCAAGACGGGAAACGGGGGCTCCGGAGGCAATGGATGGTATGGAGGGTATGGAGGACATGAAGGATATGAAGGCAACGGAGGACATGAAGGATATGGAGATGATGGCGGCTCACAGGAACCCCAGGTTCCGGAGGCGGCTGCGGGAGGATTTGCCGCAAAGCTTATTCCGGCACGATCCAGAATGGCCCGGAGCCGCAATAGTTCCCGCCAGAGACGGGCGTTTTCAGCAATGAGAAGCTGTTCGGACGGATTCATGGCGGCGGGTACCTCCGCATTTCAAAAAAAATTAAAGCCTTCTCTCCAGGATGACATCCTCAAGGATCATGTCGCCGTAGCGGCATTCGGCGCCGGCTTCCTCCGGAAGGATTTCCCCGGGAGCGTCCGGGGTTCCCTGAAGCCTTCTCAGCTTCTCGGTATAGGACGGAATAAGGTGTCCCCGGGGATCGCAGCGATAGAATTCCTGATGGCCGCTGTCCATATTGTCATAGTAGGAGCTTACCGCAAAAAGCCAGTGATCCGGAGCGCACTTAATTGCCGCGTCTTCGCCTTTCCGGGCCATGCGGTCATAGTACTCCCGAGAACTGACCGGATCCGGAGTTTCCGCCACATAGACAAAGAAATTAATGAGGTCGTCCTCGATGCCGGAGCAGGGGAGCTTTTCCTCGGCGGTTTCCGGAGGGTTGACAAAGCCGGTGTCCTCCTCCTGAAGGGGTACTTCATCAAGCTTCGGGAGCTTAGTCTTAATGCTCCGGACAATTTCCGCCAGAAGATCCAGATTTACATCATCCCGGAGATCGGGAGATCCCGCAAGCTCCAGCGGAGCCGCTCTGGTAAAGATCTCCGGAGGCACGGTCAGTGAGGCATAGTCCTCAGGGCGGTAGGTTTTGTTTTTGGTGCAGTGGTCGCAGTAGGCCTTGATCAGACTGGTTTTCCGCACCTGCTGCCGGAATTTGGACAGCATATGCCGGAGAGGGCCCATAATGGCATTAAGCTCGTTCTGACAGCGGGTGATGGAGGTCAGAAGCTCGCTTATAAGAATTTTGTACAGCCGGACATCGTTTCCGGCATTTTTCACATACTGGTGCAGCTCCTGGTAGGTATAGGCGGTAAGGTTATCCACCAGATCCGAGGCCTTCTGAATGGCGGCTTCGTTTTCCGCGATTTTATCCCGGAGACTGTGGACAAAGCCGAATTCCGTGAGCAGCTTCCGGGAGAGGCCGTCCACGGCGATCTGGGCATCGAAGCCGATTTCATGCACCAGCTGGGTGAGATCCATGAGCACCCGATCTGCCTGTTCCGTATTATGGGAGTTCAGGTGATCAATGTAGCTGTTGCAAAGAATGGCGATATTCTGCAGGCGGGCGGCGATGTCGGTGTCGATGTAGCTTCGGGTGTCGATTTTCAGAATGTAGTTAATGAGCCGGTTCAGGTGGGGATTCAGCCAGTAGCCGTTGACGGTGTCCATGATAATGTTGCGGTTCTGCAGCGTCTGTAACAGGGCGGCGTTTTCCTGAGTGATGGCGGGGAGTTCGCCGTTGTAGGCGGCGACAATAAGCTCGGCGCCGCTGTTAAGATCGGCCAGAATGGAGCGGATGACCCGGTTTTCATGGCGTTCCGGAGCGCCGTTTTCAGAATTTTTCATGAGCTGAAGAGATCCTCCTCCTCCGGTTTCTGCTTCTGCTGCTCCAGAGCCTTTTCCTCCTCCGCCAGGATGTTTTCATGTGCGTCGATAAACTCCAGCACCTCGTAAATATAGTCCACCTTGCCGGTAAAGGTGAAGATCCGGGTGCCGGGGACGTTTTCCCGGAGGATTTCATATTTCACCATGCGGTCGATAATGATCCTGATGATTTCCGGAACCTCTATCTGCGGCCTTTTGTTCAGGAGAGTGTTTATTTTCTTGGCCCGGGTGGTCAGGTACTGATTGTTCTGCACCCGGGCGGTGAGTTCGGCCTCGGTAACCTGGCTGCCAGGCATCATGGGATGATCCCGGGTGCTGGCATCCATAACCAGCAGAATAAATTCCAGAACCGGCCGGAGCTGTTCCATGACGGTCTGGAACTCCTTTTTTACCGAAGCCCGATCCTCGCTGAGCTCCAGACTGATCCAGGTAGCGTAGTAAGCCGCCTTGTTGGCGGTCTCCGATATTTTGCGGTTCAGGGGGGCCAGAATGGCCTCCACCTTGGCGCGGGTCTCCGGTTCGGACAGATCCCGGTAGGCCTCGGGGCAGACGGTGCTGCAGATAAACTCTCCCCGAAGCAGTCTTTCAGCGGTGTCTCTGATCATTGGCTTTCTCCTTCTGCCTTGGCCTTGAGCCTGTTTCTGATGGCGCTGCCCACGGGATCCAGAGCATCCTGGTTTACATATACCCGATCCTTGGCGATCCGGTAAATCCTGCTGAATTCCGCAGCTACGGCGGCGCTGAGATCCGGGGCGGCAGATACCATTACGATATTGTTGCGCTTCATGACATCCAGAAGCAGTCTGATGTTTTTGCCGGACAGCTTGCTCATTTCGTCCACCGGCCAGTGAATGGCAATGTTCCGGTTGCCGCGGGATTCATGAATAAGGCTGATGTAGAGAGCGCACAAAAGCAGGAAGGTGAGACCGTTGGAGCTGATGTCCTCCAGCTCCTTTTCCGTCTGGGCGGCTTTCTTCTTGCCGTTTTCCGTTACGGTGAACACGATGCTGAACAGATCGTTAAGATCATTTCTGAGTTCGCCGTTGATAAAGAGATTGGCCAGACTCTTCAGGCGGCCCGAAACCTCCGGATCGGGGAGCTCGGACTGTATTTTGCCTTCCTCCTGCCATTTAGTATAGAACCCGGACAGATCTTCAATGAAATCCCAGCCTGCCACGTTCTTAATCCGGGGCTCCAGAGTAACGGAAAATTCTTCAAAGGCCTCAAACTGCAGATTGTCCGACACAATGCGGGAGATGCGGCGGCTGAAGGCCCGGATCCGGTCATCAAAGTCCCGCATCTGATCGTAATACTGCTTTATCATATGAAGCACGTCCCGGGCCTGATCCAGAATGCTCTTCCGGTGCTGGGGGAGACCGTGATTCAGAAGCTGCTGCGCCGCCATGGGATAAGAAAATTCATCGGCGGCTTCCCGGTTTTTATCGTCATTGATGTCAATGCCGGACAGCCGGGCCTGATTGCGGGCGTCATTGAGGCAGGAAACCCAGTAGTCCTTGATTTTGGAGGTCATGCCGCTCATGGTCTGGCTGATGTTCCGGATGCAATCGTCAAGTTCGGACTTGTTTTTCCGGAGGCTGTTCAAAGTTAACCTGGCAGAGGTGGCCGTATCGGCAAACACCCGGGCCGGGGCCTCCTGATCGATGGCATCAGGCCGGGGATAGATTTGGAGACCATTCAGGTTTGTGAGCAGATCCTCGGCGGTTTTATCATTGCTCTTCTTAGTATCAATTTCACTTTCGATGTTCTTGATTTCCCGCTTCAGAATTGCTTTGGCCTGTTCGCTTTCCTTCCGGGCATCGGCGATGCGGTTATCGGCATCATAGAGAAGTGACTCGAGAGAGCTCTCCTGCTGCCGGTATTCCGGAAGCTTGCTGTACGAATCTTTAAGCCATTTTTCATAGGCGGCGATCTTCGGTTCCCGATCGGTTATTTCCTGAATGAGATTTTCCTTTTTGGTGATCTCATTCTGAATAAAATCGATAAGCTTGGCATCCACATTCTCGTTGGCCAGCTTCTTTTCCATGATGGCTTCGTAATCGGCCACGGTCTTTTTGGTTTCCGCCTTAATCTGCTCGGTTTTGGCGGTAAAATCCCTGATGGCGGCATCGTGTTCGGTTTCAAGATCGCTCTTGCTGGAGAGGTAGTTATTGACAGCATTTCCCCGGAGTCTGTCATGCTCCTCCTCCAGGCTTTTCATGGAGCCCAGAATCTGATTAAGCTCCTTTTTGGCCGCATTGAGAGCATTGGTTAATTCCAGGAGTCTTTCCTGACGGTAGTTTTCAATGCTGCTTTCCGCCATGGCCAGACGATCCCGGTACCCGGCAAATGTCTCCTCCGAGATCAGCTTTGATTCCAGGCGCAACCTTTCGGAAAAAGCCTCATCCAGACTTTTGTGCGATTTTTTCTGAGCCTCGGCGTTTTCCTCTTTTATCCTGAGACAGTTTGAGAGGCGTTCCTGAAGCTGCTGCTTTTCCGTCAGGAGATCCTGATTGTTCTTGAGGCAGCGGGGGAGCTCCCTGATATCCAGAGATATCGCTCCCACGGAAATGCGGCCGGGACGATCCTCGGCCCCCTGAAAGGCCTCCGGATTAAGATCGTTCCTTAAGAGGAGATCCTCCCTGAGCACCCGGCCGATGCCGTCCCGCCATTCCGGACAGTATTCGTTCAGGTATTCCGTGAGCATGCCGGAGTCCGGATTAAGCAGGGCTTCAATTTCCCTGAGACGGCTCTGGCATTCGCTTTCGGCCCGGGCGTTTTTCTCCGCCTCGCCCCCCAGTCTGGTCAGATTCCTTTCGTGATTCTGGATATCCTGAGTCAGGCGGTACAGACTGGCGCTTATGGCGGCATTGGACTGGCTCAGGGCGTTTATCTCCTCCTGAATGTCGTTCCGGCTTTTAAGGAGGTGTTCCGGAGGAATGATATTGCTTTTCTCCCGTTCCAGATTGGAGATTCTGTTGCGGGCATTGTTTTCCTGGAGCCGGAGCTCGGAAAGACGGGACTGCCGGCCGTTTTCCAGCTTGTTCAGATTCTCCTGGTGATTTTTTTCCAGAGCGTGCATCTCCTTCAAATAGGTCTGCTCACAGGCGCTGACGCTTTCCTGAATTCTGGCGATTTCCCGGTTAGCCGCGGATTCGGCGGAGAGCTTTTTGTTATCAAACTCCGTTTTGATGTTGCCGTAGACGTTTTTCACGGAGCCCAGCTTGTTCTTGTCTTCCTGAAGGGAATTCCGGAGGGCGGGGAGATTCCGGTATTCCTGGAGCCATGTGGCCATATCCTGTTCTTCGCAGGCGGTTTGCTTTTCTTCAATATCCCTGATGGTTTTTTGCACTCCCTCCAGCTGGACTTTGACAGTGTTTCTTTCTTCCTTAAGATCGTAATCCCGCTTCTCCCAGGCCTTCTCAAGTTCGTCTATTTTGTTCTGAGCCGTATCTTTGTCATGACCCAGCTGCTTCAGGGAGACTGCAAAGCTGTGGCGGTACCAGGCCAGCTGTCCGGCCTGCTCACGGAGCAGCTTTTTGCTGTCGGCGATCTTTTCGCCCAGAAGGGACACGGTTTCCAGAGAGTTGCGTTCCTTTTCCGCCGCCCGGTAGTCATCGATGTCCGAGCACCATTCCAGAACCTTGGCGGGATCCAGTGTCAGCGCCACTCCCGGATGATCCTGCCGGAGAATGTCGCTTAAAAGGAGCTTGATGCTGTCAAATTTCACGTGGCCGGTAATGAGGCTGTGAGTGATGCTTTCGATGTAGCGGAGCTGCTTAAGGCCCCCGCTCAGGCTGTAGTCGTATCTTAAATTGTTATTGGCTCCCGAGGAGATGTTCTGAATAACGGAACGGTACTGATCCACGGTGTTAACCAGAGCCTCCGTTTGCACCCCCCGATCTCTCAGGATCTGCCGATATTCCTTCCACTCCCGGGCCCGGTAGCATTTGCGGCTCTCGTCATAGACCACGATATCCTCAATGCTGAAGGGAGCCTTGATAAAACGGTAGCTGAGACTCTTGCTGTTCTGGCTGTTTCCGGCATTGGTCATCATGACATGGACGATTTCGCCCCGGGAATTATAGTATTCAAACACCAGGGTGCTGTCGGATCTGGGAAGGTAGAAGCCGGAAAAGCTTTTTCTGACATTGCTGGAGCTGGTGATCCTTCCGGGCACAAGGCCGTAGAAGAGGGGGATCAGCTTTAACAGACTGGTTTTGCCGGAACCGTTGGCGCCGTTTACCTGGGTGTGGTTTTCAAAATCAAACTCGAAGATGCGGTTTTCCGAGGAACCGATATAGGAGTCTATGAGAATGATGCGGATAAGGCCGGCGGGATGAGTCTGGAAACCGGCGGAATTATTGCTGTTATCGGTAGTGCTGGGCATCATATGGGGGTCTGCCTGATGTGTCTGTATATTCAACGGAAACAATAAAGTTATTTTAACTAAAAAACCTTTCCTGTTCAATGCGGCAGAAGGCTCCCGGGGATGCTCCTTTCCGGGCTTCCCGGGGCGGATTATCCGGTATTGCGGCCGGATGTTATGCCCCCGCGTTTCACTTTCCGGATGCATTTCCCGGAGTCTTTTTGTTGATTTTTAACGCAAAAGTGTTAAATTCAGAAACATTATCCATATCACAGAAATCCCCGTCCTGAGCCTCCTGAGACCGTCTCCTGATGCCATACCGGAGAGTGTTTCGGAGGGGCTTATGGCGGCGCCGGATTTCAGCACACAGGAAGAATCATATGATCCCGCAGCTCTCCAAGGAAATTTCACTGGATCCGCTTTATCTCAGCTATTTTAAGACTCTGGCCGCCGAGGGGGCCTTTGCCGGCGAAATAGAGTATTCCTATGCCGCCAGACTGTCAGCGGCCACGGATAACAGCGTGTACCAGCTTTTGCCGGCGGGAATCCTTTTTCCGAAAACTCCTGCTGATATCCAGGCGGCGCTCCGGCTCGCGGCCAGAAAGGAGTTTCGCGGCATCCGGTTTGCGCCCCGGGGCGGCGGTACCGGCACCAACGGGGGCTCTTTAACCTCCGGGGTGATCATCGATGTCTCCCGTCATTTGAAGGGCATCGGCGCCGTGGATCCGGAAAAGAGAACAGTGCATGCCGAAGCCGGGGTGATCAAGGACTGGCTTAATGAGCAGATAAAGCAGTACGGACTCTTCTTCTCCCCGAATCTTTCCACCTCCAACCGCGCCACTCTGGGGGGCATGATTTCCAATGACGCCTCGGGACAGGGCTCTCTCAAATACGGCAAAACCTCGCAGCATATTCTGGACACGGATGTGGTGCTGATGGACGGCAGTCTGGTGACCTTCGGTCCCGTGTCCGGAGACGAGCTTAAAGCCAAAATGGATCTCGCCACCATGGAGGGGCAGATCTACCGTACGGTTTATGAAATCGCCGTCGGAAAGCGGGATGAAATTGTAAAGGCTTTTCCGGATCTCACCCGCTTTCTGACGGGATACGACCTTAAGCATGTCTGGGATCCCGAAACCGGAGTTCTGGATATTTCCCGCATTATCTGCGGCGCCGAGGGCACCCTGGGCTTTATCACCGGAGCCACGCTGGATCTCACCCCCGTTCCCTCCTTCCGGGCTCTCGTCAATATCAAGTATGACAGCTTTGATTCCGCTCTCCGTCATGCTCCGGAGCTGGTAAATGCCGGAGTGCTTTCGGTGGAGACCATTGATTCCTGCGTGTTTGCCATGGCGAAAAAGGACATTGTCTGGTATCAGGTTAAGGATCTGCTTACCGAGGTTCCCGGCAAAACCATGGACGGCATCAACATTGTGGAATTTGCCGGCACCGATGCCGCTTTGGAAAAGGTACGCATGGATCTGCTCATAAATACGCTGAACGAAGAGCTCCGGGAGGGCAATTCCCGGGGCATCATCGGTTATCAGACCTGTACCGAGCTTAAGGATATTCAGGCTGTTTATGCCATGAGAAAGAAGGCCGTGGGGCTTCTGGGCAATGCTGACGGCGCGGAGAAGCCCGTGGCCTTCGTGGAGGATACGGTAGTGCCGCCGGAGCATCTCGCGGATTTTATAAAGGAGTTCCGGGAGCTTCTGGACAGCCATCATCTCCGCTACGGCATGTTCGGTCATGTGGATTCCGGGGTGCTCCATGTGCGTCCGGCGCTGGATCTCTGCGATCCCGAGCAGGAGGTGATGCTCAGAACCATTTCCGACAAGGTGGCGGAGCTTACCGCCAAATACGGCGGCATTATGTGGGGGGAGCACGGCCGGGGCTATCGCAGCGAATACGGCCCCAAATATTACGGGGGACTTTTTGATGAGCTCCGCCGGGTCAAGGGGGTTTTTGATCCCGATAACCGCATAAATCCGGGGAAGATCTGCGCTCCTTACGGCAACGATTCCGCCAGTCTGGTTTCCGTGGATGCCGTGAAGAGAGGCTTTTACGATCGCCAGATTCCCCCGGGAGTAAGGCAGAGCTACAACCGGGTGGTGAGCTGCAACGGCAACGGCGCCTGCTTCTCCTACGATACCACGTCTCCCATGTGCCCCACCTACAAGTTCATGGGGGATCGCATCCAGTCTCCCAAGGGCCGGGCCGGCCTTATGAGAGAGTGGCTCCGGGAACTGGAAGAGGCTGGGGCCAATCCTCTTCTGGAGGAAAAGCTAACGGAAGCCCGCGGGGTTACTCTGGGGGATCTGGCCCGCAAAACCTGGCATACTGTAACCAAAAGGGGCTATGACTTCAGCGATGAGGTGCTGGAAGCCATGAACGTCTGTCTGGCCTGCAAGGCCTGTGCCTCCCAGTGTCCCATTAAGGTGGATGTGCCGGATTTCCGGGCCCGTTTCTTTAACCTCTATTATTCCCGTTATCTCAGACCGGCGGGGGATCTTCTGGTGAGGCATTTTGAGGAGAGCGCTCCTCTGATGGCCCGGCTTCCGACCCTGTTTAACAAGGTGAATTCCCTTTCTCCGGCCAAATTCATGGTGAAGAAGATTCTGGGTTTTGTGGATGTGCCGGTGTTAAGCAGCCCGGTTCTTAAGGAGCTTCTTCGGGAGAAAGCTCCGGAGCGTTTTGATCTTAATGCTCTGGAAAAGCTCTCTCCCGCGGAGCGGGCTAAGAGGGTTCTCATTGTTCAGGATACCTTCACCACGGTTTATGATGCCCCGGTGGTTCATGATCTGGTGTCTCTGGTAGCCAAGACCGGAAAAATTCCGGTGCTGCTCCCCCTTAAACCCAACGGCAAAGCCCTCCATATCCGGGGCTATCTCCGGGAGTTTGCCGTGACGGCAGCCAAAACCTCCGATTTCTACAACCGGGTGTTCCGTCTGGGCATTCCCATGGTGGGTGTGGATCCCGCCATTGTGCTCTGCTACCGGGATGAATACCGGAAGACTCTGGGTGCGGCCCGGGGGGATTTTGTGATCCAGCTTACCCAGGAATGGCTTTTGGACAATCTCAGTCTTCTGACTCCCCGTGTCAAGGATGAAAACCCGTACTATCTTCTGGCCCACTGCACCCAGAAATCCCTGAAGCCGGGGACGCATGACGACTGGGTGAAGATCTTCCGGCAGGTTTCCCTGAAGCTTATTCCGGTGCCGGTGGGCTGCTGCGGCATGGCCGGCCTTTACGGACATACCGCGGCCAATGAGGCCAGATCTCAGGCTATTTACCGGCAGAACTGGGCCCCGGTATTCCAGAAGTATCCCCTGAACCGCTGTCTTGTTACCGGCTTTTCCTGCCGGGAGCAGGTTAAGAGGATGGAGCATGCCGAGGTACGGCACCCCCTGCAGGTTTTGAACGAGATCCTGTAGCGGGGCAGCAAAAAGCTGAAGTAAACAGACTAAAGCATAGAGAGAAGGCAAAGCGAGATGGTTTTGCTTCTGCCCGTTCGGAAGTTTTTTCGGACGGGCTTTTTGTTTTGCGGCAGAGATATTTTCAGGGATCTCGGGCCGGAGATGCCGGTTCTGTCGCGTTTTTGCTCTGTGATTCTTTCGTTCCCCTTCTTTGGTGCTATAATCCCGGTCATGGCTTTTCGTGAAGCCTGGAAGAGCGGCCTGTCTCTAACACACGGAGGCAGAAAGGCGGATTTCTTAAGTTTGATTTGACTTATGAAAGGCGCTTTTAGCGGGCACGCTTTTTCCGGGAGTCTGCAGGGGATTTATTCGATATCCCGGAAAAGCGGGGGAGATCTTACCGGACGAACCTGCTTTTCGGCAGGCTCCTTTACTTGTTTGTATTTTTCAGAAGCCAGCGGAGGCTTTCCTTATGGAAATGTTATCAGGTGCAGAGATGGTTGTGCGCACCCTGGAGGATCTGGGGGTTGACAGGCTTTTTGGCTATCCCGGCGGAGCCGTTCTCGACATTTATGACGCCTTAAAAGATTCAAAGAAGATTCATCACGTTCTGGTAAGACACGAGCAGTCAGCGGCCCATGCCGCCGACGGCTATGCCCGTACCACCGGCAGGGTAGGCTGCTGCCTCGTTACCTCGGGACCGGGAGCCACCAATACCATTACCGGCATTGCCACGGCCTATATGGATTCGGTGCCCATGGTGATTATCACCGGTCAGGTGGCCACCTTCCTTATCGGTCAGGATGCCTTCCAGGAGGTGGACATGGTGGGGATTTCCCGGCCTATTGTCAAGCACAGCTATATCTGCAAGAAGGCCGAGGATATTCCGGTATTTATCAGAAAGGCTTTCCACATTGCTTCCACCGGCCGCCCGGGTCCGGTAGTGGTTGATATTCCCAAGGACTGCCAGAACCCGAAAAACAAGTTCCCGTACGAGCCTAAGCCTTTAAGCGAGATCACCATGCGCTCCTACAATCCCACCAGATTCGGACACAAGGGGCAGATCCGGAGATCCCTCAGCCTGCTGGCCGAGGCCAAAAAGCCGGTTATTCACATCGGCGGCGGCGTTATCGCCTCCGAGGGAGCCTGCGCCAAGGTCACCGAATTCGCCCGGAGATACCATATTCCGGTAACCTCCACCCTGATGGGACTGGGCGCCTATCCGGGCACTGATCCCCAGTTCCTGGGCATGGTGGGCATGCATGGCACCTACGCCGCCAATACCGCCATGCACGAGAGCGATCTCATTATTGCTCTGGGAGCGCGTTTCTCGGACAGATCCACCAATAATGTGGACAAGTACTGTCCTAAGGCCCGCATTGTTCACGTGGACATCGATCCTTCATCAATTGCCAAGCGCATTAAGGTGGACATTCCCATTGTGGCCGATATCGGCACAGTGCTGGATCAGATGAACGATGTCATCAGGGAAATGAACCTCTCCATGGACAATGCCCGTCTGGATCCCTGGTGGACTGAGATCGAAGCCATGAAGACCCGGCATCCGGTCACCTGCGCGGGAGACGGCACTCCGGGACTGCTCCATCCGGGGAAGGTAGTGGAGGATATCTACCGGATCACCGACGGCAAGGCCATTGTGGTTACCGACGTGGGGCAGCATCAGATGTTTACGGCCCTTTATTACAAGTTTGACACCCCACGGAAGTTCCTGTCCTCCGGCGGACTGGGCACCATGGGCTACGGCTTCCCCGCCGCCGTGGGCGCCAAGATCGCCAGTCCGGAATCCGAGGTTATCTGCATCACCGGCGATGGTTCCTTCCAGATGAACCTTCAGGAGCTGGCCACCTGCCTGCAGTACGGTATTGCGGTAAAGATTGTGATTCTCAACAATGTTTCCCTGGGCATGGTTAAGCAGTGGCAGATGATGTTCTACAACGGCCGGCAGACCGAAACCTTCATGGATGCCGCTCCCGACTTTGTGAAGCTGGCGGAGTGCTACGGTCAGGTGGGCATCAGGGCAGGCAATTCTGACGAACTTAATGCAGCCCTGAAGAAGGCTCTTGATATCAAGGACAAGACTGTGGTTATCGATGTTCAGGTGGATCCGGACTCCCGCGTCTATCCGATGCAGATCGGCGGAGGCAGCATGGGCGATATGCGTATCAACAGAGATGAAGAGGAGCGTGTGTAATGCGTCATTTAATTTCAGTGCTCCTGGAAAATGAAACCGGGGCTCTCAGCCGGGTTGTGGGGCTGTTTTCTCAGAGAGGATTCAACATAGAGTCTCTTACGGTAGCGCCCACTGAGGATGCGACTCTTTCCAGAATGACTATCACCACCTTTTGCGATGACGGAGAGGTTGAGCAGATCACCAAGCAGCTTCATAAGCTGATTAATGTGCTCAAGGTTACCGATCTCTGTGATTCCAACCATGTGGAACGCGAAATCATGCTGGTGAAGATTCAGGCAGTCACCCGGGATATCCGTGATGAGGTTAAGACCATTTCCGATATTTTCCACGGGCAGATTGTGGATCTTACTCCTACCATTTACACGGTGGAGATCATCGGCTCCAGCGAGGAGCTGGACATCTTCCTGGAGACCGTAACCAAGGTTACCGAGATCGTTGAGGTGGTAAGATCCGGTGTCTGCGGCATCTCCCGGGGAGAGAGATCTCTCAGGCTGTAACAGCCGGCCGGATGCAGGCAGCATCACGGGGCAGCAGCGCAGGACGCTATGACTTCCCGGGGCTCCTGAAATCCGGTTAGGACAAAGCGATTCACAAAAGGCTGAAGTCTCAGGACTCCGGCCTTTTTCGTATCAAGGATCTTGTGAACGGCGCTAATCTCCGGCCAGATTCTTAAGCATCCTTTTAATATCGTAGAACCTTATCATGGCGAAGATCAGGAGGGCGATATTGGTAATAAACAGGAACCCAGCAATCAAAGAGACGATGATAAGGGGAGTTTCCAGCGATTCGGGATCGCTGCCGTGAACGTTAACATGAGTTATCGCCATAAACATCAGAACAGCAAACACCGCTGCAATGGCGATCATCAGGATCAGAAGGGCTATTATCATGGCGCGGGCGCCCCGTCCCTTGGCTGACCAGTCCTGGTATTCCGCCCCCTGACTGTCCAGAAAGCTTACGACTTCCCCAGTCAGCGGCAGGGATTTCAAGACGATTACGATATGCAATACTGAGGCAATTGTCCCCAAAAAAGGCAGCAGGATCCCGCCCAGGGCGAGAAAAAATGCGGTAAGCACCATACGGGACATGGACTCCATTCTCTGGTTCAGGGCGCGGAGTCTCTGACGATCGTTAACGGGGCGTCTTCCGGGACGATTTCTGTTATTTCCGGAATTGCCGGAATTTCCTGGGCGCCTGTTCCGGTAAGGATCTCCGGCGGGGGAACCTCCGGAATTACCTGAATTGCCGGGGCGTCTGTTCCCATAAGGATCTCTGCCGGGATTGCCGTAATTTCCCGGATTTCCGCCGGAAGCCGGAGCTCCGCAGATGCTGCAGAAGCGATCGCCGGGCATCAGGCTGTTGCCGCATAAGGAGCAGAAGTTCCGGCGCGGCGGCTCTCTCCCGCCTGAAAACGGCGGATCCTCCGGAAAGTCATGCGGGGTTTGCCTGGGATCCGGGGAAGATCCGAACCGGGAGTCCGGCTCCGGGGCGGCGTTATCAGAAGAAAACTCCGGGCGCTGTTCCCGGGGATCCCGATCCGGGCGCGGCTCTCTCCGGTTTCGGGGATTTCGGTAATCCGCGCTGCTGTCAGGAGCTATGCGGTCTTCTTCGGAACCGGTGTCCCGGTTTTGGTTCCGGAATGTCCGGGAGAGGTAAATGCCGCAACGGGGACACGTTCTCGCATTATCAGGAACCTCATTGCTGCAGAAGGAGCATTTCATCAGCTGTACCTCCTTGATTATTATCCTCTTTTCGGTTTTTTGACAGTCTTGCCATCAAAGGAAGGGACGGGATCGGCCATGTTTTTAAGCTTCTTTTTAATTTCGCGGAAAATTCTCAGGGCATAGATCTGCAGGACGATGTCTGCGATTAAAAGGAGAACATCAATCCCTCCGATGATCCAGAGGGCGACTTTATCGGATGCCGCAGGGGGAGCGCTTCCCCTGGTTCCCACTGCAAAGGTCATTGTTAAAAAGAACATTGCCACAAAAACGCCGATGAAAATCAGCAGGGTTCTTATTATGACGCGGGCTTTTCGTCCCTTAGCTGACAAGTCCCAGTATTCCGTCCCCTGACTGTCCAAAAAGCTGACGACACTTGGAATCAGCGGCACGGATTCTAAGAGGACTGCGGCGTGCACCATTCCGGCAAGTATCACCATACAAAATGGTAACCCGCTCAGGGGTTTCAATAATTCGGCAATTCCGGTAATTAGCACCACGGCAATTATCACCAGAAAAAAGGCTATCCCGCCCAGGCCGAGACACAATTCGGCAAGCACCAGAGCGGACATTGTATCCATACTCCGGTTCAGGGCTCTGAGTTCCTGAGGATCGTTAACGGGAGGATTTATGTCATTGCAGGGATATCCCGGATTTTCGTCGGGTACCTTGGTTCCGCAGATGTTGCAGAAGCGATCGCCGGGCATCAAGCTGCTGCCGCATGAGGAGCAGATGTCCCGGCGCTGCTGATTTTTCCGGGATGAAGCCTCGGGCTCCTTCGGAAGGTCATGCGAGGTCTGCCAGGGGTCAGGGGAAGGTTTGAACCCGGAGTCCGGCATTGGTTCAGCGTCGGGGGCGGAGATGCCCGAGGATTTCTTCGGAGCTTTCGGGGATGTGTCAGCGGGAGAAAACTCCGGACGCTGTTCCCGGGGATTTAAGCAATTCTGGCTGCCGCCGGGGCTAGCGCTGCCTTCAGGGCTTATGCGGTCTTCTCCGGAGCTTATGTCCCTGTTTGGTTCCCGAAATGTCCGGGAGATATAAATGCCGCAATGGGGACATATTCTTGCCTCATCAGAAACATCCTTGCCGCAAAAGGTGCACTTCATCATACATCCCCCTTAATCCTAATGCTGTCTTAATCCCCTTCCCCTGATTATATTATCATCGGAGATCCGGGGGTAAAACCCGCCTTGGGGTGATTTTGCGAAGATCAGCGCGGAAAACCGGCTGAAAAGCGACACTATGAGACAGCGCTGGTTTTCAGCGTTTGCAGGAACCCGGGGCCTTTTGGAAATGCCGAAGCCGGAGAATGACAGGCTCAGACCAAAAATTCCCGTACGGTAACAAATTCCGGCGGCAATATCGGGTAGAATAGGGCAGCCTCTCCGGAACAAGGAGAGCATCGCAAAACCGATTTTTTTGTCATGGAAGATAAAAATGAATTACATGAAATCAGCGCCTCATGCGGTCTCTCTGGCGCTTCTGTTCTCCGCTGCGCTGTTTCCCGCTGCGAGCGCCGCAGAAGAGGCTGCCGCCTCTCAGGAGCCCGAGGAACGGGACGTGTTCGGCATTATCAAAACTGCCGTCAATAATAATGACCGGGATCTTTTTCTCACTGCCCTGAGCTATCCCCTGTCCCTGTGCATAAATAACGAGCTCAGGGTTTATCAGAATGCGGAGGCCCTTAAGGGCTTTACTCTGGCTGAAATTATCGGAAGCCAGGAGCTTCTGGACTCCCTTAAGGCCAATCTGGACGGCATGAGATCCGGCGAAGCCTTTGAGGTGGCCTACGACAATTATCAGGTTATGGGCGCGGGAGCCTATGTTTCCGATAAGGAGAGGGTCACCATAAACTTTACCGATAACAGGGGGATCTATGAGATGAACAGCGGGGGCTGCGGCGGAGTCAGGGTGCCAAAGCTCAGTTTCTGCGGCGATGCCGAACAGGACGCTCTCATTAATATGCTGGCTCTCCGGAGCTTCTGGATGTTTAACCGCGGCGTTTATGAAAACTTCCGGGATCACGGCTATTCCCGGCTGGAAATGACGCCGGGAGAGATAGCTGCCGGGGGCAGGTACGATTTCATATTTGAAGGCCAGAAGCTCAGTCTTGTCCGGGATCCCTCCTCCTTTAACAGCGCTCCCGTATTTCATGACGGCAGCAGGGAATATATGATTCTGGCCCCGGCAGAATTCGGCGCCGAGTACTGCAAGTATCCGGGACAATGCCGGCCGGTGCCGTACCTTCATGTGTTTTCCAAAAAGAAGGGCGCCGAGAGATGCGATCCCGGTGAAATCGTGCTGGCGGAAAAGCATACCCTGAACTTCTGCCCCTTCGATAAGACTTTCAATGCCGAGATCCGCCTGTTTACCGAGGGCTTTGGTTTTGATCAGCCGGATCTTTTTAAAAACTCCTACGGGAATCAGGCCGGAGATATCTCTCTTTCCTTTGAGGAACGGACGGTGAAGACCGTTCCGGAGGGATCTCAGGAGGGTTATGACGAGACTGTTACCTTTGCCATGCTCTCTCTGAAGGGGGAGAAGCTGGAAACCCGGTACTCCCTGCATCACAATCTGGTATTCCAGTCCGGGGATACCGAGATTCTGGCCGTTCCCGCCGGCGATTACGAGAAGGCTAATTCCGATACCTATAATCTGGGCTGCGCCGGAGAGGATGTGTGCGTCCGCCCTTTGGAAAAGATGCTGCTTTTTGTGAGAAAGGGCAATGGCAACTGTCACCGGCTTTCTCTGGATCGGAAGGGATAATGCAGAAGGATTTAGCGCATGAAATTTTGTAATTTTACTACTCTGAAAACATTTCTTCCGGCCGCCGGAGTGCTTCTGGGGCTTCTTTCGCTGAACGCCGCAGCCTCTGATGCTGCTGACGCCGCGGAAGATGCCGTTCCGGAGCTTTTTAAGACCATCACGGCAGATTACAAGGCCCGGATTCCCGAGGGGCAGGCCCCGCTCCTTTATGCTTCCTTCTGTCCGCGGGATCCCGAGATTCAGGCCGCCATTGACTACTACGTCATCCATAATAACCGGAAGCGCATCTACATGGATAACATCCAGGAGGCTTTGAAGTCTCAGGTGCGGCATGCCGACTATGTCAGCAATAATCCGGATATGAGCGTGCGGTCCTTTCCGCTGGTAACCTGGCTTTACAATTCCATTATCTGGGCCGGGGAGCCCATGAAGTTCTACTATCTGGTGGGCGGTTCCTGGGCCGCGGCTCCGATATTTAACATCACCCCGGATCGGGAGGCGGCTCCCACTGGCAGGCTGGTGATGACCTTTGCCATGGGGGACAGCTACAATCTTCTGGATACGGGAACTCCGGATTATCAGAGTCCCGGGGGCTGCAAGGAGGATAATTTCTGCATGGCCCGCATGGGGGACTTCAATCCCTACCGGAAGATCATGATGATTACCAGAGAGGAGGGATCCTGCTGGGCTTATGTGTATCATTCCTCCCGGGCGGATACGGAATATACCGTGGCCAATGACATCGGCCGGAATGAAATAAACTTTTTCGCGCCCCACGGGAACTTTGTGTTCAACATCCTGCATAAGGACTGGGCCAGCCGGGACGGCAAGGTTTCCGCCTCTATCACTCATGATTTAAGCACCCTGACCATTGATGGCGTTAAGTACAAGATGATCCCGGGGGGCGGTCCCTGGAACAAGAGCGTCTGGTACCTGAAGGGAAAGGGGCCCGATCATGAGAAGTGGTTCTATATGTACCCGGCCGGGAATCCGGATCGGGTGTATGACCAGAGCACGCAGCTCACGGCTCATGCCGCCGGAAAGCTGGTGTTTGTGGTCTTTAACGAATCCACTCTTGATAATGGCTTTTCCGGATCCCGGCGTTATGTTCTCTATCCCCGGGTTACCCCCCAAAACAAGAACAGCGCTCAAACTAAGACCAGCCCCAAAAATAAAAAGAAGTAGCGATTTTGCTCTTTCCGGAAGTTCCTGAAAAAGGCGCTGTCCTCTCTCAGCAGGGGACAGCGCTTTTTGAACAGATCGGGGGAATTCCGGAGATCCGGATTGACTTTAGCTCCTGCTCTTCAAAAAAGCCGGATTTTTTGATCAGAACGCCGTTTTTTGGAGACTGCAGATAATTTTTAAAAAAATGAGCGGAATACGCCGATTTTTTTGGGCCGGATCAGAGAATGATTTCCGGAACCCGGTTAAAATCAGCAGAATGCGGGGAATTTTTTTTTGCGTTTTTTGGGCGTGTTCTCTGCGTGTACCATTGATTATTATTAATATTAAGCGTTAAGGAGCAAATTAATGATTACAAAGGCTATCATACCAGTGGCAGGGTTAGGGACAAGAATGCTGCCGGCAACGAAATCCATCCCCAAGGAGATGCTGCCGATTGTTGATAAGCCGATTATCCAGTACATTGTCAATGAAGCCGCGCTGGCCGGGATAAAGGAAATTATCCTGGTTACCCATTCCTCCAAGAATGCTATTGAAAACCATTTTGACCGCAGCTTTGAACTGGAATCGGAACTGGAAAAACGCGTTAAAAGACAGCAGCTTAAGGAAATCAAATCCATCTGTCCTCCTGACATTGCCATTATGCATGTGAGACAGGGGGAGACCAAGGGGCTGGCTCATGCCATTTCCAAAGCCAAGCCTCTGGTAAGAGGGGAGCCCTTTGCCATTATTCTCCCCGATGTGATGATCAATCAGTTCAAGTGCGATATGAGAACGGACAATCTTAAGGAAATGATTGATCGTTTTAATGAGACCGGACGGAGCCAGATCATGGTGCAGCCGGTGCAGCTCAGCAATATCAGTGCCTACGGAGTTATCGATACCGGCAAGGCTTTCCGGGACAAGTGCTTTGAGGGCTGTATTTTCAACGAGAAGGCCTATCTGGAGTCTCAGGAAAAGAGCATTCCTATCGTTAATCTGGTGGAAAAGCCCGATGCGGATGACGCCCCCAGCAATCTGGCCATCGTGGGCAGATATGTGGTTTCGGACAAGATCTGGGATTATCTGGAAAACACTCCTCTGGGGGTGGGGGACGAGATTCAGTTTACGGATACCCTGCGTCTTATGTGCCGGGATTACCCCATGGATGCCGTGCTGATCAAGGGAGACAGCTTCGACTGCGGATCCAAGCTGGGCTATATGAAGGCCTTTGTGGAGTATGCTTTGAACAGCCGGAGATTCGGGGCTGATATCGCCGAGTTTATCAGGAAGTCCGGCCTGAAATAAGGGGGCATGAAGGATTTCAATCCCCTGCGGCGCTTCTGATTGGAAAGGAATGCCCGGAAAGCAAGAAGCCCGGATAATCCGGGCTTTATTGTTACAGGCTTTTCGTTTTTTTTAACTCTGAAGCTCCGAAAAGCTCCGGCGCTCGCTTCAGTCGCAGCCCCTTTCTTTGTTTGCTGTTTACGAGGAGAGCTTTTCCAGCGCCCTGACGATCCAGTCATAGCAGGTCTTAACTGAGCTTATTTCCACCCTTTCCTCCGTGGTATGGGCCCCGAAAACGTTCGGCCCCACGGACACGATGTCCAGATCCGGCCGGAGATTCCTGAGAAGGCCGCATTCCAGTCCGGCATGGATCACCGTGATCCGGGGCTCCTCTCCGGTGATTTCGCGGTAGGACGCAGCCATGATCCGGCACAGGGGACTCTCATAAACCGGCTCCCATTGGGAGTAGCGTTCCTCAAAGGTGATAACGGCGCCGGCATCGGCCGCGGTCTTTTTAAGCCGGGCTGCCAGCATTTCCTTTCCGGCCTCCGTGGCGAAGCGGCCCAGAATGAAGGCCTCCGCCTTGCCGCCGTCAAAGGAAATGCGGCCCAGATTGCAGGAGGTCAGGGGCTGTCCGTCGGGAGTTCTTTCCAGAATTCCGGTATTAAGTCCCCGGAGATTGATGATGTTGGCTGTATCCTGAGCGGAAACCATAATGTTTCTGTTGGGCGCCCGGTCAATCGTAATGGTGATATCCGGATCGGCATTCCGGTACTTTTCCGTAATTCTGGCGGAAATATCCTCCAGAGAATCCAGAGCTTTGTTTATCAGAGCCTCTGGCAGGGCGATTTCCGCCTGGCCGCTGCCGGGAATGGCATTTCTGACCGTGCCGGAGTTCAGGGAGCTCAGATTCACCTTGATATCCTCGTTGGCCAGCGAGCAGATCAGGGTGAGCAGGGCGGTGGCGGCATTCAGGCTGCCCCGATCCGCCTCCATGCCGCTGTGACCGCCCCGGCCGTTTGCCACGGTAATGGCAATGGTGCCGAAATCCCGGGGCACCTCGGAGATCTCCGGGGTGTACGCAATGTTCAGAGCCAGTCCGCCGGCGCAGCCGATGCAGATCTCTCCGATATCCTCGGAGTCAATGTTGATGCCCAGACTGCCGGGGATATCATCAGGAGTCAGCGCCAGGGCTCCCTGCATGCTGGTTTCCTCGGAAACGGTGAATACCGCGGCCAGAGGCGGATGCCGGAGCTCGGGGGCGGTCAGCGCTGCCAGAGCCAGCGCCATGCCGATGCCGTCGTCCGCTCCCAGAGTGGTGCCCTCTGCGGTAACGAAGCCGTCCTCGGTAATGACTGCGGATATGGGATCCCGGGAAAAATCGAAGCTAAGGCCCTCTTCCTTTACTCCCACCATGTCCATGTGAGCCTGAAAGAACACCCGGGGATGATCCTGAAGCCCCGGGGTGGCGTCAGCGGTCAGAATAATATTTCCGTCCGGGGTGCGGGAGCTTCCGAGACCGTGCTCCCGGGCGATTTCCAGCAGAAGATCTCCGATGCCGGCTTCATTTCCGGACACCCGAGGCACCTTTGCGATGCGGCTGAAGAAATGCCAGACGGAGCGGGGCTCGAGTTTTGAGATAGCGTTTTCCATGACCATGCGTTCCGAAACTGTTTCCTGAGCAGGAAAGCCGAGAAAAAATCAAAAGCAAGTATAGTCACTTAGAGCATCCCTGACAAATAAGGTTCTTTTTTTCAGAAAGCAGCCGGGGAGGAAATGCGGAAAACCGGATCTGCTTCATAAATCCGGCGGGGCAGGACTTTGCCATAGCTTCAGACTTTCCGGAAAGCAAAAGGGAACGCCGGAGCGTTCCCTTTCTGATGTGATCTGAAATGTCCTGCTTATTATGCCGGCCTGAACCCGCCGAGTCCTTAACTGGCCCCCAGATGCAGCAGAGCGGAGTGAGCGTAGAACAGTCTGAGCACCCTTTCGTCATTGGGATCTACCAGAAAAAGGTTATGCACCCGGTTTCTGGTGCAGCAGCACGGAGATCTGTAAATCACGGGAGCCTTGCGGCTGACGTCCTTTTCTGCAACTGGGAGAACAATCTTTCTTTCGCTCTGGCTTTCTTTGTTTTCAGCGCTCATTTTGCGTTCCTCATCGGGCAAATTGCGTTTTCCGGTTCCTGTAAATACTTAGCGGAAATAATGCCGGAATCTTTAACAAAAATCTTATATCCGTTCTCCGGGGGAGACTCCCGCATTATACACCCTGAAGGGGATCCCGCCACACCTGATTCCGTCCGATGTCATTATTCCGGCGTCCGGAAGGCGGAGCGTTATCGCTCCCGGGGCAAAATCATGGTATTCCTTACGCCATGCGGTATAATGGAGGCTCAGGGAACCGGTTTCCGGTTTTCCCTTTATTTTACAGGCATTTATGCAGCTTCCGGAGCTTCGCGGCATCTTATCAAAGAGGACGGAAGCCCGAATACGCTACCATGGGCAGATTTTCTAGGGGAAAGCAATGACTTCTGAAGTTTTGGAAAAGGATCAGAATCTGAGCGAGGTTCTTTTTAAGCCGACGAGAAAAACCAAGGAAACCTCTTTTGTGGCAAACTCCGCCCCCGAGGATCCGTCCGTAACTGAAAACTACTGGTACCGGCTCTGTCATCTCCCGTACGCCGGCTGGCTGGGCCTCAATCTTATCGAGGTGAAATCCGCTCTTTCCCGCATTGCGGCCTCTCCGAACCGGAGAACCCGTCCCCACGCTCTGGACACGGTTTACGAATACGGTCCCGGCAACTGGGTCTATGAGTTTTCCATGCTGGGAGTGCGCTACAGCGAAATGGGCGAAAAGGCGGCTCAGGAGGGAAACCGCGAAGAGGCCTTCAAAAACTTCCGGCTCGCGGAGCTCTACTTTCTGGCGGCCTCCTATCCCTACATGGTGAATGACGATCTGGCGCAGCAGTCTCTTTGTCAGCATTACCGCTATTATCGCCGGGCGGCCCAGTTTGCCAGCGGGGATTTCGAGGAGATCCGCTTCAAGGTCAAGGAAGCCGAAGCCATTGCTTTTATTCATACCCCGGACAAAAATGCCGTATGCCCGTACGTGATGATATTCAGCAACTACCAGAATCTGTGCACGGAATATCTCAGATATTACAACGACTATCTCCGGCCGCTGGGCATTGCCATGGTGGCCCTGGATCTTCCGGGGGTGGGGCTTTCCGGCAAGGTGAAGTTCAGCCCGCATCTGGGCAAGGTGCACGAGGCGGCTTTGGACTTTATTCTCAATCATGTGCTGTATCTGGATCATCACAACATGGGCATTCTGGCCCAGCGCATGGGGTGCATCGCCGCCCTTCAGCTTATGATCTCCATGGGATCCCACGTTCGGGCGGCCTGCATGGTCTCTCCTCTGGTGGACGAATTTCTCATGAGCAAGGCTCTCGCCAAGGCGCCCCCGATGATGCGGGATGTGATAGCGAACCGCATGAACGGCGATTCCTCCCTGTGGGATAATTTAATTCCGCTGCTGCAGGCCTATTCGGTGAAAAAGCAGGGCATTCTGTCCGGCTTCAGCTCGGATATCCAAATGCAGGTAATGGGAGCAAAGGCCGACTTTTTCTGCTCCAAGGCCGATATGAAGCTTACCGCCGGCGTGAGCCGCAAGAGCGAGATCGTTGAGGTTACCGGAGACAGCGGCACCGATATTTTTGAAAAGGTTATGCATAATTCGGTGGCATTCTTCAAAAAGAACCTTCTGTAAGCGCTGAACGGGATGCGGTGAATATGGGAAATAAAGCAAAAACAGTGGTGATTAAGCTGGGTACCTCCATGCTTACATCGGGTACCAGATATCTGGATTCGTCCCGCATGATTGAGCTCGTGCGGGCGGTAAAGGCGCTCCGAGATGCCGGACACCAGGTGCTGGTGGTGAGCTCCGGAGCCATTGCCGCCGGCCGGGAGGCTCTGGGTTTTCCGGATGTCCCCCGCACGGTGGCGCACAAGCAGATGCTGGCCAGCGTGGGGCAGACCAGTCTCATGATGCGCTGGCAGCAGCTTTTCGCCATCTATCGCATCAGCGTGGGCCAGGTGCTTCTGACCCAGGCGGATCTGGAGGAGCGGGAGCGCTTCCTGAATGCCCGGGATGCCCTGGAGGCTATCGTGGGGCAGCATATTGTGCCCATTGTCAATGAGAACGATGCGGTGGCCACCCGGGAGATTAAATTCGGGGATAACGACAATCTGTCCGCCCGGGTGGCGGTGCTGGCGGATGCCGACATGCTCATTCTGCTGACGGATCAGCAGGGTCTGTTCACCGCGGATCCTCGTTCTTGTCCTGATGCCAAGCTGATCCGGGAGGTGCGGGAGATCACTCCGGAGATCCATGCTCTGGCAGGAGACAGCAAAAGCGGTCTCGGCACCGGCGGCATGAGCACCAAGATCCAGGCGGCGGAGATCGCCATAAGGAGCGGCATCGAGGTGATTATCGCTTCCGGAGACAATCCGGCTCTGATCCCGGATCTCGTGGCCGGAAAGGGCGACTGCACCAGATTCTGTCCGGAAACCACCCCTCTGGAGGCCCGCAAGGCCTGGATTCTGGCAGGGCAGAAGCCGGACGGCGTCATTACGGTGGATGCGGGAGCCGAGAACGCTCTTCGGAACCGGGGCGCCAGTCTTTTGCCCAGCGGCATTACCGCCGTAAGCGGAGAGTTTATGCGCGGGGCGGACGTGATTATCGCCGCCGGGGACGGCCGGGAGATTGCCCGGGGTCTTTCCCGTTATGACTCCAGAGCGCTTGACAGGATTAAGAGACATGGCTCTGATGAAATTGAAGGTATTTTGGGTTATGAAAACGGGTCTGTCGCAGTGCATCGCGACGACATGGTTCTCATGTAAGAGGATTAAATATGATTTCGATTGAAGAAATGGGCCGCCGCGCCAAGGCAGCCTCGCAGGTGATGAGCGGCTTTCTGCCCCGGGATCGCAGCCGGGCTCTTTTGGCTGTTAAAGACGCCTTGCGGCATAAGGCTCCGGAAATTCTTACCGCCAATGAACAGGATCTGGAGGATGCCCGGAAAAACGGCATCAGCGAAGCTTTGCTGGATCGGCTGACCCTTAATGTGAAGCGCCTTGACGGCATTATTGAAGATATCGGCCATGTGGCCGCTCTCCCGGATCCCACCGGGGATGAGTTTGACTCCCGGGTTCTTCCCAATGGTCTCAGACTCCGGAAAAGGAGAGTGCCTCTCGGTGTTCTGGGGGTTATTTACGAAGCCCGTCCCAATGTCACCTCGGACATTGCCTCTCTGGCCATCAAGACCGGAAACGCCTGCATTCTCCGGGGCGGCAAGGAGACCCTGAGAAGCAACCTCCTGATCTCCGCCACCATCAGACAGGGACTCCGGGATGCGGGTTTTCCGGAGGATGCGGTGCAGCTTATTTCTGAGCCCGATCGCGAATATGTGCATCAGCTTCTGAAGCTGGACAAATACGTGGACATGATCATTCCCCGGGGCGGTCAGAAGCTGCAGGATCTTTGCCGCCGGGAAAGCACAGTGCCAGTGATCATCGGCGGTTTCGGCGTCGGGCATATTTTTGTGGATGCCTCCGCAGATCAGGAAAGGTCGCTGCCCCTTATCGGAAATGCCAAGCTGCAGAAGCCCAGCGCCTGCAACGCCGTGGACACCGTGCTGGTGCACCGGGACATTGCGGGAGAGTTTATTCCGAAGCTGGGGCGGTATCTCGCTGACCGGGACGTCAAGATGGTGGCTCATGGCGCGGCTTATGACCTTCTCAGTGCCGTTGCTCCGGAGAAGACCCGAGAGGGCGAGGACGGGGATTTCGACACGGAATGGCTTTCTCTCACGGTTAATATTGCCATTACCGACAGCCTTGACGCTGCAGTGGCTCATCTCCGGGCTCACGGCGCCGTGCATTCTGATGCCATTCTTACCAATGACTACCGGAATGCTCTGGCCTTCATGAATGCCGTGGATTCCGCCTGCGTCTATGTGAATGCTTCTACCAGGTTTTCAGATGGGGGACAGTTCGGCCTGGGAGCCGAGGTGGCCATCTCCACTCAGAAGCTGCATGCCCGGGGGCCCATGGGACTTCTGGAGCTTACCACCTATAAGTGGATCTGCGAAGGGGATTACGCCATTCGGGAGTGATGCTCCTGCGTTTTGAGATACCCGGAATTTGAGTAATTGGAATTAAGATGCGGCAGAAGGTCTGGCCCGCATCTTTTCTTTGCAGACTCTGATGAAGCTCATGCGGGCATCGGAAGTTGCGGTATTACCAGTCATCATCCCATCCGCCGTATTTGTCAAAAAAAAGTTTTCAGAGTAGAATAACCGTGCTTTTTAACTGATCCGGAAGTGAAAATGCCCATTTCCCCAGAACTGCATTTTTCAGCCGGATGACCGTTTCCAGACGGCAGCTATTCTGTTTAACCACGCTGAACCCTGTTTACCTTATGAAAATCATTGATCGTATTACCGGCAATCCCTTCAGAATGCTGGGAGGCTGCAGCAACTCCGGCGCCAGAGAATTAAGCTCCAATGCCGGTAAATTCAAAGCCTTTTCTTCTGTTAAAAAGACGGTTTCCTTCCCCGCTGATTTTGAAAGGCTGTTAGGCCCGGTTTCCCGGACTGTTCAGGAAATGGAAAAGGCCTCTCTCAGCATCTCCACACCCGAAAAGAAGCTTGCCGCCGGCATGTTCTGGTTTTTTCAGAACGAGCTTTTTACCGGCACCGTGGCCGGACTTCTGGCCGATGGCAATGCCGTGGAGGCTGCTCTGGTGCTGAAGGCGGCCATCAAAAGGGACAAGAGCGTCATTGACATGCAGAATCTCATGATTCTCAGCGCAATCCGGGGAGAGTATGAGGACGCCATTGAAACCGCTCAGACGCTGTACGGCCCCCGCTGCACGGAATTTCAGAAGCTCATGACTGAAATTCTGACCGTTAAGAAGCAGTATTACGTTACCGAGTTCATCGACGCCCTTCATGAGCAGGGTATTAGTCTTAAAGACCATATCCGGAAGCCCGATCTCCTGAAATGGCAGCCCTGGCTTAAATATGAGGCCGAACTGGAGCAGAAGACCGCGGCCGCTGTTTCCGTGCCGTCTCAGTCCAAGACCCCGGAGCTGTCTGAGGCTGCCACCGCCTTTGAGAAACTGACAGCGGATCTTTATTTTGTCAGAACCTCTGATGAGGCCTTTAAGCGCAAGAATCTGAAGGATTTCCTGCGTCAGAAGATGACGCTGAGGATCAGCTCCGTTTCAGAGGATGATGCCCGGAAAGCCGCTCTCCTTCTGGAAAACTTTAAGAAGGAGATGCGCGGCCGGAAAACTGAGCTTTCCGAACAGATAACCGCCAAATCCTGCATGCCTCTTTTTCTGTGCGCCGAAGAAATGAGAATGGCGGTGTGCGATGTTTTTTTCGACATGTTTCTGGACTCTATGGGGTCTATGAAAGAGTCTTACAATGATGATACTGAAGTTGAAATTAAAATAGCTCCGCCAGATCCGGCAAAGCTCAGACAATTGCTGGACAGTAATGACTATATTTTCAGAAATAAAAGCCTGATTGCCTTTTGGCATGACGTTGCCGGCTTTATATCAAAAAACGCCAAATCAGCTAATCTGGGAAAGGAGATTTCCGGGCAGTTCAGTGAGATCCTGGATGTCTTTGCCAAAGCGGCATCTTTCATAAAGGAAGCAGAGGCCTTCAGATCCGGGGCTGATAAGGATCCCGAGAACTGTTTTTTCATGATTGGCGAGATCACTCACGATATAATGACCAATTTCACATCTTTGCTGTCTGACGCCAGCGAGTCTCTGCAAATGCACATAGTGGCGCTGTCGCTGAAACTGGTCATGAGCCAGCATGAACCGGGGAAGGCTTTAAGCTCTCTTTTGGGCGAGGATGATGATTCCTTTGACTTCGGCTTTGATGACGATGATGACGATGATGACGATGATTACGGCTATGCTCCGGAAAAGAAGAAGCCCCGGAGAAAGAAGGCGGTGAACGGCAGAAATAACCAGAAGAAGAAAAAGAAGAAAAAGAAGAAGTAGGAAAATAACAGAGAAAAGACAACAAAATGACGGATGCGACTATTGCTGACATTTTATTGCAGTACTGGCAGGGAGCTCTTTTTCTGCTGTTTTTCATATGGCTGCTGATTATTACCCTGGTGGTGTTCCGGGGAAATGCGCTGTCCCGGAAGGATCACTGCCTCCTCAAGGAGGAGCTGGGCAAAAACAGCCAGTCCCTGAAGGACAGCATGGCGGCCCTGAATCAGAGCTGCCAGGACGAGCTCCGGGGGCTTATGAAGTACGGTGACGGCCTTGAGGAACGTCTGGCCGCTCTGGAGGATCGGGATCTTGAGAGCGCGGCGGAATATTCGGGACTGCTTTCGGAGGTCTCCGCCATGGTGCAGCGTGGGGGCAGCTCCTCAAGGCATGCGTTTTACCTCCGGGTGGCGGAGGAAATCGTCAAGATCCAGAACAATCTCAATCGCATGGGGCCCGAGGTGCGGGGGCATAAGCAGCTTCTTAAATGCAACGAGAGGCTCCGGGATGCCATGCTGGCCGATGGCTACGAGTTTGTGGATCTTCTGGATAAGCCTTATGCGGAAGGGATGAAGGTTTCCGCTACCTTTATGCAGGACGATAATCTCCCGCCGGGGACTCAGGTGATCCGCAAGGTGGTTTCTCCCCAGGTCAATTACAACGGCCAGCTCCTGCAGATGGCCACGGTGGTGGTGGCGCAGAATGCCGCGGATCCGGAGGAATCATAGGAGACCCTGTTTAACGCAGTTTAATGCTGCTTTCAGCCTAAATGCTGTTTTCAGCTATGTTTTTTTACAAAATGACCGGCAGTTTGAGCGGCCGGGGGTTTAACGCTGTTTTCAGGAAGGGGCAGCGCTTTTTTTAACGGGAATTCATATGCCAAAAATCAAGTACGGTATCGATCTGGGAACTACCAATTCCTCTATCGCCACCATTTCAGACAACAATCCGAAGATTTTTATAACAGACACCAAGGAAAGCGTCATGCCGTCCTGCGTGTCCTTCTCCAGAAACAAAACCGTAAGAGTCGGGGTGCAGGCTCTTAATGACTACCAGTCTGAGAAGAAAACCGCTGTCATGTCCTGGAAGTCCGGGAAGAGCAATGCCTTTGTGGAATTCAAGCGGGGCATGGGCAGCGACACCGCCTATGAGAGCTCCTATATGAAGCGTTCCTTTTCTGCCGAGGAGCTTTCCGCGGAGGTGCTCAAAAAGCTTAAAACCTTTGTTCCCGAAAACATTTCCGATATCGTCATCACCGTGCCGGCCAAGTTTACCGTAAATCAGAAAGCGGCTACCGTAAAGGCTGCGGAACTGGCCGGCTTTAAGCACTGCGAGCTTTTGCAGGAGCCTTTGGCCGCCTCCTTTGCCTACGGCCTGTCTGCTGACGTTAAGGACGGCGTCTGGATGGTGTTTGACTTCGGCGGCGGCACCTTCGATACGGCTCTGGTGCATGCCAGCGAGGGCATTCTGCAGATTTTTGACACCGAGGGCGACAGCTACCTGGGGGGCAAGGATCTGGACTATGCCGTGGTGGAAAAGGTGATAATCCCGCACCTTCAAGAAAATTACGACCTCGGTGATATTCTCCGGGACGGGGCCAAAAAGAGCATTCTTAAGGACTCTCTAAAGATCTATGCCGAAAAGATCAGAAAGGAGCTTTCCGCAAAGGACAGCTGCGAGCTTCTCACGGATCTCGGCGATATCGGCTGCGATGATTCCGGCGAGGATATGGTTATTGACGGCGTCTTTACCCGGGAGCAGGTTTTTGCGGCCATGGACGATCTCTATCAGAAAGCAGTGGACATGTGCAAAAACCTTTTGGAAAGAAACAAGATCAAAAAGGAGCTCCTCACCAAAATCATTCTGGTGGGCGGCCCTACCTTCTGCCCTCTGGTGCGGGACAAGCTCCGGGAACAGATCAGCCCCAATCTGGACTGCTCAGTGGATCCCATGACCGCAGTGGCTGCCGGCGCCGCTCTTTATGCCCAGAATATCGAGGCGACCGCAGAGGTTTCGGAGCAGGATCTCAGGGATGCCGTTAAGCTGGAAATCACCTATGAGAGCATGAGCGTTGATGAATCCGAATGGATAGCAGTAAAACCGGTTTCCGCGGTGCCCGAGGGCTTTGAGATTGAACTCACCCGGGGGGACGGCGCCTGGTCATCCGGCAAAATCTCCGTGGATGCCGAGGGCAGCGTGGCGGAGATCTTCATGGTGAAGGATCGCGCCAATACCTACACCGTTACCGGCTTCGACAGGAACGGCGGCCGGGTGCGGGTTTATCCGGATTCCATTACCGTAATAAACGGCACCAAGGTAGCCAGCGCCGTGCTGCCCTTCAATATCTGCTACAGCTATCTGAATCCGTACGAGTTTGCCGGCGGGAGCGGCATAAATAATCTTATCGCGCCGTTTTCCGGGCTGGAGAAAAACAACCCGCTGCCGGCGGCGGGCAGAAATGATGATCGCAAGGCGCCCCGGTACATTATCGCAAATACCGATGATAACCTGACCATTCCTATTTATCAGGCTGACTTTACCATCAGAAACGAATCTCAGGCTCTGTGCTACGAGCATGTGACGGATATTGTGGTCAGCGGCAGGGAAATCGAAAAGGACATCAATAAGGGGGATCCCGTGCACCTTACGCTGAAGGTGGACACCTCGGAAATGATGGAACTGGAGGCCTATTTTCCGGTACAGGATATCACTGTCAAAAAGAAGGTTGAGATAAACTCCCGCCTTACCGATGAAGACGCTGCCAGAGAAATAGCCAAGGTGACTGTCCGGATCAGCGAACTTCTTGGAGAGATGAATGATGCGGGGATAAATACCAAAGCCATTGAGCGCAAACTCGCAGAGTGCAACAAGGACGTAGTAAGATTCCAGCAGGGGGACAAATCACTGGAGTTCCGGGCCATTTTGCAGAATGTCCGGCAGGTGCTGATTCTGGCGGATAACTACTATCTCAAGCATGAAAGGGAGCTTTTGAAGTTTTTCTTTGCGGATATTAAGACCAAAAGGGTTGATCCTGATGAAGAAGAGGTGTGGCAGGAAGAATATCTTACCCGCATTCCGGGAGACGATGAGATGGATACCAAGGATATTCAGGAGCTCCGGGCGCTGAGAGGAGACCTGGTTTCGGCGTATAACAAAAAAGCCGCCAGAGTTCGTAATGCCCAAGTGCTGCAGTTCTGGTATGAGAGCGGCTTCTATCGCAGTTTCAGCACCGGAAAGCAGATGGCTCCTCTGCTGAAACAGCTGAAAGACATCGGTTTTGACAATTTTGATGATCCCATGTACTTGAAAGTGGTAACAGCTATTGAAATGCTGATCCCCAGAGAAAGCATGTTTAATCATCAGGGCTTCCTGGAGTAAGAGTTTTTCATAGCCGCTTCGCTAACCAGCGGGCAAAGCGAACCCGACAATGGCCCCGTTCTCCGGAACGGGGCTTAGTTTTCAGGAGCGGGGAAACCGGCTCCCGCCCCGCCTTGTTCTCTGCTGCGGCGCTTTACTTCGGCGCTTTACTTCGGCACGCTCTCGATCTTCACATCAAAGGTGCGGGTGCCGTTATCCGTGAAGATCAGCCGTTTTCCGATGCCCCGGGGCGCATCTCCTTCATGATGGGACACGAACAGGATCTGGGTTTCCCCGTTCTGCATCAGAAATTCCGCGAAACGCCGCACGAGCTCCCGGCCGAGTCCGTCCAGCCCCTGCAGGGGTTCGTCCAGAATCAGGAGAGGCGGCTGCTTCACCAGCGCCCTCACAATGAGGAGGAGCCGTTGCTGCCCGAAGGAGAGGGAACGGAAGCTGGCGTTTTCATAAGCGGAGAGTCCCAGGAGGCTCAGCCATTGCCGGGCCAGGGAAATCTTTTCATCCCCGGGCTGTTCATAAAGTCCGACGGAATCAAAGTAGCCGGAAAGAATCACATTAATCACCGGGGAGCTTATCCGGTAGTCCAGATGAAAGGCGGGACTGACATAGCCGATATGCTTCTTGATGTCCCAGATGCTTTCGCCGGATCCTCTCTTAATTCCAAATAAAGTGATATCGTTGCAGTAGCTCTGGGGATTGTCTCCGGTTACCAGAGAGAGCAGGGTGGATTTTCCGCAGCCGTTGGGGCCGGAGATCTCCCAGTGCTCATAGGGATTAACCGTCCAGCTGAGCTTGTTCAATATTACGTGATCTCCGTAGGCCACGGTAACGTCCTTCATGACAATGAGAGGCCGGGAGCGATCCAGAGGGATCTGGCAGTCCAGAGGCACCCGGGGAAGAGCGCAGATCTTAGGGAGCTTTTCATAATGGGTGAGCTGTTTTACCGAGCTGTCCTCCAGGATTTCGTCCCGGTACCCGAAGCGGGCGAGATCCCGGCTCATGACAAGACCCAGATACTCGCTCCGGGGAGAAATTTCCTCAAAGCGGTTGGTATTAACAATAACGGAGGCTCCGGCATCATAGATGCGGGTCAGAAGATCCTGAAGCTCCTTCCGGGCTGCGGGATCCAGACCGTCAAAGGGGGAATCCAGGAGGATGATGTCCGGTTTTTTCAGGAGAGCTTCAATAATCAGGGTCTTTCGGCCTTCTCCGGAGGAGAGCTTATGGTAGGAGCGATCCAGAGCGTAGGAGAAGTTCAGAATGTCGCAGAGCCGGCTGATTTCCTGGGTGTCATCAGAGATGGCGGCAAACATTTCCCGGGGCGTAAAGCCGGTTTCAGCCCGGGGATCATCGCTGTTTCTTCTTTCAAAGTCCTCCTCCATCAGTTTTATCTGCTTTTCGAAGGAGATGGAGCTTATTTTGAGGCCGGAGGGAGCATTGCCGAAGAGCAGTTTAAGATCTCCCTCCAGAGCTCGGGCCAGCAGCGTTTTGCCGCTGCCGTTAGCCCCCACGAAGGTTACATAGAAATGATCGGGCAGGGTGAGCTTTTTAATGGTAAAAAACACCTGCCGGTCAGGGGTGTTATAGGTACATTCTTTCCACTGATACATCGGTAAATCCTCGTTTTGACTGAGCAGGGATATTATAGTTCATCGGGCGGAGAAGAGATCCATAAAGGCGAAGCCGTCATCACCCGCGGGAACGCTGCGGGCGCTTTTTGATATGCTGCCGTTATTGCTGTCCTTGCTGTCCTCGGATTCGTCTCTGCCGTCTTCTGTCCTGCCGTTCTGTTCTCCCGCGGTTTTCTCTTCCGCGGTTCCCGGCTCGGTTTTTTCTTCCCCGGCCTCCGGATCCGCAATGTCATCCGCCGGCAGCGGGGGCTGGCTGTCCTCCAGCATCTGAGCCTCCTTGGGATCGATGTTCTTGTCGCCGATGTGAATGGCATCCCCCAGGAACCGGGGCTTGCTGTTCCAGACATGGAGATCCAGCACGCACCTTATGCGGGCAAAGAACTCCCTGATGTCCGTGGTGAAGATATTGTCAGTGCTGCTCTCAGCATTGAAGCCCACGGCATTGATGCCGTGCTGGCGGGCAATGTAGATGGCCCTTTCATTCTGAAAATCCTGACTTATGACGGTAATGTTTTTCTGCCGGAAAATCCGCTGAATTCTGACCACGCTGTCCAGGGTTCTGAAGCCGGCATAGTCCAGATAGATGCGATCCCGGGGCACCCCCTTGGCAATAAGAGCCTTCCGCATCTGCCGGGGTTCGTTGTAGTTCCGGTGGGAATTGTCTCCGGATACCACGATGTAGCTGATTTTGCCGGCATGATAAAGGTCGCTGGCGGCATTGATGCGGGCCGTCCAGAAGCCGTTGATGCCGCCGTGCACCAGGTACTTGGAGGTGCCCAGCACGAGGCCGGTGCGGTTGTAGGGGATGGTGTCTATTTCGTGGAGATCGTAGGTGTAGGCGGACATGCAGGAGATCTGCACCACCATGGTCAGCAGAAGAACGCAGAGAAAAAGCGCGATAACGGCGAAGCAGTAGAGCACGATGTGCAGAAATCCGGAAAATTCATTCTTAAAAACTGACATCGCGCCACCAGTTATCAAAGCACGTGGAGCACCAAAGACACCTTGGAGCCTTCGCGGTAAACGGCATTCATCTTATCTTCGTCCGGCACCCTGACGGTGACATTCAGGGTGAGATATTTGCCGCTTTTGCTGGTGTTGCCGGGGATGATTTCCGGAGCAAGCTTCATCTGTTCCGCAAAGAAGGCGCGGACATTATCATGAAGCTCGGCGGAATTCACGCCGATAAACCGGAATTTAACGGAGCAGGGGAATGTCAGCACTTCCCCGAATGCGGTAGTGGCCATATTGCTTTTCTGCCTCTTAAAACCAGCCGGATACGGTCAGGTACATCTGATCCCACATCCGGGACATGAAGCCGCCCTCGGCGACATCACTGAGAGCTACCAGGGGGATCTCGTAGATCGCCTTGCCGTCCAGAGAAAACGTCAGGGTGCCCATGACCTGTCCCTTGGCAATGGGAGCCCGGAGGGGGGATTCCTTCATGACATAGGTGGCCTTGATGCGCTTTTCGCTTTCCAGGGGCACGGCGAAGGACACGTCATGCAGCGTGCCCAGAGGCACCTCGCTGACGTCGCCGAGACGCACCTCCTTTTTCAGGAGTGTCTGGCCGCCGGCCAGAGGGCTGTAGGGCTCGTAGAAGCGGAGTCCGTAGCGGAGCAGGGCCAGGGAGTTGGCGGCCCGGGACTTTTCGGAAACGTCGCCGATGACTACGGAAATAAGCCGCATGCCGTTTTTGTCGTTAATGGCGGAGGCTACCAGATTGTAGCCCACCTGACTGATATGGCCGGTCTTAATGCCGTCCACATGAATGGAGTTATCCCAGAGGAGCCGATTTCTGTTCACCTGCTTGATATTGTTAAAGGTAAATTCCTTCTGGGAATATATCTGGTATTCCTCCGGAAGATCCTTGATAAGAGCCCGGCCCAGCACTGCCATATCATAGGCGGTGGAATAATGGTTTTCATTATAGAGACCGTGGGAGTTCACAAAATTGGATCCCTTGAGTCCGATGCGCTTGCCCCATTCGTTCATCAGGGAGGCGAAGGAGCTTTCGCTGCCGGCGATGTATTCGGCCATGGCGATGCAGGCATCATTGCCGGACTGAATGATAATGCCCTTGTTCAGCATTTCCACCGGCACGGTCTTGCCCACCTCCAGGAACATCTTGGAGGAATCCCCCAGCTTTTTGCCCCAGGCGTTTTCGCTGATGGGCACCATGTCATCGGCATGAATGCGGCCCAGCTTCAGCTCCTGACCGATAACGTAGGAGGTCATCATTTTCGTCAGGGAGGCCGGATCGATGCGTTCCTCGAAATGCTCTCCCAGAAGCACTCTGCCGGAGGTGTAGTCCATCAGGAGATAGGCCCGGACGTCAGGACGGGGCGGATCGGGGATCTTCTGAGCCGGCGAGGGAGGCGGGAGGGCGCTTTCCTCCGGAGCCTGCGTGCCCGTATCTGCCAGAACAGATCCGGAGATTGCTCCCGTGAGCAGAAGCGCGTTCAGAATAATCTTAGTCATGTTACCTCCTGTGTTCCTTGTCTGTTCCGGAGTCCCGGGAACAGATCCTTTGATTTCAGCCGGCCGTAAAATATGCATTCTTATAACCCAAATCCTTTATTTTAGCAAGAACGGCGGCGGCCTCCTTTTCAGTAAGAGGCCCCACCTTGACGCGATAGGTGTCTCCGGTCTGCTCCACCCGGGAGGTTTTGCCGGTAACGCTGGTGACCTGGTGGGAGATCTCCCGGGCCTTGTCGGCGGAGGAGGTGGCAAATACCTGAATGTAGGGCTTAAAGCCGTTCATTTCCGCTTCGCTGGTCTGATTGCTGATCTTGCCGGGGTTAATGTACTCCACCCGTACCTTGCCGGTGCCCGGACCTATGATGCCGATATGGGCGGCCGCTCCTTTGGAGAGATCCAGAATGCGTTTTCCGTGAAAGGGGCCCCGGTCGTTAACCCGGACAATGACGGATTTGTTGTTGGCGAGATTGGTGACCTTAAGGTAGCAGGGCAGGGGGAGGTTCTTGTGGGCGGCGGTAAAGCCGTTCATGTTGTAGTGTTCCCCATTGGAGGTTTTCTGCCCGTGAAAGCCTGGCCCGTACCAGGAGGCCAGGCCCTCCTCGGTGTAGCTGTCAAGATTGCGCCAGACCTGAAAATTCTGTCCGAACACCACATAGTCCTTGTTGCCTCTTTTGCTGAAGGGCTCCCGGGTGATTTTGGCCCCCTTGACTCCGGCAATATCCGGCTCCCTGCTCTGGGGCTGGGGACAGCGGTTTCCGGCTCCGGTGCCGTAGATGCAGCCGGAGGGGGCTTTTTCTCCGGTTTCGGTTACCGGAACATGGGATGAGGAGCTGCAGCCGAGAAATAAAGCGGCAAAAAGCAGCATGCTGGCGGAATGGATAATTGTTTTCATGTTCAAGCTTCGAGATGCGCAAAACAAGTAAAAATCCCGGCCCGGGAGTCCGGCACTGCCGGAAGACCCCGGGCCGGGCTTTTCCGGCTAAAGCGGGGGATTATTTCTTTTTCGGCTGCGATCCGCCGGAGGGCTTTTTGGCGTCCTTTTTCTTGCCGGGAGCCGGGGCTTTCGCGGGCTTGGCCGGTTTTCCGGCGCCCTCCGCCAGAGCCTTCTTGCGATTCAGGTAGCCGTCCCGGATCATCTGGCTCAGCTGATAGACGCTCATGGCGTACAGAGGACTCCGGTTGTAGGTGGTGATCACCCGGAAATTGTGGAAGGCGAGGTGCCAGCTGTAGCCGTGCTCCTCGTCAAAGCGCAGGAGCTTTATGGGCATGGTGTCCTTGAAGCGTTCCGGCACGAAGATACCGTGCTCCCGCAATTCCGCGGCTGTGCGGGTATCCTTCATGGTTTCCGTCAGCATGAGGGCGGCCTTGTCCGCATCCTTTACCGTGGTGGGAACGGTAACCTCCCAGTTTTTCTTCCAGCCGTGATCCTGAAAATAATAGGCCACGCTGCCGATAATGTCCCATTTGTTTTTAAAGAGGTCGATATGACCGTCATTGTTGAAGTCCACGCCCCATTTGAGGTAGCTGGTGGGCATGAACTGTCCCATGCCCATGGCTCCGGCATAGGATCCCTTGATATCGCCGTACTGCCACCCCTGCTTATTGGCCAGCTCCACGAATCTTGCGAATTCCCCGCTGAAGTACTCCGCTCTCTTGGGATATCTGAAGCCCAGGGTGTACAGGGCATCCAGCACCCGGAAGGAGCCCATGTTCTTGCCGTAAAAGGTTTCCACGCCGATAATGGCCACAATGATTTCAGGGTTTACCTGAAATTTTTCTGCGGCCTTGTCGATAATGGTTTCGTTTTTCAGCCAGAAATCAATGCCCTCGTTAATGCGGGCGGGCACAATGAAGTTTTTGCGGTAAACATACCACGGCTTGGCCTCATAGGGTCTGTCCATGGTGCTCAGGATCTTTTTCTGCAGTTTGGCCTCGGTGACGGCATTGGTGAGATCGGCGAGAGAGACCTCGTGCTTTGCGGCGAGATCGGCCAGAAGAGCCTCGTCCTCCGGAGTCAGGTCTTCTGCCAGAGCAGTTCCGGCCAAAAGAAGAAGGCAGGCCAGTCCAGATAATATTTTCAAGATATACTCCCAACCTTGCGGTTAATGTGCGGGTTAATGTGAGCGGTTTATTCGCGCTGTTAAAGCTGCGGTTTTGGCCGCGCTTCCGAATACAGTTCAGAGGTCCGGATAGCTTTTGCGTTCCTTGTGGGTATGAATGGCCATAATTATACCGAAACCTGCTGACAGAGTAACCATGGAGGTGCCGCCGTAGCTGATGAGAGGCAGCGGAACGCCCACCACCGGCAGGATTCCCGAAACCATTCCGATATTTACAAATATGTAAAAGAAAAATGTCAGGGAAATGGCTCCCCCCAGAAGCCGCGAAAAGGTATTGTCAGCTCTGAGGGAAATATATAGGCATCTGGTGATAATGTAAAGGTATATGCTCATCAGAATGCCAAAGCCGATAAGTCCGAACTCTTCGCTGAACACGGCGAAGATGAAGTCCGTGTGGGGCTCCGGCAGAAAGTCCAGCTGCGACTGGGTGCCGTGGAGCCAGCCCTTGCCGTAAACGCCTCCGGATCCGATGGCGATTTTGGACTGAATGATGTGATAGCCGGTATTCCGGGGATCGGACTCGGGATTCAGAAAGGTCAGGATGCGCTGCTTCTGGTAGTCGTGCATGACGAAGTTCCACATAATGGGGAACAGGGATCCGGCCAGAATGATGCCGGCGGCGATCCACCAGATGCTGATGCCGGCCAGAAAAACCACAAACATTCCGGCGGAGGATACCAGAATGGCCGTACCCAGATCCGGCTGTTTGGCGATAAGCACCGTGGGAATGGCGATGATCGCCAGGGCCGCCACCACCTTCATGAATCTGGGGGGCAGACTGTCCTTGCTGAGCAGGGCGGCCACGGTGATGGGCATGACGATTTTCAGAAATTCCGAGGGCTGAATGCGCATGAACCCGATATTGAGCCAGCGCTGCGCTCCCTTGCTGACCTCCCCGAAGAACATCACCGCGAGAAGCATGGCAAGACAGCCCCCGAAGAGGAGCCAGCTGAACCTTTCAAAAATCCGGGGATTTATCTGGGCAATGAAGATCATGAGAATAAAGCTGAGTCCGGTGCGCAAAAGCTGCCTTAGCAGCATTTCGTAATGCTGTCCTGAAGCGCTGTAGAGCACAATGAGGCTGAGCCCCAAGGCTGCCAGAAGCCCGCCCATAAGGGGCATATCGATATGCGCCCGGTGTCTCAGAGGAACCTTGGCGACATCAAAGGGGCTGTAGGATTCCTGATTTCCTGCCATTTAGTTTTTCCTCTTTTCCTTCATTTTTTCCAGATCCTCCTGCTCCTCCTCCGCCTGATACTGCTCCTTGAGGGCCTTAATCTCGTCCGCTCCGCAGGGGGTGTCCCGGATGCGGAAGTATTCGTCCAGCATGGCCCGGGCGGTGGGGGCGGCCACCTTGCCGGCCCCGCCCATGTTTTCCACAATTACGGCCACCAGAACCTCGGGATCCTCCTTGTTGGCAAAGGCCACAAAAAGGCCGTTGTCCCGGTGGGTCTCCCGGAGAGCGCCGGCATTGTAGCGGGCATCCTGCTTGATTCCCACGATCTGGGCGGTGCCGGATTTGCCGCAGACGCTGTAGCTCGTGTGAGCGAAGGCTCTTCTGCCGGTGCCCTCCGGGCCGTTGATAACGAGGCACATACCGGTTCTGGCATAGTCCCAATAGCGGCTGTCCTTAACCGGCAGGACGATGGCGGTGTCCGGCGGGATGCAGGTGTTCGGGCTTACTCCGGTGGGATCCCGGGCCAGCTGCAGAAGATGGGGTCTTACGTTTCTGCCGTTCTGGGTCAGAATGGCATGCGCCCGGGCCAGCTGCAGCAGGGTGGAGGTCCAGTAGCCTTGGCCGATGCCGATGGAAACGGTGTCTCCGGGCACCCAGTCTCTTTTGAAGCGTTTCTTTTTCCAGCTCTTGGTGGGCATATTCCCCAGGGATTCCTCATAGATGTCAATGCCGGTGCTTTTGCCCATGCCGAACTGGTTCATGTAGCGGCTGATGCGGTCAATGCCGGCGCGGAAGGCCAGATCATAGAAGAAGGTATCCGCCGAAATCTCCACAGCCCGGAAAATGTCCATCCAGCCGTGGCCCCATTTTCTCCAGTCCCGGAATTTATGAGAGGATCCCGGCAGCTGAAAAAACGGCCCGCCGAAGAAACGGGTGGAGGTGTTCACCAGATCCTCATTGAGTCCCATGATAATCATCAGGGGCTTAACCGTGGAGGCCGGGGAGTAGCCGCCCTGAGTCACCCGGTTGATAAGAGGGCGGTCGGGATTGCTGAGAAGAGCTCCGTATTCCCGGGATTTAATGCCTCTTACGAAGGGGTTGGGATCATAAGCGGGCGAAGAAAACATGGCCAGAATTTCGCCGTTCCGGGGGTTCATCATGACAATAGCTCCTCTTTTGCCGTGGAGGAGATGCTGGGCCTTGAGCTGCAGGCGGGCGTCGATGGTGAGGGTGATGTCGTTTCCCGGGGTGGGGGAAACCAGGTTCAGGGTTCGGATCTCCCGGCCCCGGCTGTCCACCTCCACCTCCCGGTAACCGGAAATCCCGTGGAGGAGATCCTCGTAGTACTTTTCGATGCCCTGCTTGCCGATGTCGTTGGTAGCGGCATAATTGTTCAGCTTCCCCCGGGCCTCCAGCTGGGTGAGGTCATCGTGATTGATGCGGGCCACGTAGCCGATGGCGTGGGTAAAGGTTTCAGAGTACGGGTAGTAGCGCTTGAGCTTGGCCTCGATGCGGGCTCCCGGAAAGCGGTACTGATTTACGGCAAATACCGCCACCTGTATTTCGTTAAGGTTTTCGGCAATGGTTACCGGCAGAAACTTGCGCTGATAGCGGGAGCGATCCAGAATTTTGGCAATGTCGTCATCGTCCAGCTCCAGCTTCAGAAGATCCTTCAGGGCGGCGATGTCATCCCGGAGGCCCCGGGAGTTTTCCGGCACGATTTCCAGACTGAACAGCGGCCGGTTGTCAGCCAGAATAATGTGATTGCGGTCGTAGATAAGTCCCCGGGAGGGTGCCTGCGGCACCAGCTTGATGCGGTTGTCATTGGCCCGGGTCTGGTACTTGCTGTAGCAGATGACCTGAAGATAGGCGAGATTTCCCAAAAGCACCAGGGACAGCATCACCATGAACAAAAAGGCTACAATGAGCCTTTTTTTAAAAAGCCTGCGTTCAAAATCGTTGTTGCGCGGCGGTCTCAGGCGCCGGGAACTCAGGAAAAACATTATAAAAAATTATTCTCGATGGTAGGGAAGGTTTGCGGTAATGCTCCAGGCCCGGTAAAGACTTTCCGCCATGACGATGCGCACCAGAGGATGGGGCATGGTGAGCCGGGAGAGAGACCAGCTTTTTTCCGCGGCCTTCTTGCATTCCGGGGAGAGGCCTTCAGGGCCTCCGATGAGGATGGCCACATCCCGGCCGCTCATCTTCCAGGAACGCACCTCCTCGGCCAGCTCCGGAGTGGAGTACATTTTGCCGGGAATATCCAAGGTGATCACCATTGCTCCCTTAGGCACCTGAGCCAGCATGAGCCGCCCCTCCTCCCGGGTGAGCTTTTCCACATCGGCGTTTTTGCCCCGGTGGCCCAGGGGAATTTCCACGAGCTCCAGAGTCATTTCCCGGGGAAAGCGCTTCTGGTATTCCTGGAAGCCCATGGTCACAAAGGCGGGCATTTTAGTGCCCGCGGCAATGAGGAGTATTCTCATAACCCGTAGAGCTGTTCCAGCTGATAGTTTTCCCGGGCCGCCGGAATCATGATATGCAGCACCACAGAGCCGGCGTCCATCAGCACCCAGTCCCCCTTCTGTTCCCCTTCGATGCCGAAGATGGGAATCTTGCGGGACTTGAGAGCCCGGGCCACTCTGTCGGCAATGGCCGCGGTATGCTTCACGGAGGTGCCGGAGCAGATCATCATGACGTCGGTTATGTCGGAACGGCCGTTCATGTCAATGGATACCAGATCGCGTCCCTTGATGTCCAGAACGGCGTTTTCAATTTCCTTTACGATTTCCTGCGTGTTCAAAGTAATTGCTTCCCTGATAGTGCGGTTATGAGGGTCTGATGGCAAAAGAATCAGGCTTCGATGTTGCCGGCGGAGTCAGCCGGGGTGAGCAGTGCTTTTACAAATGATATTACCACCCACACGAGGGAAATAAATATCGGAAATATAAGAAGTAGGGCACTGCAGCTGATAAGAACTATTAAAACACCGGCAATAGGCCTTCTGGCATAAAACTTATGAACCCCCCAAGGCCCCAGACAAACTGTTAAAACTAAATAGATAACCTTGTTTACGGTGTGAGCTCCGACTTCATTACTCATATTAGCAAGTCTCCGATTAATTGTATTTGCGATATTCTGGGCGATTACCCGGCCGTATATTGTATCCTAAACTTAACCCCGCTTCTCAAAAAGTTACGTCAGTCCCCGGAAAAAAACGTTTTCGGGGCGATGTAAGGATTGAGCGCGGAAGGATTGAGCGGGGAGGGCGGGCGGGAGGAGCCGGCGGGGCCGGGGAGATGATGATAAGGCGAACGGGGATCGCTGCTAATGCCGGGCCGGAATGGCAATCAGGAGGGCTCGTCCCAGATCCCGGGCCTTTCCTCCATGATTTCCCGAATCCGGGCCAGGGCGGCAGGAGCCAGAAATTCCCGGGCGGCGGTGAAATCGCGTTTTCGGAGGAGATTTCTGATAGCGGTGGCGCTGATATCCATTTCCGGCGTATCCAGAAAAAAGATCTGTCCCGCAGGGCCTCTTACCGCATTGTCCGGAGAGCGGTATTTTTCATAGATGCGGAGGAGCTCCGGAGGAAGCTCCTCCGGCCGGAGCTGAGAGCCCGGCCTCCTGATAACGGCGAGGTTGCCGTATTCCGGGATCTCTTCTCCGCGAACCCATTTATGGAGATAAAGAAAGGAGTCCATGCCGATAATAAAAACCGGCCATGTTTCCGGTTCCGCGCTTCTTAGTTCCCGGAGAAGCTCGCAGGTTGAGGTGTAGGAATCCCGGCGGATTTCCCGGTCGGAAACCTGAACTCCTGGAATGCCGGATACCGAAAGCCGGCAGATTTCCAGCCTTTCTTCGTTGGAGAGAGCCGGCTGCCTGCGGTAATAGGGCACTAGGTTGGGTTCTGCGATGGCGGCATCCAGACAGAGGGCCTTCATGCTTTCCCGAAGGAGCATGAGATGCCCCAGATGGAAGGGATCAAAGGTGCCGCCGAGAATGCCTTTTTTAATCATTGGCGTTCAGCCTTATTTTGGAGGGACAGCTCCTTGCCGCCGCGGTTTCGCGGATCAGCATGAGGGCGGTTTTTTCATCAAAGTTTCTGACTGCGAGATCTGCCCGGCAGATGAGATCCATGAGATGCCGGAGCGCCGGAGCAGTCAGTCCCTGAGCCGCCTTCTGGTAGACGGTTCTTTTCTGGGGCAGGAATTTCAGGATCCGGTGTCCCTCAAAAAAGCTGTTCAGGGGCTGGTTCCGATCCATCAGCGTTCTCAGGCGGTAAAGATCCTGCAGTGCCTGACCGAACTGGCCGATGATTTCCATCATGGGAGTGCCCTCCTGCCTGAGGGAATCGATCATAACAAGCCGTCTTTCAATGGTCAGGGACGGGTTTATGAGAGCATCCTGGAGGTCGTATACCGAAAAGTGATTCTCCGGGCTGATATGCCAGCGGATTTCGTCTGCCGTAACATAACCGCTTTTGCCGGAAAGGGAGATCTTTTCCAGAGTCTGCACCATGGCAAAAAGGTTGCCCTGATAGGAGGAAAGAATAAGCGCCGTGCCCTGAGGATCCAGAGAAAGGCCGAAGGCGCGGGCGCGATCATTGATGAATTTGGTGTATTCATAATCCCTGAGGGGATAGAAGATTACCGCCAGGCCTTTGGCGGCCAGCTTGCCGAAGGGCTTCCCGGATCCCAGATCCGCCTTGGAGAGTCTGGGGGTGTTGACAATAGCCAGCAGAGAGGGATTCAGACAGCGTTCCAGAATGGCCAGAGCCTCCCGGAGCCCCTTGCTCTTATTAATGGCGGGGACGCTGAGCACCACGAGAGAGTTTTCCGCAAAAAGACCGGGGCTGCCGCAGGAGTCCTCCAGAAGCTCCAGATCGATGCTGTCCGTGCTGAAGCTGTTGTAGTTATAGCTGGTAAAGCCCTTGCTTTTGGCAAAGTTCACGATGGTTCTTCCGGCATCCTCATGCCAGAAGGGTTCATCGCTGGCAATAATGTAGATCGGAGAAAGTCCGTGTTCGCTGAGATGCTGCTCCAGCTTGTTTCCGTAGATCTGCATGGCTGTTCTCCGTTATTGCCGCTCTGCCCCTCCGGATTTCGGGGACTCTGGGGTGTTTATCTCAAAATCCTGCATTTCCGGAGCATTTCTGGCTTCCTCAAGACTCATTTCCCGGGAGTTTTCGGAGGTGGGATCGAACACCACCCGGACGCCATCTGCGGCCGTGCCGGCGGCATCCTGAGACGCCAGCCGGGGGAGCACGCCCTGGACATTGCTAAGCCGGATCAGCACCATATCAGCATGGTTTTCTGCTGACTCTTCAATAATGACGCTTTTTTCCGCATCCGTGGAAATAGTGACACCGGAACGGTTCAGATAGGAACGGTTCAGGGTATTTGCGATGGCATAGGGGCGATGTCCCGGGGCAAAGAGGTTGCAGGCTACGGAGGTTTTGTAGGTGTATTCCAGATTCTGCGCGTTTCCGGCTACGGAAAGCACCTTGCTGTTCCCCTGCATGGGGCCGCAGGAAAGCACCGGAATATCTCCCTTGAGATAGCTGGCGTAGCTGCCGATAACAGGAGTTACCTTAACCCCGCTTAATATCAGCTTCTCCTCCAGAACTTTGTAAAAGATATCATTGTCGTCTCCGGCAAGAATCAGCTCCGGACAGCTGTCAGAAAGCTTTTCATCCTGCGGAAGATGAAAGCCGCAGCCGGACAGAATAATGCCTGTAACAGCAACTGCAAGGAGGTGACGGAATAGCAGGGGAAATATGTTCATAGAGACCTGTGTTAACCGGAAAAGGCCGGAGAAGATCCCCGGCCGCTGTCTTTAAGCGCAAGCTGTCCCGGGCAGTCAGACCGCCACGATGTTCACCAGCTTATCCTTTACGTATATTACCTTTTTAACTGTCTTGCCGTCAGTGAACTTCTTAACTGTTTCGTCATTGAGAGCCTGATTTTTGACCTCCTCCTCCGGAGCGGAAGCAGCCACGGTGATCCGGTTCCTGACCTTGCCGTTGACCTGCACCACAATGAGACGGCTGTCCTGCTCCATGGCGGCGGGATCGGCCTTGGGCCAGGAGGTTTCGTCTACTGCTTCCTGATGTCCCAGATCCTGCCAGAGGGCAAAGGAGGTGTGGGGAATGATGGGATCCAGAAGCACCACCACCTTGTCATAGGATTCATAGGCCAGAGACAGGGCAGTCTTGCGGGAGAGATCCAGCTTCTGCAGCTTGTTCAGGAATTCCATAACAGCGGCAATGGCGGTGTTAAAGGTCTGTCTTCTGCCGATGTCATCGGTGACCTTTTCGATGGTTTTGTTAAGCTCTCTTCTGATTTCCTTTTCGGTTTCATTGAGATCCTGCGGATTGTATGGCTCCGGCCGCGGGTTTTCCAGAAGGGCCTGCACGTTGTTCCAAAGCTTTCTGATAAACCTGAGAGCTCCTTCAACGCCGGATTCCTTCCATTCCAGAGTAAGCTCGGCCGGGGATGCGAACATCATGAAAAGACGCACGGTGTCCGCGCCGTAGCGATCTACCATTTCCTGGGGATCGATGCCGTTGTTCTTGGACTTGCTCATCTTGGTCATGCCGGCATGAGTGAGATCGTGGCCTTCCTTGTCCTGAGCCTTGGTGATATTGCCCTTGGCGTCCTTTTCGCAGAGGGCTTCCAGCGGGCTTACCCAGATCTTGGAGCCGTTATCGGTCTTGTAGTAGAAGGCATCAGCCAGCACCATGCCCTGACAGAGCAGACGGGTGAAGGGCTCATCGCAGTTCACCATGCCGGCGTCCCGGAGCAGCTTGTGGAAGAAGCGGGCGTAGAGAAGATGCATGCAGGCGTGTTCGATGCCGCCGATGTACTGATCCACAGGAAGCCAGAAGCCGGTGGCCTTGCTGTCCAGCATGCCCTCGGAGTAGTTGTTGCAGCAGTAGCGGGCATAATACCAGGAGGATTCCATGAAGGTATCGAAGGTGTCGGTTTCCCGGAGGGCTTCCTGACCGTTAACGGTTACCCTGGCCCATGCCGGATCTGCCTTGATGGGGCTCACAATGCCGTCCATGACTACATCCTCGGGGAGCAGCACCGGGAACTCCTGAGCGGGAACCACACTGCCGTCGGGCAGGTTTATCATGGGGATGGGAGCGCCCCAGTAGCGCTGTCTGGAAACCCCCCAGTCTCTGAGACGGTAGTTTACCGTGCGCTGGCCCATGCCGATGCTTTCCAGCTTGTCGGCAATGGCGTTAAAGGCTCCCTTGAAATCAAGGCCGTCAAATTCTCCGCTGTTAAAGGTGATGCCCTTTTCGGTGTAGGCGGCTTCGGAAACGTCCGGCTGATCCTGATCCGCGGGGCGGATCACCGGAATGATGTCAAGACCGTACTTTTTGGCGAATTCATAATCGCGCTGGTCATGAGCCGGCACGGACATTACGGCGCCGGTGCCATAATCCATAATAACGAAATTGGCCACCATCACCGGAACCTTTCTGCCGTTCAGGGGGTGAATGGCATAGAAGCCGGTGGCCATGCCCTTCTTTTCCATCTTGGCAATGTCGGCTTCGGCGATCTTAAGATTGCGGCATTCCTGAATGAATTCGGCAATCCCGGGATTAACTCTGGCAGCCTCCCGGGCCAAAGGATGCATGGGGGCAATGGCCACATAGGTAACGCCCATGAAGGTGTCTGGTCTCGTGGTGTAAACCTCCAGCACCTCATCCCGGCCGTCTACCTTAAGCTTGATGTTGAGACCCTCTGATTTCCCGATCCAGTTCCGCTGCATGGTCTTAACGGTTTCCGGCCAGCCCGGCAGATTATCCAGATCCTCCAGGAGCTCTTCGGCATAGGCGGTGATCTTCAGGAACCACTGGGGCACTTCCTTGATCTCCACCGGACAGTCGCAGCGCCAGCAGCGGCCTTCCTGCACCTGTTCGTTGGCCAGCACTGTCTGGTCATTGGGACACCAGTTTACGGTGGAGGTCTTCTTGTAAACCAGTCCCTTTTTATAGAGCTCGGTGAAAAACCGCTGCTCCCACTTGTAGTATTCCGGCTTGCAGGTGGCGATTTCCCGATCCCAGTCAAAGGAGAAGCCCAGAATCTTGAGCTGCTTCTTCATGTAGGCGATGTTGGAATAGGTCCATTTGGCCGGAGCGGTCTTGTTTTTAACGGCGGCGTTTTCAGCGGGAAGGCCGAAGGCGTCCCAGCCGATGGGCTGCATGACCTCCTTGCCGTTGAGTCTCTGAAAGCGGGAAATCACATCTCCGATGGTGTAGTTCCTGACATGTCCCATGTGCAGTCTTCCGGAGGGATAGGGGAACATGGAGAGACAGTAGAATTTTTCCCTGCCGGTATCCATGGAAGCTTTGAAGGTTTTATGCTGCTCCCAGTATTCCTGAACCTGAGGTTCCAGATCGTGAGGATTGTATTGTTTGAGAATGACTGTCATATGCTGGCCTGTAGGAATTTCCGGCTCTCTCAGGAGAGACTTTGTAAAAACTGTTGGCTTTGCTGCTTTTGTCCGGCTCTGAGAGGAGCGGGACTGTGATCCGGAGAGATCTCCCGTCATTAAAAGCGCTCAGGCATTATACACTTATATAGTTATGGGTGAAACTGCAAGATTAATCACAAAATGATTCCGGGGACTCCGGAACGGGACAGGGGAAACTCCGGAAATGTGAAGATAAGTGTCACAAATCAAGAATTTTTTCCGATTTGTGACACTATAATGGCAGAAATCAGTCTGAGGTTTTTGCAAGGAGGCGGGAAGAACATGTATGTAAAGAGAGAACGTTATCTCGCCAGGATCCGGCCGTTCTATGATACGGATCTTATCAAGGTGCTGACCGGAGTCAGACGCTCCGGAAAATCAGTTCTTCTGGAGCAGATTGAGGAAGAATTCCGAAGCTCCGGTTTTGATGAAAAGCATATCATCAGAGTGAATTTTGAAGATCTGCGGTACAAGGACATCAGGACATCTGAACGTTTGCACGCCTATATTGAGGGAATGCGGCACGGCAGCGGGAGATTTCTTATCTTCCTTGATGAAATTCAGCATGTTCGTAATTTTGAAGAGGCTCTGTCTTCTCTGAGAATATCCGGGGACTATTCCATCTTCGTTACCGGAAGCAATTCAAAGCTGTTATCGGGCAAGCTGGCTACCCTGCTGGTAGGCCGGTGCATCGAGTTTCGGATAATGCCGTTTTCATTTGCTGAGAGTCTGGCATACTGCCGGCTTCTGGGAAAAAATCAGTCTGATGACGAACTCTTCCATGATTATCTTAACTGGGGCGGTTTTCCGCTGCGTTTTACGCTGAAGCGCGAAGCTGATGTCAGGAAGTATCTGGAACAAACCTATCAGGGCATTCTTAACCGGGATATTATGACGGAGGGCTCCCGGATTCTCAGGCAGAGCTTTGAGAGGATAGCCGGATATATCATGGCAAATGCCGGCAGGGAGTTTTCGGCAAAAAATATCGAAAGCTATTTTGCCGGCGTTAACGATGAACGCATTGACAGGAGAAGCATCTACAGGTACCTAGACAAGATGGAAAAGGCCTGTCTGATTTCAAGGGTAAGAAGGTTCGATATTGCCGGAAAAAAAGCCATGTCCTATGTTGAGAAGCAATACGCCGTGGATACTGGCTTCAGAATGATAAACACGAATCTTGTGAATATTGATGTGTCATTCTTTCTGGAAAACATTGTTTACAATGAACTGCTATCACGGGATTATGAAGTCTTTACCGGAAAAACCTACCGGGCGGAAATTGATTTTGTGGTTATTTCCGGAGGGCGGAAGTGCTTCATTCAGGTGGCTTATGTTCTTGCCAATCCGGAAACTGTCGAGAGGGAGTTCAGCGCTTTTAAGCCCGTAAGAGATGCCGCTCCGAAATACGTTCTTTCCCTGGACAGGTTCGATTTCTCCCGGGACGGCATTATGCATATGAACATTATGGATTTTCTGCTGGGAAAGAAGGATCTTGTTCTGGCGTAGCGGCCGGAACTTTCCGGGGAGGGCAGGAGACCATGATGTGTCACAAATCAGAAAAAATTCGTAAATTGTGACAGCTGATTCCGGACGATGCCCCGCATGTTCCTGACGCGGGTTATGCGGCAGTGTTATGAAACAGCGTTACAAATCATAACATGTTTTTCAAATTGTGCCCCTTTAGACTGCTGAAATATATTTAGGATGCTGGAGCATTATTTTGCAGAGCTTGGTCCACAGCCTGTTTAAACACCTCGACAATATTGAGATTGACTTGATACGAATCATTTGATGTATTTTCAAAGATCAGTTTTATCATGGTGTTGATACTATTAATGAGAGGAGTGTTTCTGGTAAAATGCAACTCCTCCTGAAAGTACTGTAACATGACATCCCAATCTGATATCCAGCACGCATATTCATTTTTGGCCAGATAGCATATATTCCCCGACCATCCTTTTTTTGAATAACAAGCTATTTCCAGTTTTGGGCCTTCTGCTTTTTTATATTGATGCACGCCGATCCAAAAAAATTTTGGTGCTCTTTTATAGCTTTGTTTTTCTGTCTTAAAATTTTTTATCGTAAAAGTTATTCCGCTCCGGTATACCTTCATCTCCAATTGTTCTGCAAAGATATTTTGAACCTCTTTGATGAGATTATAAGCGGCTTTTATTAACACTTCCGGAGCACTTCCACCTAAGGTATTTTTGAAATATTCATCCAGAGAAATGCGTGCTCGCTTATTAGGTTGCTTATTTATATCGGAATTATCTGATGGCGTTACCGAGGTAACGGAGGTCATGCCCAGCATTTTAGTGATCTTATTTTCAAAAACAGTATCGTCATACAGGGATTTTATTATATTGAGCAGTTTAGAAATGTTCATCACGGAAGACATTAGATATGTGCTGGTCTGGCAGAGACGATATACCACCTGTTTCCAGGGGGCGTTGAATTCGTCAATGCTGTTAAGAATGGTTATTTTTTCTTCAGTGAGTTCCGGGAGTCGAAATTCCCGGGCGGTAATATCATCCCATTCCGCAAAACACGGTTCCTGAACGATGCGTTCATATACCTGAGGGTAAGCAATCTGCAGACATACCAGTCCATAGTTCATCAGACGATCCTGTTCGTTCATTTCTTCGCTGTGAGCATCAGATTCCTCGACTTGGACATCGCTGATTATTTTAATTAATGAAAGAGTGTTTATCAGTCGTTTTATTGATCTGGGATTGGGGCCTGTTGACAGTCTTGTCATTTCATCGATAATTGAAATGACGGTCGAAGAATTTTCATCTTCTGACTGATATAATTTTATTTCATTGTGTAATCCTTCAGTGTTGAAATAACCGATATTTTTCAGTGAATCTTCCAAAAATGAAGTTATATCATATGCACCAATAGGCATTGAAAAAGGCATTTGAATTATCTTGTCGAAAAATGAGCGGTAGGCTCGATCATCATGGTTATCGTTATTGCCGAATTTTGCTTTTAGGCCTTTTACAACTACGTCATAATCAATGAGTGCAGTGCAAAAAGTCAGTTTTGTGCAAAAATCAAAACAGCGAAGCCTTTATTTTAGCCATTCGTTTGCTTGCAAAATACCTTGTTTTGACTTTTTGCACCAGACTCATCAATAGCCAGAACAAATATGCAGTTATCAACCTCGAACATGTTTTTCAGGAGTTCCAGAATCTGCACGGCACTTTCCGGATTAATGCGATCAAGATCGTCGATAAAAAACATGAAACCGCGCCGCTGTGGCCCATTTCTGGGCTGACTGTCCAGACATTTTTTAACAGACTTGGAAAATGTTTTTCTGAATTCACTGGGGGTAGTGTCCTTTAAGTCTCCGCTGAAGGTTCCGGCAACAGCATCCACCGCAGCATTCCCGTCAAGACCTGCGGCGTTTACCACGGCTTTTACTCCGGTTGAAGCAATTACAGTTCCGGTTTTTTTAAGGAAAGACAAGGTCTTTTCCTTCAATTCGCTGGCAAAGGCAGCCGGGGCATTGAGCTTGCTCAGAATGGCAGTGCATTCATCGGTAAGCCCCTTGATAATTCCGGTCAGAATCTGTTCCGGGTTTTGCATCAGAGAATATTCCCACATGTTCATCCAAACGCCGAAGTACTGCGGAGTTTTATTGTCGTTATCGGCATCGCAAAGAATACTGATTCATAAACGATGTTTTTCCGGAGCCCCATTGTCCTTGAATGGCCACGGTGGTGGGCATGGCAGACTGGCTCAAAAAACGAGCAAGTCCAATGACATATTTACCGGTGTCAAGTTTGTCATCCTTTGAATTTTTCAGAGGAGAGTCGATAATGTTGGTATAATCGTTCATTTTAATAAGCACCTTGTAATATTAATAATTTAACGGCCAATAATATTTATAATAAAATCATTGCCATTACGGAATTGTTATTGATTTGGGATTAGTTTATGCGGAAGATCCTAAAAAGCTAACCTGATTTCTTTTGGGGTACCGGTTTATTTGATACTGGCTTTGACTGTGGTTTACTCAGACCTAATTTCTCCAGTTCCGCAAATACTTCATCACTGGTATGAACCCAGTATGCGTCTTTGGTATTCGGAAGCGTTAATGGGGCATTGGTTTTGCGCCATGCTGACGCTAAATCATCCATAATATCGGCAAAGCTAAGTTCTTTCAGAAGTCCGGTATTTTCAAATTTCTTTAATATTCTTGCCGTAATAACCGCAGAAATGAAGTTTACAAATTCTGAGCCGGTAATACTAAAAGTTCCCTGATTATCAGGTAATTCCAGGCATTCATCGCTGTTATATCTTTTAAAGATTAGTTCCGGCAGCCATCTTTCTGCATATGTCTTATATGCAATCAGAGGATCCAGATCCGAATCTGATTCCCATACTGTTAACCCAAAAGTCTTTTCTTTTTCAGAAAAGCTTTTATCATTATAATCTTTGTTATTTCTTGCTTCTATTAATTTAGCAGTTTCTTCTTGGGCAGCTAAATCCGCATCACGGAATGCATATAAATAATTACCGTTTTTGATTTTCTTTTTGCAATACCGAATATTTTCAGAAATCCCATCCAGAACTCCCTGAAATTCCAGCATGCTGTTATTAGCTATTCGTTTATTGCTTTTAATTGGAGCAAGAAAGTGAATTCCAGGGCAAATTTTGAGCGCATCCCTGATCTGATGATAAGTAAATCCTTTATTTGCCAGAATGATACCAGAATTGATGGTACCGGGATTAATGTCATTGTCTTTTATGAAGCTGGCATAAGAGGAGGGATCCCTGCAATCACCGGAAAACATTTCCGCGCAAACAGGTTCCATTAGCTCCAGATCATAGGCGTATATTTCTGAAAATTCTCTAACCTCGTTTTTCTTTGCTTTGCAGGAATAGGACGATAAATCATTAACGATACCGGAATTATGTTTTAAGATGCTGTCTATTGCCAGGTGATGTTCAGGTGATGCTGATTTTATTCTTTGTTTGAAAAATGCATTTAATTTACCAATATCCGCACCGATTTCATCATACAAGGCCCCTAAAGATTTTTGAGAAAATGATATCCTAGGATAATAAACTGAGATAAATGTCATATTATAGACAGCTGAAATTCTTTTTGCTGTTATGGCCGGATGCATTACCTTAAGGGATGCTATAGCCATAATCTTGTAAGCTTTAACCGGGTCGTAAACCTTCAGTAAATTCTCCAGTAAATCATCAGATACTGATTTAATTAATGAAGATGATCCGTATGACAGCATATCCGGTTTATCACCATCTTCCTGGGTTTGAGATTTCACTAACGGCACGTATTTTCCATTAATGATATGTCCTATTACTTTCCCGTTATGAGGCTGGGGATTCTTGCCTGGGATGTATTTAATTGAGCTGCGCTCTCTTACCGCATAACGTTTCGGGCCGTCTTTGCCTCTGTCCTCGACAATGGTGTTTCTGGGCCTTTCCGCAGATCTTATTTCTGGAGGTACCGGCATAGCTTTTCCTTTATTCCGCTGCTGTCAGCCATTTTGCCTGAAAATATCGTGGCTTATTCTTTCCTGTTGCTCTTTCCCATAATACTTCAATGCTGCTCCCGTATCAATTTCAGCGGGCTTTCAGTTACCATGAATACGGCCGGCAGCAATTTTCGGCAGAGTTGCCGAAACCTTTACCGGCTCTTTCCGGAAAGCGCCGGAGGTGTTTCCGGCATTAGGCATCCCTGTTCCTAAAATCTCCCGGGGGCGGATATTTTATGAGCGAATGTATTATAATGGGGTGAGTTTTAGCGAGGATGGCTTAATGAAGTTTATTTCTGTTATTTGTCTCGGCGTTATGGCTCTGGCCCTGAATGCCCATGCCGTAACCTACCGGGTTCCTGATGACGGCGGCAGGCTGGTAGGCGAGCTTAAGATAGTAAAGGTTCCCAGGGGAAATGTTTCTCTGGAGTCTATTGCGGCGGATTATCAGATGGGCTTCAGCAATATGCTGGAGGCCAATCCCCGGGTTGATCCCTATTCTCCGCTTCCGGGAACTAATGTGGTTATTCCCCAGAAGCTGATTCTGCCCGATACCGTGCATGAAGGCATTATCATTAATTCTCCGGAAATGCGTCTTTACTACTATCATGACGGCTACGTGGATGTGCTGCCCATCGGCATCGGCCAGCTGGGAAAGGATACTCCCGCGGGATGGGTAACCAAGGTGGAGCGTAAAAAGGACGGCCCCACCTGGACGCCCACTGCCGCCACCCGCAAGGAATATGCCGACAAGGGCGAACCCCTTCCGGCGGTTGTTCCGGCCGGCCCTGACAATCCCATGGGGCTTTATGCTCTTTATGTGGGAAGACTTTTTGCCATTCACGGCACCAATGCCAATTTCGGCATCGGTCTTCGGGTCAGTCACGGCTGCGTGCGTCTCCGGGATCCGGATATAAAATATCTTTTTGAAAACGTTCCGGTAGGCACCAGAGTGGAGTTTATCAACGAACCTGTGAAGGTAACCCGGGAACCGGACGGCGGTGTTTATGCCGAAATCCATCAGCCGCTTTCCACTACCTTCGAGCAGATCAATTCCGACAATTATTCTCCGATTCACCTTTCCCAGAAAATCAGAGCGTTTTTTCAGGAAAACGAGGTGGATACCGCCATTCTGGATCAGGAGTTTAATGAGAGAAGCGGCATTCCGGTGATGCTGAATCCGGTGGATTTCTGAGCGCTGATTTCAGTCTGGTCTGACCGGCAGACTGTGCATAACTTTGTGATTAAGTTATAAAAGTCTGCTGATAACCTGTTAATAACTAAAGCCCCCTAGTTTTATTTCAGTCTGGGGGCTTTTTCTTTAGGGTCATGCAGGCTTTATGGCCTTAGGTCGCTGTTACTTCAGGGCATCGGGAAGGCGGATGTTCTTAAAGGAAACCCTGACGATGCCGCCGGGAAGCTCTTCCCGGGCGCTTATGTCTCCTGCAAACTGATAGGGGAACACTTTGGCGGTGTCGGCGGTACTGCTGAAATAAAGCTCAGTTCTCATGGCGGGAGTATTAAGATCCGTTTTTCGGCAGACCTTGTCCCGGCTGCAGGCCTGAGCCCGGATCCCCTGACTTGTGATATAGCCCCAGAGAGCGTGCTCCGCGGAGTGCATGCCATTTCTCCAGAGATGCTGCTTCCTCCCGAACCGCACCTCGCCGTATTTTCTGTCGGTGTATTTGGTGAGCCAGAGCTTAAGAGAATCTCCGAGATCGTATTTGCCGGCCAGAGCCAAGGTGAGGGCGGCCTGATCCAGTTCGGCATAAACCCACCAGCTGGCGCCGCTCTTCCGGGAGTTTTCATACCATTCCCGGCCGTCGGGAGTGGCGGCTTCCTGCACGGTATGGAGCATGCCTTTCCAGGCAGCAGCGGCAGTTTTTTTATCTCCCAGATACGAGGCAGCCAGAAGCTCCATGGCAAAGCCCTTTACGGTATGACCGTAGTCAGAGTGCTTGGCATTGGGGCCGGAGCATTCCGGTCTCTCCAGACAGCCCCGGAATGAAAGCCCGTCCTCCTTGAGATAATGCTTCTTCATGCTGTTAATGACGGCGGCGATGTTTTCCTGAAAGTCAGCCATTTCCGTTTCCGGAAGGAGGCGCCAGATAAGCAGCATATAGGTATTCAGCTGATCCAGCGCGGCCACGAGTTCCTTTTGATCGGTCTTTTCAGAGGGGCTGTCCGCGAGCACCCATTTCATAAGCTGAGTTTCCCGGTCGTAGTAGTTACTGAAGAGATACTTTTCCGTATTGAGGATGGCGGCGATAACCTTGGGATCGTGGGTGAGGTAGGCATTCATGGCCAGGCCCACCAGAGCATAGGCGAGATCCTGACTGGTGCGCTGATTTTTTTCCGGAGCTCCCTTTCCGGAGCTGTCAATGACGGTATAAAACACCCCCTCCGGATCCCGGGCATATTCCAGGAGGTAGCGGACGCCGGCCTTATGGAGTCTCAGGCATTCGGGGTTTCCGGTCAGGTTAAAAAGAGCGCCGTACGCAAAGGTTTGCCGGGAGATCATTCTGACAAAGTCCTGTTTCATGATCTCGGGCATTTTACCGTCCCGGGAAGGAGCGTCATCCGGGCAGACAAAGCTTTCCGGAGTGATCTGGCTGCCGTCGTTGCAGCGCCAGGTGGGAAATTTGCCCAGAGGGTTTCCGAATGCTGTAGGGTTAAGCCAGTACTTTTCCAATACGGCCGCATGATCCTGCCATTCCTCCGGGGACGGAATGTAGCCCCGGGTTTCCGCGGCTTTGGCTGCGCCGGCCAGAACGCTCATGGAAAGAAGGGTAAGAGCTAAAAAGGGGCGTAAAAGCTTCATGATGACACCTGTATGCTTGCGGGGAGAGGAGATTATTTGCAATGCCTGCTTTCAAAGATTTTCCGGAGGACTTGATCAGGTTTTATCACAAAAGCTTCCGGTACTGGAATTTACCGAGGCATTTTTTGGGAGATTCCGGCGTTTTGTTTCCGGATCGCGGAGGTTTTGCCGCATTTTCATGAAAGCTGCCGGAAGCCGCAGCGGGAAATAAAAAACCGGCGCCATTTTGAGTGACGCCGGGAAGAGAGGAAATTTTGGAAATCGGTTAATCGGAAGTCAGGAGAATCTTATCACTTATCAGGGTTCTCTCTGACCGGAACTGTTAGCAGCGCTCGCCGGTAACGTAGCTGAAGCAGTAGGCGCGGGTTACGGGAGCCAAACGGTTAACTGCAACGTATTTGTTAAATAATCTTTTCATTTTGCTTACCTCGTTAAATATGTTATGGGGTACCAAAAGCCTGCGGCGCGGAATCCGGCATTACTTTACGTAGCTGAAGTAGTAAGCGCGGGTTACGGGAGCCAGACGGTTAACTGCAACGTGCTTGTTAAATAATCTTCTCATTTTGTTTACCTCTTTTTAGTTAATTAAGGCATCCGGTTGATTCCGGGTTACTTCACATAAGCGAAGAAATAGGCGCGGGTTACGGGGGCCAGCCGGTTCATGTCTGAAACATGTCTGTTAAATAATCTTTTCATGGTCTTTTCCTTTGTTCTTTCCTAGTCTTAACGTTACTTGCTGTTACTTAAACCTTTTTGAGATCCCTGGGGATCCGGAGTTACTTCACATAGCAGAAGAAGTACTGGCGAGTTACGGGAGCCAGACGATTGTCTGCAACGTATCTGTTAAATAATCTCTTCATTTCGTGTTCCTCCGAAACTTTTTCTTTGCTCATCTCGCTGAGCACATTTTCATAATAGTGATATAGAGCACAGAATGCAATAGCTAAATGAAACAATTTTACAAAAATTTTTAATGAAATTGTTTTCAAGTTTCTGAAAACAGTTTCAAAATTTGCGAGTATTTTAGGACTTTGTTCAGATTAAACCTTTTGATTATAAGGTTTTACCATTTTTTGTTGCTGCCAGATTGCAGACCTGCTGGTGCTTTTTATGAAAGTTTTGACCAAAATAAGACGGAAATTCATAGAAACAAAATTTCATAAAGCTGCGCTAATTTGAGAAGAAGATCACGCTGATTAGATAACCGTGGCAAGCTCTGTTGTTACCCCTGGAGAGAGGCAGAGGGAGTACAGGGGGAGAGACCCCGGGAAAGCAAATTATGAAGGAAGCAGTTTTTTTGCCGGGCGGTTTCGGGAAAGCCGCAGAGATCGAGACTTAGCCGGACGGGGGGTTCTGTTCCGGCATGACGGGCTTATGCGGCATCTTTTCCTTCCCGAGCTTCCTTCAGCAGAAACGCCGCCTGAAAAACGCAGATGAGGGCAATCAGGATATAAAGAGCGTAAACAAACAGCCGCCCATGGCTGGCATACGGGGTGCGGCCCTGATTGGGGGTCATGATCCCGGAAAGATGTCCGGCAATGTTTTCCCCCAGAGAACCGGTAATGACGCCCCGGCTGTCAATGATGGCCGTGATGCCGTTATTGGTGGCCCGGAGCACCGGCTTCTGAAATTCCATAGCCCGCATTCTGGCGATGTTAAGATGCTGCACAGGGCCCTGAGTGCCGGTAAACCAGCCGTCATTGGACAGTGTGACAATAAAATTGGTCGCTGCCTTTATCTGTTCCCGGAGTTCATTCCCGAAGATGATCTCATAGCAGATGGCGGAGGCTCCGTTCAGTCCCATAACCTCAATATTGTCCTGTTCCGGAGCGCCGGGATTGAAGGAGTTCATGGGCATGTTAAAAATCGGCCCCAGACGGCGGACAAACTGCCGTACTTCCCGGGGAATGTATTCTCCCACGGGAACCAGATGCTTCTTCTGATAACGGTTATTATGGAGGAGCTGATAGCCTTTGACCCCCTGAGCATCCATCATGCCCAGAGCGATTACGGCGTTATAGAATTTGAGGCCGTGACTGGCATCCGGATCGTCAAGGCCCAGAGGGGATTCCTCGTAATACTGGATCCCGGTAATAAAGCCGATGCGGTTATCCTTCATGTAATTATCAAGCTCGGAAATCACGTGAATGCCGTTTTTGTCGTTTTCCAGATCGTTTTCAAAGGCCGGCACTGCAGACTCCGGCCAGATCATAATATCTGTTTCCGGAGCGTTGTGTGAAAGCTGGTAGTAGGTTCTGATAATGGGAATGACATTTTCCGGCCGCCATTTGGTTTCGGTTTTGATATTGCCCTGGATCAGGGTGACCCGCACCGGATTCAGCGGGGCGGTGAAGGACAGGTCAGCCGCGGCGGCCGCAGCGGTTACAATGAAGATGCCGGCGGTGATGCAGACAGGATTCCTTTTGGCCAGGGAGAGGCTTATGCTCATGCTGAGAGTCACCAGAAGCAGGGTAATGCCTTCCCCGCCGATGAGAGGGGCCAGATTGCCCAGAATGCTGTTAGTCTGGGTGTAGCAGAGCCAGTCCCAGGGGAAGCCGCTTAAAAACCAGGCATAAAAGACGTCCGCCATGCTCCAGAATACCGGAAAAAGCATCAGGTAGCGGAGCCAGAGGGTTGTTCGGATCAGCTTTACAGAGATCCAGGCTCCCAGAGCCGGCAGCAGAGAAAGGTACATGCCAAAGACGGCAATGATCCCCAGGGCCAGCGCAAAGGGCATTTCTCCGAAGGAGGTCATGACATTGATGATCCAGCTCAGGGATACTGTATGAAAAAACGTCCCGAATATCAGCGCGGCGAAGAAGGCTCTTTTCGGGGTGCTCTGTCTGACAAGAATGATTCCGAACAGAACGAGTCCGATGACGGCCAGAAGCCACTGACCCGGAATTTGCTGCATAAAGCCCAGGCTGGCAATAACCGCTGCCGGAGGGCAGCCAATCAGCGCTGCCAGCTTTTCGGGAGAATATTTTCCGGAAGAGCCGTCTAAGCAGCATTTCCGGATTAGCTTCTTAATATTCATAGGGGGATATCTGTTCCAAGAAGGAATAGAGCCGGGATGATGCGGGATCCCGGAATCAAGGCGGGAGATTACTCCTCTTCCCGCGGATTAACGGTCATCTGGAGCAGATGGATGCTTCTCTTGTCTGCGGACAGCACCTTGAAATCAAAATTTTCAATTGAGATGGAATCGCCCTTGGCCGGGAGATGCCCGAAGGCATGCAAAACCATGCCGCCTATGGTGTCATACTCGTCATTGGTGAAGTCAGTGCCGAACTTTTTATTAAAGTCCTCGATGGGCGTCAGGCTCAGGATATGGTACAGGGAGCTGTTTATTTCGGTGATGTTTTCCGGAGCATCATCCTCTTCGTCATATTCGTCCTCGATTTCTCCCACGATAAGCTCCAGGATGTCCTCGATGGTTACCAGTCCGGACACGCCGCCGTATTCGTCCACCACAATGGCCATGTGATAGCGGCACTGCTGAAATTCCTTGAGAAGCTTGTCCACCCGCTTGCTTTCCGGGACAACCACCGCCGGCCGGATGATGTCCGTTACCGGAGCGTTTTCATGAGTGACGATGTATTTCAGGAGATCCTTTACCAGGAGAATGCCCTCAATATGATCCTTGTCTTCATGGATTACCGGATAGCGGGAATTGCCGGATTCAATGATCTTGGGTATTACATCATTAATGCAGGCGGCGGAGGGCAGGGTGTTCATCTGAGATCTGGGAATCATGATATCGCGTACCCGGAGCTCCGAGATTTCAAAAACTCCCTCCAGCATATCCTGGGTGTCTTCGTCGATAATGTCCCGTTCCCCGGCTTCGGTGATAATGTCTGCCAGCTCGTCCTTATCGTTGGGTTCGCCCTTGAGCATATGACCCAGACGGCCAAGCCAGTTGCTGCGTTTATGCGGATGCTGATTTGCTGTGGCGGAGTGCTCTACGCTACGCTCGTCGCTCATAATGTTAACGGTAATACCGCTCCTTGTGCGTTTACTAAAATTTCAAAACTTGCAAATTCATAAAAAATTTCGGCTTATTATAAACCTTTTCCGGGACGGTTTTCGGGGGAATGCCGGGAAAATGGGGAAATGCGCCGTAAAAATGCAAAGCCGGGAAGGAAAGCAGGCAACACGGAAATTGCTGCTTTCGTGAGCTGCCGCTTTGCTATTCTTCATCATCCCGGTAGGGATCCGGAAAGCCCAGTTCCCGGAGCGCGGCGGTTTCCCGGGTTTCCATTTCCCGGGCCTCTTCATCCGTAATATGATCAAAGCCCAGAAGATGCAGGGTGCCATGCACCACCATGTGAGCCCAGTGCTCCTCCGGAGTTTTGTTTTGCTCCCGGGCTTCCCGTTCTACGACGCTTTTGCAGATCACAAGGTCGCCGAGGTAGTTTTCGGGAAGCTCCTCCCGGGCTTCGGGCGGGAGATCCTCCGGAAGCTCATAGGGGAAGGAGAGCACATTGGTGGGTCTGTCCACGTGCCGGTACTCCATATTAAGAGCGTGGCTTTCATCCTCTTCGGCAATCCGGACGGTCATGGAGGCGTTATCTGTAAGATCCCGGGCGGCGGTTTCGGCGTATTTCACGAGATCTGCTTCCTCCGGAAGTCCGGAAGTTTCCTTAACGGCAATCTGATAGTCTATGGTAATCATCTTTAGTCAATCCCTGACAAGCTCGCCCCGGAGGGTGTGAGCCATAACATAGGTAATTTTCACATTTCTGAAGGAGCCGATAAGCTCCGGATCCCCCGGGAAGTTCACCGTGCGGTTGTTGTCGGTGCGGCCCCGGAGCTCCTGGGCGCTTCTTACTGAAATCCCGTCAATAAGCACCTTCTGGACGGTATCCAGCATTTCCCGGCTGTAGGTCTGGGCAAAGAAGTTAATGCGGGACTGGAGCTCATAGAGGCGTTCCTTTTTTTCCGCGAGGGGGACATTGTCCTCCATGGCGGCGGCCGGGGTGCCGGGGCGGGGGGAGTAGATAAAGCTGAAGCTCTGATCGAAACGCACCCGGTCTATAAGATCCATAGTGTCCCGGAAATCCTGCTCCGTTTCGCCCGGGAAGCCCACAATGAAGTCGGAGCTCAGGGAGATATTCGGTCGCGCTGCGCGCAGCTTGCTGACCACCTCGAAGTATCTTTCCCGATCGTACTTCCGGCCCATAAGCTTCAGGATTCTGTCCGAGCCTGACTGCACCGGAAGATGCAGGGAATTTGCAATACTGGGGAGATCCCGGAAGGCGGTGATGATTTCGTCTGAGAGATCGTGGGGATTGGAGGTGGTAAAACGGATCCGTTCCACTCCTGGAATTTCAGCGGTGAGATAGAGGAGCTCGGCAAAATTGCAGATCTGTCCTCCGGCATAGACGCCGCAGTAGGAGTTCACATTCTGTCCCAGCAGGTTGATTTCCCGGATGCCCTGGGATACCAGAATTTTTATCTCCTCAATGACTGCTTCGGGAGACCGGCTCATTTCCTGTCCCCGGGTATAGGGCACGATGCAGTAGGTGCAGAAGTTGGAGCAGCCCTCCATAATGGTAACAAAAGCAGAGGAGCCCTGCCGGCCGGCGGGGGAGGGCAGGAAGTCAAACTTTTCAATAGCGGGGAAGGAAACATCCACGAGACGTTTGCCGGTTTCCTGCACCTCCTTGATCATGGATACCAGGCGGTGAATGGTCTGAGGTCCGAATACCACGCTTACCATGGGGGCTTTGGCCAGCGCCTTCTGGCCGTCCTCGGAGGCCACGCAGCCCCCGAGGCAGATCACAGCCTTTTCTTTGAGGATCTTCTGGTGCTTCCAGCTGAAAAGCTTATTGTATACCTTGTCCTCGGCCTTTTTGCGCACGGCGCAGGTGACCAGGACTACGATGTCGGCGGCGGAAATCTCCGAGGTTTCCTGCCAGAGCTGCGCCTTCAGAAGATCCCGGATGCGGTCGGAATCATATTCGTTCATCTGACAGCCCCAAGTCTGGATATAAAATTGTGTCATGTGATGCGAGTCTGCCTCTGTAAATTTAAAAACGCCTTATTATCGCAGAATTTTCCGTTAAAGAGTGAGCAAAGAGAAAGTTTCCTGAAAAGGGAAGACAGCGAAGGCGGACAATACGGCAAATCAGATAATGCTCAGCAGGAAAGCGGAAATGAAAAAATAATAACTGGAAACTGCAAAGAAGCTAAAGAGAGTGGCAGGGGTACCAGGGTTCGAACCTGGGGATGGTGGAATCAGAATCCACTGCCTTACCACTTGGCGATACCCCTACATGGTGAGATGTGAACAAAGCCATATCCGATGGTAGCTACGACTAGAATCGAACTAGTGACCCCCGCATTATGAGTGCGATGCTCTAACCGACTGAGCTACGTAGCCAACTAGAAAAATATGGCAGGGGTACCAGGGATCGAACCTGGGGATGGTGGAATCAGAATCCACTGCCTTACCACTTGGCGATACCCCTATTCACTTTTTGCTTATTGGCAGGGGTAGCTAGGATCGAACTAGCGTATGACGAGATCAAAACCCGTTGCCTTACCACTTGGCGATACCCCTACCCCTGCACAGCAAATCTGGTAGCTACGACTAGAATTGAACTAGTGACCCCCGCATTATGAGTGCGATGCTCTAACCAACTGAGCTACGTAGCCACGAATAATTCGCTTGTGAAAGCGGTGTGAATTATCGGGGTTACGGGCCTTTAAGTCAACACTTTTTTGCAATTTTTTCTGAAAAATCGGTAATTGCCTATTTTTTGAGCAGTTTTTGGCTGCTTTTTGACCGCTGGCGGCACCTGACGTAGTTATTTCCGCTGATTTTGCAGCGTTTTCAGGCTGTTTTTCAAAAGATGCGTCATTTTCCGGATCGGATTCTGAAAAGTCTTCCGGGATTTGTTCCTGTTATTTTCCGGTTCCGGCCAAACAAAACCCCGGAGAGCGGATCTCCGGGGCTTTGAAGACTCAAAAAGGCTTTAGGAAATCAGACGTTAAACAGGAAGGTGATAACGTCACCGTCCTTTACGATGTAATCCTTGCCTTCGGCCCGCATTTTGCCGGCTTCCTTGGCTCCCTGCTCGCCATGATAAGCGATATAGTCATCGTAGCTGATGGTCTGAGCTCTGATAAAGCCCTTTTCAAAATCGGTATGGATCTTGCCGGCAGCCTTGGGGGCGGTGGCTCCCACCGGGATGGTCCAGGCTCTGACCTCCTTGGGGCCGCCGGTGAAGAAGGTCTGGAGTCCCAGAAGCTTGTAGCCGGCCCGGATGACGCGGTTAAGTCCGGGCTCCTCGATGCCCAGACTTTCCATGAATTCCTTCCGGTCGGCATCGTCCATGGTGGCCAGATCGGCTTCGATGGCGGCGCATACCGGCACCACGACAGAGCCCTCGGCCGCGGCGATTTCATTAACGGTGTCCAGATAGGGATTATCAGAGAAGCCGTCCTCCGCAACATTGGCGATGTACATGGTGGGCTTAAGGGTCAGAAAGCCGCATTCCCGCACCAGAAGCTTTTCCTCGGCGGTAAGACCAAGAGAGGTGAGCTTTTTGCAGTCATTGAGGACCGGCAGGCATTTCTTAAGAATTTCGGTTTCCTTGATGGCCGCCTTGTCGCCGCCCTTGGCCTTTCTCTCGAGTCTCTTCAGAGCCTTTTCGCAGGAGTCCAGATCCGCCAGCGCCAGCTCGGTGTTGATTACCTCGATGTCGGCGGCCGGATCCACCTTGTTGCTTACGTGAATCACATTGGGATCATCGAAGCAGCGCACCACATGAGCGATGGCGTCGGTTTCCCGGATGTTCATGAGGAACTGGTTGCCCAGACCTTCGCCCTTGGAGGCCCCCTTAACCAGTCCGGCGATGTCCACGAATTCCATGGCAGCCGGCACGATTTTCTGGGGATGGTCTATTTCCGCCAGAGCGTCCAGCCGGGGATCCGGCACCGGAACGATGCCGGTGTTGGGTTCAATGGTGCAGAACGGAAAATTTTCAGCGGCAATTCCCGCCTTGGTAAGAGCATTGAACAGTGTGGACTTGCCCACGTTAGGAAGACCTACTATGCCGCAGTTAAAACCCATTTCGTACTCCTTTAATTTGGTTGCCGTATTGCCGGTTTTTTGAGATTGCGTTGTTGTTTACTTTGCTGCCTTGAAGCCGTTAAGACGGCTGGTGGCCCGGGACAGATTCTGCCGGAAAATGAGATCAATGCATTCCAGAGCCTCATCCAGGGTGTCCTCGATCAGCTTTTTTTCCGCCGGAGCCGGAGATCCCAGCACAAAGCCGATGACGTCGCCCCGTTCTGCGGGCTTCCCGATGCCGATTCTGAGCCGGCAGAAGTTTTGCGAATTCCCCAGACTGGAAACAATGCTTTTAAGACCGTTGTGTCCGCCGGTGCCGCCGCCGGCCTTCAGCCTGGCGGTGCCGGGGGGCAGATCCAATTCGTCATGCAGCACCAGAATTTCCTCCGGGGGGATTTTGTAAAAGCCGGCCAGAGCGGCCACGCTTTTGCCGCTGAGATTCATGAAGGTGGTGGGAAACAGAAGCCGCACATCATGACCCATAATATCCCCGCGGCCGGAGCGTCCGAAGAACTTCGGATCATCTCTGAGAGAGATGCCGTGCCGGTCAGCCGTCATACAGAGGAGATCATACCCGAGATTATGCCGGGATTTTGCGTATTCCGGGCCGGGATTTCCCAGTCCCACAATAAGTCTGATTGAATTTTCTGCCATACTCTTAAAATTACAAAAACAGGGATGCCCGGGGCACCCCTGTCTTACTGCCTGAATAATCGTTATCCCAGCTGTACCGGAAGATCCTTGCTGGTGCGCACGATTTCGTTCTTTTCGTTCAGATAAACCAGACTGGGTTTATGGGAAGCAACTTCGTCTTCTGCAAAAATTCCGTAGGCGCAGATAATCACCCGATCTCCCACGGCGGCCATTCTGGCAGCGGCGCCGTTCAGGGAAATAATGCGGGATCCTCTTTCGGCGGCAATGGCATAGGTGTGGAACCGGGCTCCGTTTTCCACTACGTAAATGTCGATCTGCTCATGCTCCGCAATTCCGGCGGCATCAAGAAGATCCATGTCTATGCTGCAGGATCCTTCGTAGTTAAGCACGGAATGGGTTACCCTGGCCTGGTGAAGCTTACATCTGAGTAAAATTCTCTGCATTTATTCTGCCTTCCTGTTCTAAAAGTTTGGTTAATGACGGACTACGGAATCTCCGTAATCAATGCAGCGCACACATCCTGAGATGCCTGTCGTGATTCCCGGTGCTCAGAAATCGTGCGTCATTATAGCCGATAGCGCTGTCTAAAGTGATAATTTTTTTGACATTAATCAAACATTTTTCTGCGAGTTCCTGAAAGAGAGCTCCGGGGGCCGGGAAATCTTTTAAAGAGCGGAATTGCCGGGGGAAGGGCGGGATTAAAGCGGAATCCCGGATCAGAGGCTTTTGAATACATTTTCAGCATAAATTAGAAGCCGCGCGGGGTTTTCGTAACCCCCGGGGCGAATTTTTTTGTATTAAGGCCGCTCAGGCAATAAAATGACTTATTTCCAAAGAGGAGGATTTTTGTGCGAGCTTGGCCGGGGAACGTCCTCCGGTTCCCGAAGCTGCCGCTTCTGTCCTGCGGGCAGGGCAGGCGGCCGGTTATGAGGCTGAGCAGGGATAAGCTCTGGCTTATCGTTTACAGGGATTTACAACGATGAAACTATCCAAGCTGGCATTATCGCTTATTGCCATTTCAGGTACCGGGTACGCCTCGTTCAGCATGGCTGCCGGCGGCATTGAAGTACTCCGGGTTATTGATGAAAACCAGACCGGAGCGGCTACTTCATGTCTGATTATGAATCAGGGCATGGACAACCCTGACAACACCCCCAAGGTTCTGGCATCCTATATTAAGGTTCTCAACAAGGCCACCAGCAAGTATGAGGAGCCGGAAGCCCTGATTAATGACCGGTCAGTGTGTCTGTCCGGCCTGGCATTCGGCACGGAGTATCAGGTCACCCTGAAGGAGGGCATCAAAGCCGCCAACAATACCCGCCTCCCCAAGGATATTTCCGTTGACTTTACCACCATCGATCACCAGCCCACCGTGAACTTCCTGCCCGGAAACATTCTTTCCCGGGCCGCTAATGAAAAGAAGGTGGCAGTGGAGAGCGTCAACATGGATAAGTTCCAGGTGGTGCTTTACCGGATGTCCTCCAGCGACCTGGCCAGCTACGTTTCCCGGGCCACTGATTCTCTGGAAGACCGCTGGGGCACTATTGAGTACCTTAAGTCCCATGGCAAATTTCTGGGCGCAAAGAAGTACTCCCTTAACGGCAAGCTGAACGGCCGGCAGATCACCATGGTGGACCTCCGGGAACTGGGAGGCAATGTTGATTCCGGCATTTACACTCTTCTGATCACTTCAGAGGATATGGTGCCCTGCGACAATTCCGGAGAATGTCTTTCCGAGCTTGATGACAAGTACAGCGCCCTGATGGTGGCCAAGTCGGTGGTGATTTCCGATATCGGTCTTACCACCTATCAGAAGAGCAGCGGCATTGACATTGCCGTGAGATCTCTGTCCACTGCCAGGCCTCTGGCCAATGCCAAGGCCTCGCTGGTCAATGCCGCCAACGAGGTTATCGCCACGGTGATGACCGGCAAGGACGGCTATGCCCACTTTGCCAGAGAGGCGGTAAGCGGTGAGAATGCTCAGAGACCGGTGCTCCTGAATGTGGTTAAGGACGGTGATTTCTACAGTCAGGATCTCCGCGCTAATCCCCTGGTGATTGAGAACGTGAAGACCACCTCAGCCGCGCAGCTCAATCCGGAGTTCAATGTCTATGCCTATACCAACAGAACTCTGGTGCGTCCGGGAGAGAAGGTTTACTACGAGGCCATTGTCCGGGACAGCAAGCTCAAGGCGGCTTCCGTCAAGGCTCTCAAGCTTATGATCTACCGTCCGGACGGACTTCTGCAGAAGGAGGTTACCCTGTCAAATCCCGCCAGCGGCGCCTTTGACTACGAATTTGAATTTGACAGCAATGCTCCTTTGGGACCATGGCGTTTTGCGCTGGGCTTTGATAAGAAAAATATTCTCAGCACTGCCAGGGTTACGGTGGACAACTTCATTCCCTCCAGCATCGATCCCAAGATTGTCACCAAGAAGACCGTAATTTCCAAGAACGAGCCCGTGGAGATTAAGACCAAGTACATCTATGACGCTCCGGCTCCGGGAATTGCCATGTCCGGCAGCTATATTCTGCTGCCTGACAACCATCCCTCAGAGAAGTACAAGGACTATTACTTCGGCCCAAATCAGAAGGAGCTGGAGAATCTCAGGAACTACGGCGGTATTAATGATGTGGAATCCGGCAGCGACGGCGGGATTTCCATCAATCTCGGGGATCTGGAAACCTCTGACGATTATCCCCAGAAGATCGATCTCAGCCTGAACTTTGTTGATCCCAATTCCAAGATAATTACCCGGGTGAAGAGCTACAAGCTGAGCTTCCCGGATCCTCTGGTGGGCATCAAGACTGATTTCAGCAAGGACGATGTTTACAAGTCCGATTTCAGCGTCATTCTGGCGGATCAGGCCGGCAAGCTTTACAGCGGCAAGGTAGATTATGCCATTTACAAGAGAAATATTTCCTATCAGTTCGTTTACAACAACGGCTCCTGGAACTATTTCCAGAATGAATACCTGACTCCGGTCACTGCCGGGGTAATGAATCTCAAGGCCGATACCACAGGACGCATTGCCTATACCTTCCAGGACGGCAATTATGTGGCCAAGCTGACCCACGGAGATCGGGAAACCTCGGTGAACTTCTATGTGGGCTCCATGTCCTGCGAGAATCCGAAGTATCCGGACAGATTCGAGCTCTTCACCGATCGGGAAAGCTACAAGGTTAACGACACGGCCTACTTTGAGTTTGACAGCTCCTACAGCGGCTTTGCCGATCTGGTGCTGGACAACGTCAGCGGCGGCAGCATGTTCCATTACGAGGTTAAGAAGGGCCATAACAAGCTCCCTCTCAAGATCACTCCTGATTTTGTGAACGGCACCTACGCCATCCTTACCACCTACGCCGCTCAGGAAAGCAAGCATCTGGGTTCCCGGAGATCCATCGGTGTGGCCTACGTGGGCATGGACAAATCCGCGGACACCCTGAAGATCTCCGCCGAGGTGCCGGAGGCCAAGCCCAATAACGGCGTGGATATCCGCATCAAGGTGGACAATGCCGACAGCAATACCTATGTAACCGCAGCTTTGGTGGATAAGGGCATTCTCAGCATCAACAATCAGAAGGCTCCTTCTCCGGACGGAGCTCTTTACAATCAGAAGGTGTTCAGATCCCAGATTTTTGATCCGTATTCCTATCTCATGAAGAGCGTGGATCACAACGGTCAGGGCTACGGTGACGACGGCGCTGAGGATCTGCCGGCGGAAACCCCGTCTCTCAGCAATATTACCAAGGAGCTCCTTTCCTATTATTCTCCGAAGGTAAAGGTGGAAAACGGGTATGCCACCGTGCATTACGACCTCAATGCCATCAGCAGCACCGCTTCTCTCATGGTAAGCGCCTGGTCTCCCGACAAGCTGGGCTCCTATGCTCAGGATGTCAGGATCCGGGATTCGGCCGTTTCCAGAATGAATATGCCTTATTACCTCCACAAGGGGGATACTCTGAAGGCTGATTTCTCCATTAATAACGTTTCCGGCAAGGAAGCCTCCTACAGCTACGAGATCACCTGCTCCGGCACCCTGAAGTGCAGCGACAAGGGCAAGCTTTCCGTTGCGGACAAGGCGGTGGTTAAGGCCCCGGTAACCATAGATGCCATGCAGGCCGGAGATGGTTTTGTGGACATTAAGGTTACCTCCAACGGCTACAGCTTCAGCACCCGCAAGGAAGTTGCCGTGCTTAATCCCATGTCCAAGATGCAGGAGAACCGGGTGGTGGCCATCAATCCGGGCAAGAGCGAAAAGGTTACCTTTGATAACGTATTTGCCGACGGATCCCAGGCATCTGCCAGATTCGGCAAGTTCCCGCTTTCCGATGTGAGCAAGATCGTTTCCGGTTTCCTGGACTCCGAGACCATGTACGGCGATGTGTTTGACAAGAGCGCTGCCGGTCTTTCCATTATTTCGGTGCTGTCCGAGATGGAAAAGAGCAAGAAGGGGAATCCCAAAGAGCTGAACCGGATGAAGAAGTACATCAATGATACCGTGGCCGCAGTGCAGTCCCGGATTGACATGTACGGCGGCATCTCCGGCTACTTCCAGTCCTGGAAGGAGCAGAGATATGCTCTGGCGTATTCCGCTCTCTTCCTGGCCGAGGCCAACAATGCCGGGTTCAATGTCAACCGGACGCTTCTGGGCAACCTGAAGAACAGTCTCATTGACATGCAGAGCGATGACAGCGACAACATCGCCGCGCTGTCCATGTACGCTCTGGCCCGCATGGGAGTAAATGTCAAGACCAATGCCATCTACAAGTTTGACAGCATCTATGAAAAGCAGAAGCCCGAAATCGAGTCCTTTGCCTACTATGCTGACATCTTTGGCATGTACGGCGACACCGAACGCCGGAGAATGGCTGTGGAGAAGGGCGCCGATGTCCTCAAGGCTGTTAACGACAAGTACAACATTGTAACCAACAGCTACCGGGTATACGATGACGTGAACTTCTACAAGGAGCTGCTCCTGTACTTCCCGTACCGTCTTAACAGCGTGCCTCATGATGCTCTGGCGCTGATCCGTTCCTCCATCAATGCCGGAAATTCCAAGAAGCTGAACGGTCTTTTCTCGTATCTCAATGCCGGCGGGTATCTTAACAATGCCAGCAAGGCCATTCTGGTGGATATGTCCGAGCACAGCAAGACTCCGGAAGCCAGTCAGAGATACTCCCTGAAGAACAATACGGTAACCGTGTCCAATTCCTCCTCGGAGCTGGCTGTGGCTACCGTATCCGTCAGCGATTATGTAGCCGCCGAAACTCCCTATAACGGCATCGTGCGCTTTACCCAGCGCTACTATGATCGCAGCGGCAAGGAGATCAAGGGCCCCATTAACCTCAAGGTCAACGATGATCTTCTGGTGGTGAACGAATTCAGCTTCAAGAATGCCTTCAGCGGCAACCTCGCCTTTGAGAGCAAGATTCCGTCCAACACCATGCTGGTTAACACCCTGACCCGGGAAGACATCAAGAAGCGCTATCCGGCTCTGAAGGCTGAGCAGTTCGGCTATCCCGACGTTACCAGAGGAGATGCCGGCCTTGTGGTGCACCAGTCCGTGAATAACGCCAAGGTGATATCCTTTGCCTATGTTCTTAAGGCAGCCCACAAGGGCGTATCCGTGCCTCTCATGAGCAGCGGTTACATTTCCAGACTGACTGACAGAACCTTTAATGCCTACAACGAGACTGCTTCCATTACCGTTAAGTAATACCGGAAGCTTTCTCCTGGAAGGAAGCTTTTTCTGAAAGGAAAAAGAAAACGAAACTCCGCCTCCGGGCGGGGTTTTTTATTGGAGGACAGTAATTAAAAGCAAGGGTGGCAAAAATGTGAAAGATGCCAGGAAAGAGCAAGGTCAGGGGCCGGGCCCCTGAGGTTATTAATTGTCGTCAAGTCTCTCCCGGGCGAGGTTCTGGAAGAAAAGTCCCAGAGAAAGAAAAACCAGAATATAGGAATAAACGTAGCTGAAACTGAGAACATTGCTAAGTTCAACACTGTGAGACAGGGACTTCCGGAGTCCTTCGATAAGCTGCAGGATGGGGTTTAATTTCATATACTTAGTAATGTATGTGGGGAATCTGTCAATAGTAAAAAAAACTCCGGAAGATAAAAAAAGGATTCTGTTAACAATCGGCCATATTTTATCAAGAATCGGGTAAAAAACCGCCATAGCTGACATGAAAATACCGGCAGAAAAACCGAAAAGCACCGCGGTTATAATGCAGTAAATAAACAGCGGCACATCGGTGATTTCAAACTTTAGGCCGTATAATACCGCCAAAATAATCACCACAATGGCAGATTGAATGTTGGTAAAGAAAACGAACAGGTTCCGTGAAATCATGATATCCAGGGGAATAACATGGGGGAATGAGAGAATCGCCGCATTTGCTTGAATGGCCGACATGCATTTTGAAATGCCTTCAGTTGCCACATGGAATATAAAAAAACCGCATAATATAAAAAAAACGATGTGAAGTCCTTTTTCAAATTGTATGCCTAAAATGAGACGTATCATGATAAAAAAACCGACGGCAAATACATCTCTTTGCAGAGCCCAGAAATATGCGAACTTACCTGAACCGTAAAGGGTGTAAGTTTCTCTTAAAAAAAGAGCTTTAATCACTGTGAACATGCAGTGACAGGCGCCCAGAAAATTTTGGCGGAATTTTAGTTGTCTACGTGATAACATTGCAAAAACTTTAATAAAAATATAGAAGCCTTACCAGGATGCAATGCCGGTATTAATGTTGATTTAATTTTAAAGCATGTTTTTATCAAAATAAATGATAAGTTACCTAACAGTAAAAACAGAGATATTTTTAATCGAAATTTATCATTACTTTATTCGCATCCATACTTTGCAAAGTTTATCACAAAATCAGAATCTCATAAATACGAAACATGTTATTTTGCGGGGATGACTGTGAGGGGAGTCAGAAGGCGGTCTGAAAGCAAAAAAAACCGGGAAAACCCGGTCTTGTGTCGAAAAGTCCCCGGAACAAAACTGTGTCCAGGGCAGCGAAAAGGCGTGACCTCCGGCGAGGGACTTACAGAGCAGCCACTCCGAGAATCATTACAGCCATCAGAATCGCAAAAATAAGAAAGTCGCTTGAATACTCAAGCACCGTGAAAAAAACATCAGAGTTACTGTCATTCATATCCGCTGCTCCTTTTTCGGAAAGTCCGAAAAAACAGTTAAAAGACAAATATGAAGATCTTGCTTTCCCGAAGAGCAGGACTCGCGGGGTAACTTTGTGTTTCAGTTCCGTGATGATCATTATGTAGTAGTACGAGCAGCGATATCCCGCAGCAAAAAAGAGAACAGCACCGCCTAATAGGTGAATTTTGCCATAGAAAGAACCTGATGTGAACAAAGTCAGTCTGGTTCTGCAACCAATGTCTAAGTTATTATGCTTCAGGGGGTATTAATATTAAAAACACAAAATATGGCGGGGTGCGCATCCTTCTGGTGCAGGATATTGTGCTTCGAAAGATAAGGAGAATGACCGCTGAAGGAACCCGATATACGTTCCATGGAGATTCGGGCAGGGAAAAATCAGAAACAGAGGAAGCTAGCTTTCAGCTGCAAATCGACCAAACCTGATTAATGTCTGAAAATATTAATAAATGAGAAGAAGATCAAATAATGCTAAAACGGAAAAAGGCCCAAACGAGCCTCTTTCTGCTTTATTCAAACCGTACGAAACAGACTTTCAGTGTCTGACCAATTACCGTTAAGCCACAACGTTAATGTTGGATCCCAGACGATCTGAAGGCACCGCGCCGGCAGCATTTACGTGAACGCGAGATCCGCCTGAAGCCAAGGTTCCCGGATTGGTCTGGGCCGTATCCTGAATAAGCTTGAGAGCCATCTGACCATTGGCTTCCTGAGCCTTCTTGGCGAGAGCTGCCTGCATGGCTTCCATGCCGTAGTTGTCTGAACTGATTGATGATGCATCCATGACAGCATCCTCCGAGTTTGTTTAATTTAGGTACAACTCAACATTCTAAATTCTAACATTTTCTGACCTGAAAGTCCGTCTTTGCTCTTTAGCGGGAACTGTTTTTTCGACAATGATCACGTAATTATGCGATGCTGTCAGAGGATGCCAGAGAAGGCTGCTTTGCGTTCAAAGAGTGACGACTCAGGCATGGCAATTTCCTTGGGGGGAAGAGTCAGTTTTTCAGGCCTTTTGCATAAACTCCTTCATCTCTGCATTACCCATTTTCCACGGCATTCCCTGGTTGCTCCCCCTTTTTTGTGGCTGACCAGCCAGCCTCGGCGTCCTGCCGGTGTCACTCATTTTTTACCGCGAAAAAATGTAATCTGAAGAGACAGAGAGAAATGCGCGAGGCGGGAAATGGAACGACTGACATACCGGAAGCTCCTTGATTGGAAAAAGAAGAACAGAAAGCTTCTCATCCTGAACGGAGAGCGAGACAGGTGGGGAAGAACTGGCTCATTAAGGAGTTCGGATCTCGGGAATATGAGAATCTTGCTTACATAAACTGCGATGAAGTCACAGCTATGAAGGGGGTTTTTGCTGATTTCAATACGGAGAGACTGATACGGGTATTTTCCGCCATCTCCGGTGTTACCATAAAACCAGAGGAGACCCTCATTGTGCTGGATGAGATACAGGAAGCTCCTTTGGGACTGACAGCCTTGAAATATTTTTGCGAGAAGGCCCCGGAGTACCATCAGGCGGTGGCAGGCAGCCTGCTGGGAATTGCTTTGCATAAAGGAACCGGTTTTCCGGTGGGGAAGGTTGACGAGATAAAGCTTTATCCCCTGTCATTTAAGGAGTTTCTGCTGGCTCCTGGCAAAACAGCTCTTGTTCGGGAGATTGAGACGCGCCGCTGGTCAGAGGTGTCATCCATGTCAGCCATATACACGGATCTTCTGCGACAGTACTATTACACCGGCGGGATGCCGGAGG
>DFFT01000136.1 GCA_002372325.1 Succinivibrionaceae bacterium UBA3769 | reverse complement strand
AAAGGATCCGGAAAGGTGTTTCTCAGAAGGCCGCCATGAAGGAAGCTCTGGATCAGATCAGAACTCATGATTACGGAGTAACCCCGGAAGACATAAAGCTCATTCAGGTTGGGATGGTGATATCCCCGGAGCAGAAAAAGCTGGCGGAGTACCAGATTCTGGATGACAGGCTTAGTTCCGAAGCGGAATGCAGGCCGATCGGCGGCGGTGAAAATTAAAGAAGGAACGGCAAAACCGGATCCGGCTGCATAGTAACCGGATTTTGGGAGTCTTGCCGTGGTTTTTCCGGTAATTTCGGCGGGACAGGGCTGCAAATCACCTTCCTGAGGGCTGCTGCGCTTTTTTGGTGGCTTCCTTGTCAATGTCGATCTTGATTATGGGAGTTACTCCGGCTTCGCAGTTGCCGGACAGCTTTTCGATGGTTTTGATTACCGCATTATTCTGAGATGAAATCACTACCGGGGTAATCAGGGTTTTTGACTTCTGGATGCCCTTGAGATCAAATTTGATAATCGGATCCCCCGGAGACAGCAGATCTCCCTCGGCAACAGAGGAGGTGAAACCTTCGCCTGCCAGATCAACCGTATCTATTCCCACATGAATAAAAAGCTCTATGCCGTATGATTCTGTCCTCAGCACCACAGCGTGTTTGGTATTGAACATTTCCCGCACCGTGCATTTGCAAGGAGCCACCACGGTTCCGTCGGATGGCTGAATGGCCACGCCGTCTCCGATAATCTTTTCCGAGAAAACCACATCCGGGACATCCTCAATGGGGAGAATCACTCCGCTGACCGGAGCCAGAATGGTCAGATCTGCTACGTGGTCACTTTCAGAAGTAAGCATAAATTTGAACCAGGACATTGCTTTCATACCTCGCGCAAACAAAATTCACAGTGATAAATATACCATAATGCCGCTGTCATAATCTGCATTAGCTGTCCCGAATTTAGCAATGAAGGTTCTTACAGGTCAGCTTAACAAAGAAATCAGTTTTCACGCCTGGCAATACGGACAGTGTAATGCGCCAGCGCGGCTGTGTCAGTTCTGTCAGGCAGCCTTCGGAGAGAAGCCTGGAGCAGTTACGGATTATTTACCGGCAGCGGGGATTTCAGAATATTTGCCGAAAGGTCTATGACGTCCTGTCTCGTGCGAATGTTTCTGATGCGTTCCCGAAAATCTCTCGGTATTCTGACATCAAGCGTGTGAATGGCATAAAGCATGCTGCTCAGGTAGAAGGGGGCTACGGAAAAGCTTCTGATCCCCAAAGCATAAAGAAGCGGCAGGTATTTTTGCTCGTGAACGATTTCCCCGCAGATGGATACCGGTATTCCGGCCTTATGGGCATTTTCCGAAGCCTGAGCAATAAGCCTCACTACGGCCGGACTCAGTTCATTGTTATGCTTGGTGGCAAATTCCCGGGAGCAGGTTTCGGTATAGTGAGTGAGATCATTGGTGCCGATGGAGAAGAAATCCACCAGACTGGCCAGAGATTCAGACATTATCGCCGCGGCAGGAGTTTCGATCATGACGCCGATTTTGATATGTCCGGGCTTTACTCCTTCCCGGATGAGGGATTCCCGGGTTTCCTGATAAAGATCCAGAAGATGTACGAAATCCTCGTATTCCGCGGCCATGGGGAACATGATCCGCATCTGATGGCTGAACACTGACGCCCGCATAAGAGCCCGGAGCTGGGTGGTCAGGATATCGTTAAGAATGGCATTGTCTTCATCGGTGCCGGTGGTGCAGTTGTAATGCACCGGTTTTGAAAGGTAGAGCGGCAGCTTATCAGCGGAGAAGTCAAAGGTTCTGAAGGTTATCGTAAAGAGATCCGGCAGAGATTCCACGATTTTGCGGTAGCACTCAAACTGTTCGTCTTCGGTGGGATCCTGAGTGTGATTCATAAAAAGAAATTCGGTGCGGAAAAGTCCGATGCCGGAGCTGGGGAATTTTTTCAGATCCTGAATTTCCGAAAGCGAGCCGATATTGGCCAGAACCTCTATTCTTTCCCCGGATCTGGTGGTTTTGTACTGGGCAATCAAGGGGGTTACTATATTGCTGTTTCCGGAGTCAATACGTTCCCGGGCGTGCTTTTTAACGCTCCAGATCAGCTCCTCCAGAGGATTGAGATAAATCTTATTGGCATAGGCATCCATAAGAACGTTCATGCCATTCTTGATAATGTGGGAGGCGTTTTCCACATTGAAGATGGTGGGGATATTCAAACTGCGGAGAACGATGGCCATGTGACTGTTGGTGTTGCCGTCCTCCAGAATAACACCCTTGATATGGGAGTTATCCACAGTGAGAAGCTGGGTCGGAGTCAGGTTGTTAGCGACAAAGATACAATCTCCGGTAATTACCGGAATGGGCGGCCTTTTGCGCTTCAGAGTGATAATGATGTGTTCTGCGAGGTTCCGGATTTCATATTCGTTATGCATGATAAAGGGATCATGATTATCCAGAAGCTCCTGCACGAAGCTGTTATAGCAGTGATGAATGGCGGATTCGGCGCTTAAAAGATCGCTTTTGATGAGATCTGTGATCTTTTTTTCCACATAGGGATCCATGAGAAACATTACTGAGGTTTCCATGAATTCCCGGGCGTCTTTAGAGGATGTTTTTGCCATCTCGTTTTCAAGATAGACGCGGGTCTTCTCCCGGGCCTCCAGATAAAGAGCAATCTCAGAGGACACTTCCGGAGCAGTGATTTTGGTCTTTTCCACACGAACAGGGGTATTTACGAATACTATTGCCGGCGCGCAGGCAATACCCTCCTTTATTACGAATCCGTCACGCAAAGAGAGCCTCCATCAATTGCTTCGAGTATGCCGATTATATGATTTTTGCATCCCGATTTGTGAATAACGGCAGACATTTTTTGAAGATTCCGGTGTTGTCATAATAGCAGGAAAACAGGGAAATGCATCATGTTGCCGGCAGGATTTTTTTGGCTCGGATAATGCGGCATATTTCCTGCTGTCCGGAAGAGATCCTGAGTTTCCGCATGGTAATCCGGGGCGGAGGATCAGATCTGCAAAAGTCCTCCGGTTATGCTCGGTAATTTACTGCGACATGGCATCATGAATAACCCTGAGGTTGTGCTCAATCATCCTGAGGTAGGTGTTTCCTTCCGGTTCCTCGGCAAGCGAGTCTGTAAAGAGCATGCCGTTTATCACCCGGCCGTTTTTGCGGGACAGATCTTCCACGGCGGCATTGGCGGCCAGGTTTTCGATAAATACCGCATGAACCTTGTTTTCCTTCATGAGCTTTTCTATTGCGGCAATGTCGCCGGCGGAGGGTTCGTGGGAGTCGGTAATTCCCCGGGGGGCCAGAATTTTAATCCGATAGCGGTCAGCGAGGTAGTTGAAGGCATCATGGGTGGTGATCATGATGCGGTTTTTATCCGGAACTCTGGCAAAAAGCTCCTGATAACGGGAATCAAGGTTTTTCAGAGACTTAATGTAATTATCGGCATTGCCAGTGAAGAACTCGCAGGAATCGGGCTCTCTGTTGCAGAGTTCCCTTCGGATGTTTTCCGCATAAACAGCGCCGTTCAGAGGATTTTGCCAGGCATGGGGATCAGTTCCTTGGTGATGGTGTTCATGTTCGGCGTGATACTCATGCTCATTTTCGTGATCCTCTCCTTCATGGTCATCATTCTCATTTTGGATCGGCTTTATCCCCCGGGAGATATCAACGATTTTTTTCTGATGTTCCGGAGCAGAGGCCCAGCGTTTCAGATAATCATCAAAGCCCAGGCCGGTAAGAAAGACGATGTCCGCTTTTTCCAATGTCATGAGATCCTGGGGCCGGAGGCTGTAGCTGTGAGGATTGGAGCCTCTGGGGATAACTGCGGTCACTTTCACGCGATCCCCGCCGATTTCATGAACTATGTCTTCGGTGATACTGAACGATGCGGCAACATTAATCTCTGCCAGAGCATTTCCGGCAAAAAGAGCTGTAATGCCCAGAGCTGACAAAAGAGAGAGTTTAATTCTGTTCATAATGGAATGCTGTTGATTTCCCTTTTCTGATTTGCTGCTGAAGTATTTTGCTGCCCCGATAATTTTCTCGGAGGCATAGTCCAAACTCTTACGATTCGTAATGCTTTGGAGAAAACAGTTTAAAAACAAGGCCGTTACGGATTCCGAACAGGAAGGATACAAGGTAAATTCCTCCCAGAATCAGTATTACCGCCGGGCCTCCGGGAATGTTCAGATGAAAAGACAGCAAAAGCCCGGCCAGAGAAGCTATAGCGGCGATGGCAATGCTAAAAAGAATGATATTTCCCAGTCTGAGACTCCAGAAACGGGCACTGATGCCCGGAATTACCATCATCCCCACTGCCATGAGGGTGCCGATAGCCTCGAAGCCGGCTACCAGATTCATTACCACGGCAAACATGAAAGCGAAGTGCACATAGGGGCCTGAGCGGCTTACGGAGGCCAGATACAGCGGATCCACGGAATCAATAATCAGGGGCCGCAGAATAATTGCCATGATGGTGAGAGTCAGTACGGCATTAATTCCCAGAAAAATCACCGTATCTCCGGAAATAGTGAACACGGAACCAAAGAGAAAGCTCAGAAGATCCACTCCGGAACCGCTCAGGGAAATAATCAGCACCCCCAGAGCAAGACTGGTAAGGTAGAAAACCGCCAGCGAACTGTCTTCGGTATTTCTGCTCAGCCGGGAAAAAAGCGCCGACATAAATATTACCAGGGTTCCCGCCAGAATGCCCCCGATGGTCATGGCGACTACGGAAAGCCCCTTCAGAAGAAATCCTATGGCGGCACCCGGCAGAATGGCGTGTGAAAGAGCATCTCCGCTGAGACTGAGCTTTCGGAGAGACAGGAATACTCCGATAACCGGCGCTGACAGCGAAAGAATAAACAGACTTGCCAGAGCTCGTTTCATGAAATCGTAAGAAAAGAGCGGCGTCCAGATGTTATCAATGATGAGATTCCACATTGTTTTGTACCGTGCTATTTTGTTCCGCGCTTGGCGCTGTTATCCGGGGCGGATCCGGATTCGGTTATTTTTGGATCGGATGAAGCCTGTCCGGTCGCGGCGTCTCTCGGATCATGGCGTCTGGTGCCATGGTGATCATGATGATGTCCATGGGATGAATGATCCTCTGGCACGGAGAGAGCCGGTGTCCGGTGGCAGATCCCGGCATCGTGGTGGGGATAGATTTCCATCCCGAAAGCCTTGGTGATGTTCTCTTCCGTCAATACCTCTGCAGGAGTTCCCAGGGCAATGAGCTCCCGGGAAATCAGGACCGCTTCGTCAAAGTGTTCTCTTATCATCTGGTAGTTGTGGAGCACGGCAATAACCGTGCGTCCTTCGGCTTTCCAGTTTTCAATAATCTCCCAGAGATCGTTTACGGTTTTAAAATCAATGGCATTAAAGGGTTCATCAAGAATGATAACCCGGGCATCCTGAAGAATGAGTCTCGCAAACAGGGCTCTTTGAATCTGACCGCCGGAAAGGGCTTTTAAGGGTTCGTTTTCCATGCCGGACAGGCGCACCTGTTCCAGTGCCTTATGGATGCGGTCACGGGAAGCGGCATCAATTCTCCGGAACCATCCGGTGCTTTTCCAGAGGCCGGTGGCCGCAAGCTCGGCGGTGGTCAGGGGAAAGGTTTTGTCCACGGCAGAAGACTGGGGGAGATAGCCAATATCCCGAACGGTGATATCCTCGAATATTATGCTTCCCGACAGCGGCTTTATAAATCCCATGATGCCTTTAAGGAGAGTCGATTTGCCGCCGCCGTTCGGGCCGGCGATTGCAGTGGCGCTGCCTTCTTTGATCTCCATATTGAGATGGTGCACCACAGGATGCCGGTAGTAGCCCAGGGTGATATCGGAAAAGATGATTTTCATGGAAGGATGCTCAAAATCACTAATAAGATAACTGCTGTCACGCTAAGCACTGCAGTCATCCGGGCAAGAATGCCGGCGTTGTATATGGAATACACGACTGTTTTCTCCGTAATTTTTCCCCTAATTATCGGTGCTTTGGCGGTTTTGTCTAATGATATTTTTCTCAGGTGTAATGGTTTTGCATGTGTTCAATTTTTCATGTGGTTATGGCGGCTGCCCTGCGCAGAGCGCCATGCTGGCGATAAGAAGTGAATTGCCATGGAACACTGCCTCATTATAATCTTGTTCCCTTTTGCTGAATTTTCAGGCTTTGAATCCGCTATAATAGAGACTGCATATCAGGATGTTCAGGTCTCTTTTTCGGAGAAGCAAAGATTCTGCTATGTCTGAAAATTGCTGCATAGCTGATTTTCAGGATTCAACATTGACACAAGGAGCCATGAAAGCGCTGACAGTATTGGAGATGATTAAGTGTGCCAAACTGGTACGAATGTTTCTGGTACGGGCTTCAGCGGGGCGACGATTCGAACAGTTAGTCAGAAGGCTTCGGGATGTCAATAATGTTAAAACAGGTGAACCAGATGTTTTTGGTAAGGTTATTTGGTCTTGGTCTGCTTGCCTTGGCCGGAATAGTTCAGTCTCAGGATTTTCCTGATGCAGAGGCGCAGAATGAGATTAAAGCTCAGCTTCTTGAGCTGGCAGTGGCAAATTTTAACGGTGCCTACGCCGGCATGTATGATTCACTCATAAATAGCGAAAACACTCCCTCCTACGGAGAAAAGCTCATGGAGGGATATGGCTATATCAGAGCCTTCCGGGAGATGTCCGCCGATCTTAAGTGGAGCGACCGGCAGTACCTGAAATTCCCTGCTGTCAAAAAGGCAGATTTCCCTAAATACCGTGAGGAATATCAGCATCTTCTGGATACGGACAGGCTTACTGACTTTCTGATTTCCGCAAGGCCGCCGGTACCGCGTTATGAGTCCTACAGGGCTGCTCTTCTGGGACTATTGGGGCAGGATAATGAAAAGAAACTGCTGCCCTATGAGTTTGAAGTGCTGAAACCCGGGGCAGAAGGAGAAAATGTAAATATACTCCGGCAGAATCTGAAGACTTTGGGGTATCTGGATGCCATTCTTCCGGACGAAGGAGTATTTGATGCCGATACCGAGGAAGCCGTCCGCAACTATCAGAAGGCCCGGGGGCTCACTGCCGATGGCATTGCCGGTTATCAGACCTATGAAACCATGTTCCGGAAACGGGATCAGGAGGCGGTGAACATTGCGAGAACCATGATCAGAATGGCAGATCCGGTGCTTACAGCCGGAGGGGAGTACATTTTTGTAAATGTTCCCGACATGAATCTTCATGTTTATCGTGACGGCAAATCAGTATTAAACAGCAGGGTCATTGTGGGCCGAAAGGATCGCCAGACTCCTCTTTTTACCAGCGTTCTCAGCAATGTGGTTCTTAATCCCACCTGGACAGCCCCTCCCACCATTCTGAAAAAGGATTACGCGCCGAAACTTCTTCGGGACAGGGGATATCTCGCCAAACATGGTCTTACTCTTTATGATTCTGAAGGCTATGCGGCTGATCCTGCCTGGCTCTCGGATGCTCAGATTAAGAAGGGGCTTCCGGGGTATCGCATTGTGCAGTCTTCCGGCAGCAAAAACGCTTTGGGACTTTATAAGTTTAATTTTCCCAACACTGATGCGGTGTACCTCCATTCCACCAATTCACCGGGGAATTTTCAGAGAGTGACCAGAGCCTTGAGTTCGGGCTGCGTTCGGGTGGAAAAATCCAAGGAGCTTGCGGAATATGTTCTCAGGGATACCTCCTACAGTCCAGAACGTATTGCGGCAATTATCAAGAAGGGCAAGATGCAATGGGCTCCGGTAAGTCACAGGATTCCGGTATATGTGGCTTATTTGACGGCTTTTATCGGGCAGAACGGAGAAATTTACCAATATCCTGATGTTTATGGCATTGATGGCGCCGGTAAAGTCCCGGCGCTGGTTTCAAAGCATTTTGCAGGTCAGGAGGGAAATTAAGAATACCGTCTTTCTGAAATTGTCTTTGCTTCACTTTGCCGCCACTTTTGATTTAGGATGCTGCGCTGGGTTTTGCCCTGTCAAAGCATCTCGATGAAGATGGCGGTTTTTCTTAGAGTGTTTGATGATGAAGTCAGATTACGGTTTTTGATGCCCAAAGAGATCATGTTCGGACACTGTGCTTGGCGGGCATTTGCGAGGACGTATCAGAAAAGATTATTGATATCGTCATAAAACCGTTTAAAACTGATCCCGCATCTCTCGCAGAGCAGTTGGAGATCAGTATGGGCGGCAATGCCTGCGTAATCATCCCTTGTCGGCTCCAGATTGTTGTTGCACCTTTTGCACACGCTCACAAAGACGTGTTTGGGATAGTTGCTGCTTTTGTCGTCCACATTTCCCCAGATAATCTCCGGTCTTGGAGGTAACTGAGGTTTATGTCTGCAGCCATAATGCTCCATGAAAGCATTGGCATCCGAAAGCAGCCAGGATTCGATCATATGCAGCGCTACCATCGGAATCAGCGGAGTGTTCTTATTACCGGAATAACGGGATTTTGCCACGGTGGCAGCTTCGTCGATTTGGCTGTAGATTTTGCCAAAAAGCTGACTTGGTGATGTGTTGGCAGAGTGATCAGCATCGCAGCAGTAAACCCCGGCGGAATACTTTATTCCTTCTTTAAGTTAACGATCTTTCATTAACATGTAAAATCTGAGAGCAGGAATGCTTTTGCCTTTAAGACTATGGTAATTGAGACTTCGTTGCAGCTTAAAAGCCTCCACATCCTTGCGATCGGCGAAATGGAGATTAAGTTCATCACCGTCTCCTTTTTCCCGCAGCTTGGCTTCAGCGCATCTCCGGAGCAGTATGGCTGCAGCTCCTTCATGCCAGTTGTCGCTGCCGAAGCTTTTCCAGCCATAATCGGTGGGACCTTCTCCGGTTATCAGAATATCAGTCAATGTGCGCTCCCGCGTTCGTTTTCAGGAAAGCATCGGCAATTTCCTGATTGGACATATTGAGAATTATCTCGCCTGGAAACATGTATTCGCAAAGCTCTTGTATGTTTGGGATATCAGACATGGTTACAGATCTGGTGTATCCGGTAGCGCAGTCCCTGAAGAACATGACAATGTTCTGGGGTTGGAAGTAATCCAGAAAGACGGTGCTGTGGGTTGATACGATAATCTGCTGGTGATGCTTTTTACATGTGTTCTGCAGCAATTTAACAAGCTGTTCGGCATGTCTGGTGTTAATCCCGTTTTCAATTTCATCCACCAGTATAAGAGATGGAGCCTTGTATTCGCTTATGGCAACAATGGCGATCAGACGTAGCATGCCATCGCTCATGTTTCTGGCAGACACTGTAATCCTGTTGTTTCCGTAAAGCTCAACTGCTTCGACTTTACTCCATCCGGGATTTACCGTTTTGGTTTTGATATCAGTTACTGTATTACCCAAGAGAGTTCGTAATTTTGAGAGGATAGATTTTTTGGTTTCTGGTGCCATGCCCTTTATGTATGCCGAGAGATCTCTTCCGGAAGTGCCGATGAATTTAATCTGGCCGCGATTGCTTTGACGCATTTCCTCTGGTGAGAGCACGTTATACGAATAGGAATTAACCAAAAAATTTTTGAATGCCGTGAGTTTGGGAAGGCTTGTCGTATCATTTGCATCCCTGAGCAAGAGATACAGCGATGAGGATGTTAACGTAAGCGAAGGATAGTTTCTTTCCTGTCCGTCTGCTTCAGCGACTGTCAGGCAATGGGGCTTTCGGCTGCTATCATAGGAAAGCAATGTCTCTTTGCTGTCAAGGTCTGTGATAAGTTCATGAATGAGGTGAATGTCGCCAGTCTCCATAACTTCGATTTCCATTTCCCAGGACAGGCGAAGAGACGTTCCTTCAGGTTGCCAAATATCCCATTCACTGTAAAAACTTATCTTATTGCTACTGGTTTCCGATAGCAGAGACAGGATATCAGAGGCTTCCAAGTCTATTTGTTCCAGAAAAGCGGAAAATTCAGCTTTGCATGAAGTAATCAGAAAATCAATGGCCTGAATCACAGAACTTTTTCCGGAAGCGTTGTTTCCGATAAGCACGGTAAAATCGCAAAATCTGATATCGGTGTTATGAAGAGCTTTAAAGTTCACTGTTTTCAGTCTGGTGATCATGGAACGTCCTTAGCTCTTATTCTCAAGTTCAGTGTATTACAACTTTCCCAAAATGCTAG
>DFFT01000051.1:4807-7593 GCA_002372325.1 Succinivibrionaceae bacterium UBA3769 | reverse complement strand
AGTTTCTGATTGCCGAGGATGCCATTGATCAGATAATCAGAAAGAAATATGCCGACCCGTACCTCAAAAGAAAGGATATTAAAGCAGTTCATTCCTACGGCATCTGTTTCTGCAAAAAGGAATGCACCGTTGCGGGGAAAAAGCTGAAATAAAATCTCAAGGCGGGGGCGGGGCTCTGCCGTATCATTCAGATAACATTGGTGTATTTTTGTCCTGCTGCATCCACGGGTGTATCTTATTCTTGCTTCCCCGGGGTCTTCCGGGGCCTCTTTTTTCTTTTGGCTCATCGGTCTTAGGCTTGTTTTTGCTCCCTTTGGGCCGGCCCGGAGAGCGCTTTTCCGGAAGACTGATCTTTCCCTCGGCCAGGAGTCTTTCTCTTTCCAGGGTTTTCCGGTTTCTGCTGCCTTTAGGTCTCCCGCGGGTTTCCTGCTTTGGCGTTCCGGAATCAGTCTCGCCGGGGTTCGCGGTTTCGCTTCCGCTCTCTTTCTTCGGTCTCCCTGGCTCTCTTTTGATGAAGGCGCGGGGCGGCTTTTTTCTTACCGGATTTGTTTCTTCCGAACTGTCCGCGGCGGAAGAAAACCTGGCGGTCACCTCAGCCGCAATAACATCAAAATCCTCGGGGAGGATGTCAAAGCTTGCCAGTAAAAGCCTGGCCCGGGCGGTTTCGTTATGAATGGCAAGGTAATTCCCGTTTTGCTGCAGCATTATTTCGATGCCGGCAATTTCCCGCATGGCGGCGTTCATATCAAGGCCCAGCTTATGGCAGCGTCGCTCAATTTCATTTCTGATAATCCCTGACACAAAATAAGCCAGAAACCGGCTCATGGCCGCATCCGGGGAGGATGCTCCGGCAGAGCTTACTGCATGCTGAGAGCTCCCTCCAGGCTGAGGGCTCCCTCTCAGGCTGTATATTCTGCAGGTTTCCCCGGGGCCGAAGTCCTCTGAGGTTCCGATGACCGTGAAGCCTTGCCGGTCAATAACCTTTTGCAATACATCATTGTCATAGTCCGCAGCAAAGGCGCCATCAGGGTTTTCCGTAATTCTGAAATATTTCCGGAGATGCTCGGGAGGAACGGGCTTTTCTCCGCGAGCTCCGGCGGCATCCATGTCCTTTTTGGCCTTAACAGCCTGGCGGATAAGGGAAGCTGCCGCGGCCGAGCCCTTTGTCAGGTCATAAAAGAGGTGCAGAAAATCATGCGGGGAACTCTTCTCAAAAATCCGCCGCTTTTCCGCTATCCCAAAAATTCCCTCCCCGTTAACAAGATGATCCAGCCGGCCCCGGATTTCCCGCCCGTGCTTTTCCAGCATTGCGGCATAGCCATAAGAGTCAGGTCTGAGCATCATAACAAAGGGAAGATGCAAGCTTCTGAGATGATCCAGCATCTCCTGGGTGGCAAAGCCGGGATCGAGGATAATTCCCTTAACAATGATCCCGTGAACGTTCAAAAGCGCAATGATTCTATGTAAATCCCCGACATCTTCCGAGATCCCCTGATACGCAGAAAAAGCAATAGGGAGCCCGTTTTCCGCTGAGACCGCGCAGAGATAGTTTGCCCCGAAGTTCTGAGACTCTCCGTCGTTATGAGATCCGTCTATGGCGATCCAGGCCTGAGTGACGTTTCTTTTCAGGCATTCATGAAGCCATTTTGACATGAAATCGGAACACTGTTCCGCGGTAATCCCCCGCCCGAACAGTTCTTCGTTCCCGGCTTCAGCCTCCTCCGCCTCATCTGCCCCCCGCTCCGTTTCTGAAAACCGCACCTCCGAACTCCGGCTGTCCGGGCATTCCGGAGACTCCGCAGAATAATCCCCGACCGCATCCATGGCATAATCCAGCAAAAGATTCGCCCCGGCGGCTCCGAACACCTCAAGAAGCCTTTCATATAAACCGTTCTCATAGGAGATCCCCAGGATGAGGGCATACATGCCCGGACGGAGGACGCGCTTCAGGGGATCCGCGGTTCCGCCATAGTATTTTTCCCAGAGATCCGGGAAGTAAAACCGGAAATTCTCATTGGGATACATGGTCTTTTCGGTGGCGGCCCTGCCGATATTCATGCGCTTCAAGTCCCGCATTCTGGCATTGCCGGCGGCGGGCAGGAACACAAAAACTCTCCCGTCATGCTTGTTGATATGGCCGTTCTCGGGAATGGGAATTTCCCGCTTTTCCCGGTAAATATGAGACATGCGCTCTCCGAAAATTACTCAAAACACCGTCCGGCCCTGCCCGGCATTACGGACGGATATAATAATAAAAATTATATCAGGCATATTTGACAATATCAAACCGCAGCACTGGCATTTGACTGTATTTTTCCGGAATAAATAAGAAAAGAGGCCCCGTTTTCTGACAAGACCTCTTTCTGTGATTTGCAAACAATACCGCTGCGACAAACTATGCTGATAAGATCAGGGAAACGAAATTGCCGCCACAGGTTAATCTGTCAATTTGTCTCTTCGCTGTTCCGGTTCCCGTTATTTGGGAACAATATTATGCCGGAGCGCCAGACGGGTGAGCTCCACATCCCCGTTAATGCCCAGCTTCTTGAACACCCGGTAACGGTAGGAATTGACAGTCTTGGGGCTGATGGCCAGCTTGTCGGCAATTTCGCTGACCTTGTGGCCCTGGGCGATCATGACGCTGATCTGGAACTCCCGCTCCGCCAGAATGCCGAAGGGGTTCATGTCCTCCCCCACCTCATGCTTGCCGTTCCCCGGAAAGCGTTCCAGGGCCATGCGCTGCGCAATGTCCGGCTCCAGATAGCGGCGGCCGGCGTAAACCTCCT
>DFFT01000051.1:0-4756 GCA_002372325.1 Succinivibrionaceae bacterium UBA3769 | reverse complement strand
AACCTCCTGAATGGCCTTCAGCATCTCCTCGGGAGCAGCGCCCTTGGTAAGATAACCGGCGGCTCCGGCCTTCAGCACCTGGGCGGGGATGGGATCATCGGTATGCACCGTAAGCATGAGCACCTTGCCGTCTGGATTGTACCTGAGAATGCGCTTGGTGGCCTCCAGACCGCCGATTCCCGGCATGCTCACATCCATCAGAATCACATCCACCTGATGCTCCCGGCACCAGGTTACGGCTTCTTCTCCCGTGGTGGCCTCTCCGAGCACCCGAAGGCCCCGGAAATCTTCCAGTATTTTTCTGATACCGGCGCGAACCAGATCGTGATCGTCAACAAGGTATAAAGTAATCAATTTAAAACATCCTAAAAAAACGGCTCCGGTAACAGCTTTGCTGATGCCGGCCGGCGGTATGTCTTAAGACGCGGCGGCAAATCAGGCGGCAGCTGTTATCACTGCCATTATGTTCCGGAATGATTCATCCGTCAAACCTTCCCCGCAAATTTACCCTTCCCGGGGAAACTTAAATAACCGCCAGAAACGGTTCTTATCGGTTCAGCAACAAAAAGGCCCTCCCTCAGGGAAGGCCTGCATGCATTATCAGCACGCGGGTTCGTCAGGTTCCTTCTGCGCCGCCTTCCCGGCCTTGCCGGAAATGATGGAGTTAATCACGTCCCGATTGCCGTTAAGACGGGCTTCGGGGGCGGGAGTCTCGGGCACCGGAGCGAGGCCCAGAGCTTCCTTGGCCCGGATCTTCTTCAGGCATTCCGGACAGGTGCTGTACACCCGTTCGCCGAACATGGTGAGATCGCCGTCAGATACGGTATAGTTCCGGCTGCAGTTATGGCATTTCACAATGGCATTGATGCGATGGAACTTCACCCGGCAGTCATGACAGATCCGGCGGGATTCATCGGTGCCCACCATCAGATCCCGGTAGCTGACCATAAACTCCCGGTTGCAGCAGTCGCACACATGGAGCTTGCCCCGCTGGGTAAAGCAGTTATGGCAGAGACCGTCGGTAGCCACGGATTCGGTCTTGGTTACCGGGCACTGGCAGATCTTGCAGGCCACCATGTCGGAGGCATTGCCGATGTTCATGCGGGAAGGCTTGATCTCATAAGCCATGGGAGACAGCTTGTTCTGATCGAAGTCCTCCAGCCAGCGCTTCAGGAAGAAGAGCCAGCGGATGCAGTCCACCCGGAGCTCGCGGTTATGATAGCCGTAATTCAGGGTATCGATAAAGGCCTTCCGGATATACTCGGGGAAGAAGCTCCAGATATAAAGGCTGATATCCATGGGAGCCGTCATCTCATCGTAGTAGTTGGTGGGGAAGCGGAAGGCGGAGTACTGGTTTTCAATAACGCCCTGCCGTCTGCTCTTCACATAGGGGCCGCGGCCCAGGAAGAAGATGCGGAACAGCACCTCGGCCACCACATAACGGTCGGAAAGCTCATCGGCGCAGGTGGGTTCCTCGTCATTCAGCTCCGGCGGAATAATGCCGCTGGGCATGGTGGTGTAGAGGTAATCCCCGATCTGGCAGCGCTCCATGTTCACAAAGGACACTTCGTCATCGCCGTCCACCACGATGGAGTTCATGTCTCCCTGACCGATAAAGATGTTCATCTTGTTCAGGGCTACCACCTTTTCCACCAGATTGATGGCCATCTTCACCAGATTCTTGCGGTTCAGGATGACAAAGGAGGAGGAATCCAGCGACTTGCAGAGGCTCTGCAGGGAGGAAGTGTTTTCCTTATTGAGGACACAGCCCACAATATCATTGGATTCGTTCTTGGCCAGAGTCAGCGGCCAGTCAATGCCCTTCATGGCGATGGGGGTTTCGATCATGGCCAGAAGCTTGGCGATCATGTTGGCATTGAGCACGCCGCTCCCGAAGATCCGGATCACGGTGTTTTCATCATTCTCGAAGATAGCCAGGCTCTGGCTCATTACCAGAGGCCGATCCAGAGTATGCTTGTGATTGTTGATGATCACCGTGCCGCCGAAGGTGGGAATGCTGATCATGCCCAGATCCACCGGAGGATTGTAGGGCTTTCCGGTATACGGGAACTCATGGTTTTCCGCCACCGTGGTATGGGCTTCCACGGCCACATCCGGCTCCAGAGTGATCTGCTCGGAGCTTTCCTGAACGGCAACGTGGGGAGCCCGGGACTTGTTTTCGGCGCTCACGGCCAGCTCGGAATTGTCCGGAGCCTCCCGGGACACGTCAAGAGCCACATGCTCGCCGGAGGAAATGCTCTTCTGGGCCACCACCTCCACGGTATGGGACTCCACCGCCTGGGTAACGGTGGTGCGGATCTGCGGCTTGGGCTGGCTGGCAGCCTGATTGTTCAGAGCCTGCACCCGCTCCATAATGGCCTTGTCCACGGCGGCCAGATCCTGCATGCTGCGCTCTTCGTTGGTTACGGCGCGCACCACCTTCTGCCGCTGATCGCTTAAGAGACCGGCATTAAAGCCTGCCACGGAGCCGGTACGGCGGCCGGAGCCGGACCGGGGCTTCTTGATCGTGCCTTCCTCGCTCCGGAAGAGACTGGCTCCCCCCAGATCCCGCTTCACTTCTACCTCGGGACGGGTGCTGGCCTCAAAGCGTCTCAGCCGCTCCTGACGCTCGGGAGTCATGACAAAGTCTTCGAGATCGGCAGGCTCGGAGGGCTTGATCTGGGAAGGATCGAACACAAAATCCGAGGTCTGGCCGTCGAGATTGTACTCCTCGATGGCCTTGACCATGTTCATCTTGCGGAGCATTTCCTCATGCTCGGATTCCTGTCTCAGCTTTTCGGCTTCCTTGGCCTCGCCCTTGGCTACCTTGTTGATCTCCCGCTTCTTGGCGAACTTGGCATTTTCTTCTTCGTTTACCTTGAACACGGAAGGCTGCTCGGTCATCTGGAAGTTAGTGGGAGCATGCTTTTCCTTGGGCTTCTGCCATTCCAGCTTCTGCAGGCGTTCCTTCTCGATGATGTCCCGCTGCACGGCGCGATGCTTCTCAATGGCATCCATCTGATTCTGGTTCAGGGTGAAGCCGGTGGTGTTGCCGGCAAGCTCAATGTTGCGGCCGGTCTTCTCAACCTTCTGCCGCTCAGCCTGCTGCTCCTCGGGCTCGGGGATCCGCTCCACGGAATTCAGAGCCTCCCGGGAACGCCGCTTGTTTTCCAGCTCCTCGGTCTTCTTCTTGAACTTGTCCAGAAGATTGCGCTTCTTCTCTTCCTTGGCCTTCTTTTCAGCCTCGGCGCGCTGTTCCCGGAGCTCGGAGTTCTTCTTCATGAGATCGGCAAAGCGCTCTTCCTTATTAATCTTGGGAGCGTTGCGGGCTGCCTCCTCCCGGGCCAGACGCTCAGCCTCGGCGCGGTATCTCTCCCGTTCTCTGGCTTCCTCCTCGGTAATGGCCAGCTCGTCCGGGGTATTGTCCGCCACTCCGGTGAGAGCCACATCCGGTTTCCCGGTTTCAGTTTCCCGGCCCTCCGGCATCAGCGGATTTACGGTATTCTGCACCACGAGATCGGATTCCGGCACATCGGAGAAGCTGGTAGCCTGTTTCCGGAGCTCGGCGGAGCGGGCTTCTTCCTGCTCTCTCTGCTTCCTGAGCCCGGCCTCAAGCTGCTCCTGACGGGCCCGCTCTTCGGCTTCCCGTTGCAGTCTTTCCTGTTCTCTTCTCTTTTCCAGCCGGGCCTGCTGCTCCGGAGGCAGGGTGAAGCCCACCGTGCTGCCCTTAAGCTTGAGATTCTTGTGGCCGTAGGCGTTTTCGGTTTCCTCCTCCTGCTTCTTCTTCACGGGCTTGGGGAGCTTGCGGCCCAGGAAGCTTTCCATGTTAAAGCCGCCGGGGGCAGCGGGCTTTTCCGGAGTCTGGGGAGCGGCCGGGGCGGCGCTGTCCTCTGCCGGAGTCTCCGGGGCTGCGGCCTCGGGGGCGGAAGCCTTTGCGGAGGGGGAAACAAAGGGTCCGGAACCGGCCAGGGATTTCAGAAGATCATTCTTCCTCTTGATCTCCGGCTGCGGGGCAGTGACAGAGGCTCCGGCATTATTGTTATCCTGAGAGCCGTTCTTCTTCCCCATGAGGGAATTCAGAATGGCGGCCTTCCGGGCGGAACGGGGATCCTCATAAGGGGGCTCCGCCGGAGCTTCAGGCTCGGTAATCTGAGTTTCCGGAACGCCTGCCGCGGCGGGTTCCTCGTCGGATCCGAAATTAAGGAAATCCTCCTGAGGCTCGGAAGATGCGGAATCAGGTTCAGAAATTGGTTCTGAAACAGGCTCCGGGGCCGGCTCGGACACCGACTGCTCCGGCTTCCCGCGGCCGAACAGGGTGTTTATGAGCTCTTCCTTTCTGGCATTGCGGCTCTCCTCCGCCTGAGAATCAGAAGGAGAGACGGGCTGAGTCTCGGGAATCTCGGGCTCTGACACTGTTTCCGGGGCGGCAAAGGAGGTTTCCGGAGCGCTCGCTGCCGGTTCCTGCCGGGAGTCTGAAGTATCCTCTGCGGCACCGGAAACAGGTTCCTCCGGAGACAGCAAGGGAGCTTCGGGATTAAGTATACCGCCGGAAACCGGGGCGGCGTCCAAAGTGGGAGCCTCGGGGTTCTGAATGCCGCCGGTTACCGGGGCAGCGTCCAAAGTGGGCGCTTCGGGGTTCTGAATGCCGCCGGTTACCGGGGCAGCGTCCAAAGTGGGCGCTTCGGGGTTCTGAATGCGGGCGGTTGCCGGGCCGGCGTCCAGGGTGGGAGCTTCGGGGTTCTGAATGCCGCCGGTT
>DFFT01000152.1 GCA_002372325.1 Succinivibrionaceae bacterium UBA3769 | reverse complement strand
GCTCGGGTTCGGGCTCAGGTTCAGGTTCAGGCTCAGGTTCAGGTTCAGGCTCAGGTTCAGGCTCAGGCTCAGGTTCAGGTTCGGGCTCAGGTTCGGGTTCGGGGTCAGGCTCGGGTTCAGGGTTAATTTTGGCAGCTTCTTCCAGTGCTTTTATGGAATCTGAAACAATCTCAGATTCAGACTTGCTCTCATCAATAACTTTGGCAATTTCCAGAGCGGCGGCATCCACATTGCCCTTATATGCCGATATTTGCGACACAACCAGTTCCTGAGTGAATTCACTGTCTTCCGCCCCTTCCTTCAAATCAGCAATGGCATCCGGCAGCAGATCGTTTCTCACTAGTATTTCCCCGGCAATTTCCGGAAGGAGAACGCTGACCTCATCCTTGGAAAGACCGGCAATGTCTTTATTGCCATACTCCTTATTGAGTGTTCCTCTTTGGATACCAAAAATCTCACCCAGATCATCGATATTTGATTCGTAAATTTCCTGAGAGAGTTCTCCGGATCCGGTGGCATCATGAGCAGTGGATACGAAGGTTGAGAAGGGTGATACTACGGCATTTCCGATGACGCCGTTCTTGACGAAGGCATAACCGGAAAAAAACAGATCCTGTTCCATGACAAAGCCCTGTTTCTGACCAAACAGGTGGTTTATGGCAGAACCTTTCTTCGCCTCAAAAATCAGCTTGAGCCTGCTGCGATCAGTGCCGTCCTCCGTTTTGAGGGAAGACTTCTTAACCTCAAAACGAGCCTTGCCCAAATAATCGGTACAAGCCCGGGGTTCACTTTCATCCTGCTGGTAGTTCAGGTTCAGATCAACAAAGCCGCAGGCATTCTCCAATGAGCCATCCACTACCTGCACATCAAAAAAAAACGGCTTCATCCTCGATATTTTGATTGTTATTGGCATTGCTGTGACTGTGGCCGCCGCATGCGGATAAGCTCATAGCCGCGATCACTGCAACAGAAAGTTTGGAAATGCTGACTTTCATAATCATAATCCTGTCTTAAAGAACAACAAAAGGGGGGAATTTTCCATTCACTGCACAACAGAATAATAGATTATCGATAATCAAACACTCATGCTGATCACAAAACTTCAGAGATGACATGAAACAACAGCATCAATTAATTCGAAAACATATGTATTTTCATGAAGTGTGCGTCACATTTAATGAAAAATTGTATTAGGTCTAAAGTCAGCACTTCAGGCCTTCTTAAATATCCATGGCATTGCCTGCTCAGGAATAGCATTTCTTCTTTCATCAGACAGCGATTCATCTTTCATTTCATCTCTGTGAATGCTCATGTACCTGAACAGAAATTCAAGATAATCCAGGTCAACTCCATGAACTTTGGAGGTTTTATGAAATGAATGAGAACACAGCAGTGGACTTCGCTCCCTCAGCAAAGCTACATCCGCTGGGCATTTAATCTCTCAGCGCGACAAAGTCACGGATAGACGTCTCGGCGGGCGAGTATCCGGAGGAATAGCGCCGTCCTTTGGGATTCTGGTGAATTGTTCCCGCTGATTGCTAGAGTATTTGACTGCTTTGATGAATTAGCCTTATTAGATCCGAGCTAGCTTGAATCCCCCTTTACACCAAGGAATTTGCACCGGTGTGCGGCGGAGAACTCCTGAGTAACGGAGACATCTGGATTGATCTTGAAGATGCGGATCCGCAGAAGAAGCTCCGATTGGGCGAGCCTGAATATCTGAACTGGGATCTTGATAAGCTGTGAGGGGGATCTGTAAGACCGGAAAACGGTTAAGAAAATCCTTTATACTTTAACTTCGTCCGTGGCTTATAAGGTTATGGCGGGCTCTTTACCTGCCGGTTTTTCTGCCTGTCAAACAGCATCAGCAGATAGCAGACTGAACAGAGTCCTTCCCGGGTTCTCCGGGAAAGGCCGGGGAGCCCGGAAACCGGGCCGCCCCGGCGGGGGTGATAATTTTTTTCAGAAAAGCCTGGTCATTTGGCTTAAAATAGCACCTGCTGTTATGATGGCGCAAAATTCCGGAAAGGGGAGATCTTTTCCGGAAAAAAGCGGTTTTTAAGGTGTCTGGGAGACGGCCATGAAAAAGAACGATTTCGAGTTTGTGCCCGATAATGAAGCGGTTTCAGGAGAGGATGACGAGGAGATCGTGAAGTACGATCCCCGGGATCCGAATCGGGATCTTTATGACGAAAACGGCAATATCAGTCAGGAAACCTATTACACCAGCGATGAAAACGGCTCCTTTGAGAGCAATGTGATATTCAACGAGGACGGACGGCCGGTGGACGCCGACGGCCGGGTTACCGGCAATGATGACGACTTTGCCATGTTTGTCGGCCGGGATGATGATTTTTTCTACGATCCCGATGAAGATGAGGATGATGACGATGACGGCATCTTCGACATTCTCACCGACGGCATGATGGATGACGACGAATTTGATTACGACGATGATGACAATGATAATTCGGGAAGATAAGGTTTAAGTAACGGGAATTCGGGAACAGCGCTCATGAAGGAACTCTCCGGCGGCCGGGGCTGCTTTCAGGATAATCTCCTCAGGCTCATTGCGGAAAGCAGGCTCATCCCCATTATCGATGCGGTAAAGCCCGAGCAGCTGGAAAGGCTGGTGGATCTTTATTATCAGGCGGGTTTTCGGACGCTGGAAATGAAAATGGATTCCCGGTTTATGGAGGCCTTCGTTAACATCGCCCGCCGGGATTATCCGGAAATCTATCTTCTGGCCGGCACCTGCCGTTCCCCCCGGGATATCCGCCGGGCCTCCTTCCTGGGCATGGATATTACGATTTCTCCGGTGTTTGATCCCGAGCTCATCAAGTATGCCTGTCTCCACAGCATTCCCTATATCCCGGCGGTAAGCAACGCCGAGATGCTGGGACAGGTTATTACGCTGGGGTTTTCGGTAGTGAAGTTTTATCCTGCGGAACAAAAGGGCGGCGCTTCCTTTATCGGCGGCCTGTATCCCGAGTACGACGTCAGGATCATGGCCACCGGAGGCATCACTCTGGACAAGATTCCGGAGTATCTTGCGCTGGATAACGTGGCAGCAGTCTGCACCTCTCATATAGTAAGCCCCAGACTGATGCTTGATAATAACTGGGCTGAAATTGAAAAACGTGTCAAGACAGCCGAACGGCTGTTACAGGAAAGCAAAGGCTGAAAGGCTTTTAAAGGATCGCAACATGGCTGAAAAGAAATTAATTCCCCTGCAGATACTTACCGGATTTCTGGGAAGCGGCAAAACCTCCCTTTTGAACGAGGTGGTGGGCAGCCCCGACATGAAGGGCACCGTTCTTATCATTAACGAAGTCGGCGAGGTGGGCATTGACGACAAGCTCATCAGCAAGGATCATCCGGCCATTCTCCTGCAGAACGGCTGCATCTGCTGTTCACTTCAGGACGGCCTGGTGAATGTGCTCCACTATCTCATAGAGGTGCGGGACAACGGCGAGCTGGAGGTGAACCGGGTGATCATCGAGACCACCGGCATTGCGGATCCCGCTCCCATTATCAATCTGCTCTTTAACTACATCGACATTGAATACAACTATGCCTTTGCGGGCACCATTACCATTCTGGACGGGGTGAACGGCAAGACCGAGCTCGCCAAAAACTACGAATCCGTAAAGCAGATCGCTCTCGCCGACAAGATCATTATCTCCAAGTGCGACCGTATCACCCCGGAGGAAATCGAGTCCCTGCGGGTTACCGCGCACGACCTCAATCCGGACGCCCTGATCTTCGAATCCTCTCCGGGCAAGGCTCCCATGGATGCCTTTGTGGCCTTTGAGATCTTTAACACCCCCAAGGATCTGGGCACCATTATGAAGTGGGTTAACTCCCGGAGAAAGGACTACAAGCTGGCCGCCGGCATGACCCCGGTGAAGCAGTCCGGCGTCACCACCAAGGCGCTGCCCACCCATTCAAGCTATGAGACCGTAGCCGTGGAGTATGACCGGCCCCTTAACCGCATCAGCGTCATGAACACCTTCTCCATGCTGTGCCGGCAGTTCGGCGAGGCCGTGCTCCGTCTTAAGGGCATCTTCGATTTCGGGGAGGGATATCCCTTCGTGATCCACGGCGTGCAGGGGGAGTGCTATCCGGTGTCCAACATGGCCTCCTGGGAGGGCAAGAAGCCTTTCTCCGTCATCGTGCTCATCGTTTCTCCAAGAATCGCCGCTGACTGCGAGGAGATGCTGAAGCACTACATCACCTACATGGAGCCGGAGCAGGAGTAACAGGCGGGCCGGGGTTAGCAGCTTTCTTCTGAAAACTCCGGCCTTTTTTCTCATTCTTCCCCCCTTCTCCTCATTCCTAAGGGCGCCGGCTAAGTCCATATTAGAGTCCCAACTCTTGGATTCTTCAAGCATCCCGGGTTTAGACATTAATCATCTTGTGCAGGTCATTCAAACGATTTATAACACTGTCGCTCCTTGGACATGCTCCCTGATTTCATTCTTAAGACGGACATTCGAGTAAACGAAACCTTTCTGGTGTAATTGTTGCGTTACCTCGTTATATACAGGAACCTTTTCCGCAGGATCCCGTATGGTTACAAGAATACAAAATTCCTGCTTAAGCACCTCTCCGGTATCCTTTGTCTCTCGCTCGACAGCATCTCTGAAAATGCCTTCGACCTTCATATACCATTTTCTGCTACCATCAAGATAATTTTTTCGATTAGCTTCTGTCATCTCGTCCAGATTGACAGCGTATTTCTTTACGGGATAATACTTTTTACCCTGTCTCAGAAGAGTACGCTCTTTTCCAAACGTCTTTCCTTCAAGTACATCAAAGATCTTACGGCTATACAGGCTGTCATGAATAATATTTTTAGCGTCTTTTGCACCATAGGGATTTCTTATAGTGTGTTTTGATGTATCCCTTTCTTTAATATCTTCCATTGTGCCAAAGGCTACGTTGATGTTCGACTGGCAATACTCGGTTGCCTCTGACGGTTTTAAGAGCGGAGAACTAACCAGTGTTACTGTAATATGTCCGTGATACCTGCCATCAGTTCCTATGAGACTTTTTGAAAACGGAAAATCAAGGATGTCTATGAATGTTCCTTTTTGGAGAGAGTCTCTCAAAACAAGAGTTATCTCATTTTCTGAGTTGTAAAGAATGTCTTTCGTACCTCTTGGCATGCCGAATCCCATAAATTTAATCTTATCTTCCATCGTCATTGCATCCCCGGCTGGATACCAGGCGTTATGAATCATAAGAGCTTTTATGAGCAGAGGATCGAAATCGCCTTCTAAGAGAAAATTTAATTCAGCGGCTATTCTGGCAACCCAAGGAGTTGCAAAACTTGTTCCGGGGGCTCTGGCAGGACATCCGGATAAATCAAAGGTCTTAACGCCAGTAGTTGTCATATAGCCATTAGGATGTACTCCTGCGTTACCACCATAGGCAACGAGATCCGGCTTTATGATATATGATGGTCCAGGTCCTGTTCTTGTAAATGGCGAAGGCATATTAATCTCCGCAAGATCGTACCTGCCTTTTTCATTGGCAATCGAACCAACAACAAGGGAACGAACGGAGTCTGCCATTTTGGCTACTCTCTCATTGCCGCCGTTCATAAAAGCATAACTATTCCCGACGGATTTGATGATAAGGACATGATTTTCATCTTCAATGTTGTCGAGAGCCATACCGTATTTCGAGAAAGCATCGGTATCACACTCTTCAGTAGTTCCGGCAGACATCGTCCAAATTTTTATATCCGGATGTCGTTCAATTGCATCACGGACATTGTCTATCAGATCATCAGGATATGCATTTTCTTTCTTTAAATTCGGTGCAATCACTGCTTCAAGCATCATTACACCGTCTGTTGAAAAATAATCCGTTCCATTCAGTTCGTCACTGTATTCCAAAATCGATGCAACCATCGATCCGTGACACTTATCCTGAAGAGTTGCTTCATAATACTCTTCTGATTGGTCAAGAAGCCAGGGAGCGAGATAATTATTCTTCTGGATGCCACTGTCTAAAACTCCTACAACAGGGTAATCCTTCCCTTCAACAGGGCTTTTGACAGCAGTAACAGAGGCATCATCAAAGGAGTCCAGATCCGCACGAATGGGGATTGCTTCTTCGATAGATTGCACACCCTCAATATTACGAACGACTTCCATGTCTGTCATGCTTTCAAGGCTTACCCTATACAACCTCATTTCAGACGAGTATCGGGTCTCTCTGTCGATTGTAATACCATGAGCAGCGCACTGACTCTTGAACAATGTTTGTGCCAGCTGGTTTCTATAGGAGTTTTGGTAATCAATCAGTATCACGCAATAGGCTTTGTTGTCTGGATTATAATCATCACTCCACACTTCAAAAGGCTTGATATCGGCAATTGAAGATATGATTTTTGCGGAACCTTGTGTGTCCTGCAGCGCATTGTTGATATTTGATATCAGTGTGTCCGTTGTTACAATGGACATTAGCTTCCTGGTTTCTTTTGGCTCCTTTGTCTTGACGTCCGGCCTAGAAATGTCATCTTCTGAAGCATCCGTTGATTTTTTCTTCCTAACAGGCTCAATGCCTATAACATTGGCATTGTTATCACTATTGAGAAGATCAACTATAGCTCTTCGGTGAGTTTTTGCGATAGCTTCCTCAGTTACAGTAGTGATCATAACCATAGGAAGTGCACGTTCTTCAACTCTATACAACTCAAAAATAGCTGCGACCTGTGCCAGACCTTCTGCAAGACGCTGGGATCGAATGGCGAGATCATCGTCTTTCAAAACCCATTTGGGAAATTCTTTATTCCCACCGGGTTCCGTAAGTTGCTCATCAATTATACGTTTCTCAAAAAACTTGATTGGTAATTCCTTAGCCATCATTTATTCATTCCCTTGCCAAGATAGTTTCGAACTTGCCTTTCTGATATGGAGTAGTATCTTGCGATTTGCTTTTGAGCGACGCCTTTTTCGTATAAAAAATGTACCACTCCCTCTTGGTTGTAGTTTCCGTGATTTTTGAAAAGAAATACCTCGACAAGGTAATCAGCGCACTCAATGGCGGTCTTTTTCTTAAGGACTGCTTTTTTCAGGGTGTTCTGGACAATGTCTTTTATATCTGAACACGATAAGTCGGCCATTGACCCTGCAATGGTTCTCCATTCAGGCTCGTTAATTTCGATATTATCGGTCACTTTGGGAAAGCATTCGATAAACCTGCGTATCTCATCACTGCCTGGTTTAGGAAGTTCGATTACAGTTTGAAATCTTCTCCATACCGCAGAATCTAGCAGATGGGCATGATTTGTAGCTGCTATCAAAATGCCGTCCTGAGAAAAGTCATCAATATTCTGAAGCAGACTGTTCACCACCCTTTTTAATTCGCCCAGTTCATGGACATCATCTCTTGCTTTGGCGATAGCATCAAACTCATCAAGTAGTAAGATACACGGCTGTTTTTTCGCAAAGTCAAAAATACGGTGAATGTTCTTTGCTGTATTACCGAGAAGAGAAGAAATAAGTGTATCAAATCGTGCAGTTACAAGCGGCAGTTCAAGTTTCGATGCGAGATACTTGGCTGTGCTCGTCTTGCCGCATCCTGGGGGGCCATACAAAAGAAGTGTATTACGAAACTCAAGTCCGAGAGACATCATTTTATTTTTGTTCTGAATCGTATCCTGAAAATCACTGAGCATCGCCAGCACAGACTCGTTTAAAATAAGATGATCTACTCTAGGATCGTAGTCAATATCTGCAATATCAAGTCGGCTGTCCTGATCCACGGGAACTGCTGTCAAGGCATCCATGACAGCATGACCATTCCCCATTTTATCCAACAAGGACAATATCCGATTGCTTGCTCTTTCTTCACCATCAGCACTCAGTTTTTTTGCAAGAAGGCGAGAATAACTGGCCACCTTGGCAGGATCTTTTCTTATGCCGGCTTCTATAATTTTGGTAATCTCGGTATAGTACATAGCACACTCCTTTCTATTGATGTGATAATATCAAAAAAAATGTAGCAAAAGCAATGTAATTCGGAGCGTTTTGTCGTATTTCGGAGCGTTTTGTCACGTTTTGGAGCGTTAATACTTTTTGCTAAACATGATAACTATCATTGTTGTGCTATTTAGACAGGTGTAAGCATCAGTGTGAGATGATCAATTACGGGCACGTCTAATCGGATCTGTCTGGAAGTACGGGGATAAAGATCATTTGGAAGGTTATTATGATAGAGGTGCATCATAGATTGTCAGACTCATGATATGGCACGATACGCCGGAGAGCGACTTAGAGCCTATTGGTGGTTGTCACTGCTACCTGTGAGCGTCTTGAAAAGTACGTTGGACAGTACGTCACAGTTTATTCTTTGAGAGATTTGTTGTTATCAGCAGAAGACATAAAGTTTATTCAAGTCGGCATGGTGATATCCCGACACAGAAAAAACGGCAGAGTGCCAGATTCCAGATGATAAAGGCTTAGTTGTGGTAGAAGAATGCGGAGTTGCAGTGATATGCTGTGCATGTGAGCGTGCGGCGGTAAATTGTCAAGGTATCCGGAGGAGAGAAATGGGAAAGCGCTGCTTAGCGATGATGACATGAAGAGGCTTCCTCTGGGGATGCAGAGCTTCTCAGCCATGAGAAAGGATGGCGTCATCTATGTCGATAAAACGAAAATGATAAGACGTCTGGCCATGATTGAAGGCCCCCCGGTTTATTTAACAAGGCCCCGGAGATTCGGGAAATCCCTTTTGGCATCAGCCTTTAAAGCGCTGTTTTCCCGAGGACTTCGAGATTTTAAGGGACTTGAATATAGATACCGGCGAGAACAAATGGACTGACAGGACATACAAGGTCGTTCATCTTGATTTCTCCAAATATGCCGGCTGTTCTGGCGCTGAATTAGAGGAAATGCTGACCCGGGATCTTACAAGTCAGCTTTCCGATATCTGCAGCATCAGTCCCCAGGATGCTCGGGGGGATTACTATTGGCCCGGATTTATCATTCATCAGGCATCCAAGCAGATACCTGACCGCAGTCTGGTGCTCCTTATTGAGGAATATGACAGCCCTGGGATTCACCATGCCGGGAATAAGGCCGAAATGGACAAAATAATGGCTGTTACCTGGAGCTTCTTTGCGACAGTAAAGCGCTTTGAGCCGAAGTTCCGTTTTGTTTTCATCGGCATTCGACAATTTCTGGGATATCAGCAGCGATGATAAGTACTCCGTGTTTTTAGGTTTTACAGATGAGGAGCTCCGGCGGTATTTTGATCCCTATGTCCGGAATGCCGCCGCAGTGCTGGACATGGACGTTTCCGAGGTGTACGACTTCATGAAGTCCCAGTATGGCGGCTTTCAGTTTGCCATTGGAGCTGAAACAACGGTGTACAATCCCTGGTCTGTGCTGTGGTTTCTCGCGCATCCGGAATGGGGATTCAGAAACTGCTGGTACGCCACCAGTCTCGGAGCCCCGGCAGTTCTGCTGAAGTACCTCGAAAACACCGATTTCAGGGCTAGTTTTAATATGCTGAGCTATCGGATGAAGGACGGGATTCTCACCGATTACCTGGTTGACAGGGATAAGCTGATGGAAAAATCAGAACCGGATGAGATTCCTCTGGAGAAGCTCCTTTACCAGACTGGCTACTTTACCTTGCGGCAAGAATCAAGAGCGCATGCCATACTGGCCTTTCCCAATGACGAGGAAGCGGAATCCCTCTTCAGGCTGTATTTGGACAGCAACCGCATGATGCCCTCTGAAGCTGCCAGAAGCAGCCTGGCTGAAGCGGGAGCTCTCGCGGATTCCGGTGCTATTGCCGGGATTTTTGAGATTTTTAATGAGGTTCTCTCTGACGGAGCTGGTTCTTATGACAGCGGCTCTCATGCCAGTTTGTTTGAAGATGAAGACAATGTTCGGGACTTTATTTACGCACTGCTTCCCCGGGGTGATTTTCTGAAATCCCGGAAGAGCATGAGCGCTTCAGGGTTTTCGGGGATGGAAATCAGAACCCGCGCCACCAGGCTCGTGATTGCCTTCAAAATGATGCGAAAGGGCTTTTCTCGGAAGGCGGCCATAAATGAGGCTCTGGAGCAGCTCAGAACTTACGACTCCGGCGTAACTCCTGAAGGCATAAAGCTTATTAAGGTCGGCATGGTGATATCTCCGGCGCGGAAAAAGCTTACGGAGTACCAGATTCTGGGTGATAAGGCTTAGCTATGAGAAGTGATACAGAGTCCTTTATAAGGGGGCTGCTGTATTCTGACTGACACCTTTGCAGTTTTATCATGAGGCTGGTGAAAAATAGTGGCGCTTGTGATTGTTCGGCTGTAAATTGTTATAGCAAACGGAGGAGTCAGAGATGGGAAAAACTATACTCAGCGATGAGGAAATGGACAGACTGCCTTTGGGAAGGACCGGTTTTTGGGCCATGAGAAAGGATGGAATCCTCTATGTAGATAAGACAAAAATGATAAGGAAGATCGCCAGAATCAAGGGAACTCCGGTATTTTTGTCAAGACCTCGCAGATTTGGCAAATCGCTTCTGGTATCAACATTTGAATC
>DFFT01000052.1 GCA_002372325.1 Succinivibrionaceae bacterium UBA3769 | reverse complement strand
AAATCCTTGACCAATAAATCCTTGAACAGTGGGAGCATACAATAACCAGCGTGCAGCGCTGAGTAATAGCTATGATAAAACGCAAACCGAGCTGGGCTTTACTGTCCTGTTCTGTTCCAGTGTGCCTGTCTTTATTTTTGTGCACGAGTTCACTATAATTACTCTTGTCATTCTGCGATCTTTCAGGATCGTGTCCGGCTCTTTGAGCATCTCTGTTCACAGTTGAGAAATCATAATGGAAATTTTACGTGGAGCGCCTGCTCTTTCTGAATTCCGTGTAAAGAAACTCCTTCAGGGTTTTGCGGAAAAAGGTCTGAAAATAACCTCTGTCTATGCCGAATATGTGCATTTTGCCAGTCTGTCCTCTCCTTTGTCTGACAGTGAGAAGGAGATTCTCGGCAAAATTCTGACCTACGGCCCCCGTATTACCGAGAAGGAGCTTTATGGTACGCTGTATCTGGTAACTCCGAGACCGGGCACCATTTCTCCCTGGTCCTCCAAGGCCACTGATATTGCTCATAACTGCGGACTTCCGGCGGTGGATCGTCTGGAACGCGGCATTGCCTATTACATTCAGGGAGATGATGCCGGAAACCGTCAGGGGATTCTCCCGCTGATTCATGATCGCATGATGGAGTATGTCATGGACAGTCTGGAAGCGGCGGAGCAGCTTTTTCAGAAGCAGGATCCGAAGCCCATGACCTCTGTGGACGTGCTGGGACAGGGCAAGGCAGCGCTGGAGAAGGCTAATGTGGAGCTGGGGCTGGCTCTTTCCTCCGACGAAATGGATTATCTGGTAAAGAGTTTCACTGAACTGGGCAGAAACCCCAATGACGTGGAGCTCTACATGTTTGCGCAGGCCAATTCCGAGCACTGCCGCCACAAGGTGTTCAACGCTGATTGGGTTATCGACGGAGTGCCTCAGGAGAAGTCCCTGTTCAAAATGATCCGTAACACCTACGATCACAATCATGACTATATATTCAGCGCCTACAAGGACAATGCCGCCGTTATGGAGGGCTCTGTGGCCGGACGCTTCTTTGCGGATCCGGTAACCCATACCTTCTGCTACCACCAGGAACCGGTGCAGATCCTGATGAAGGTGGAAACCCACAATCATCCCACCGCTATTTCTCCTTATCCCGGCGCTGCCACTGGTTCCGGCGGCGAGATCCGCGACGAGGGCGCTACCGGTGTCGGCTCCAAACCAAAGGCCGGTATTTGCGGATTTTCCGTATCCAATCTCAGAATCCCTGGATTTGTACAGCCCTGGGAAACCGATTTTGGCAAGCCGGGACGCATTGATACCGCATTTGACATCATGATCGACGGCCCTCTGGGCGCTGCAGGCTTTAACAATGAATTCGGCCGTCCCAATATCAACGGCTACTTCAGAACCTATGAAGAAGCCGTGGACAGTCATAACGGCTATGAGGTCAGAGGCTATCACAAGCCCATTATGCTGGCAGGCGGCTTCGGCAATATCCGCCAGGAACACATCAACAAGGGAGAGATCCCGGCAGGCGCTAAAATCGTGGTTCTGGGCGGCCCGGCCATGAACATCGGTCTGGGCGGCGGCGCAGCTTCCTCCATGACCAGCGGACAGTCCGCCGAGGATCTGGATTTTGCTTCCGTGCAGCGTGACAATCCGGAAATGGAGCGGCGCTGTCAGGAGGTTATTGATTCCTGTACCGCCATGGGATCTGAAAACCCGATTCTGTTTATTCACGACGTGGGTGCCGGCGGCCTTTCCAACGCTCTTCCGGAACTGGTGAATGACGGTAATCGCGGCGGCGACTTTGAGCTCCGTAAGGTTCCCAATGACGAACCGGGCATGTCGCCTTATGAACTCTGGTGCAATGAATCTCAGGAACGCTATGTGCTGGCCGTAAGCTCTGACAAATTCCCGGTATTCGAGAAGATCTGTCAGCGGGAGCGGGCCCGTTTTGCCGTAGTGGGCACTGCTACTGAAAAGCGGCATCTCAGACTGCATGACAGTCATTTTGACAACAACCCCATCGATCTTCCCACCGATGTTCTTCTGGGCAAGCCTCCCAGAATGCACAAGGATGTGAAGAGCCTGAAGGCCAAAGGCCGGGAGCTTGATTTCTCCGGAGTTACCCCGAGAGCTGCCGCTGAGAGAATTCTCCGTCTTCCTGCCGTAGCCGAAAAGACCTTCCTTATTACCATCGGCGATCGTACGGTTACCGGTCTGGTTACCCGGGATCAGATGGTAGGGCCGTGGCAGGTACCGGTGGCCGACTGCGGCGTTACCGCAGCCTCCTATGATTCCTACAACGGCGAGGCCGTGGCTATGGGCGAGCGTCCTCCGGTGGCTCTGCTTAACTATGGCGCTTCTGCCAGGATGGCCGTGGCTGAGGCCCTGACCAATATCTCCGCTGCTCAGATCGGTGACATTACCAGAGTCAAGCTGTCTGCCAACTGGATGGCTGCAGCCGGCCACCCGGGCGAGGATGCCGGTCTTTACGAGGCAGTAAAGGCCATCGGCGAGGAGCTTTGTCCGGCTCTGGGCATTACCATCCCTGTAGGCAAGGATTCCATGTCCATGAAGACCACTTGGACGGAAAACGGTGTTGATCATGCGGTAACAGCTCCTTTGTCGCTGAACATTACCGCCTTTGCCCGGGTGGAGGATGTGAGAAACACCAAAACTCCTGAGCTTCGCACTGATATGGGTGATACCGTTCTTATCTATGTGGATCTGGGACTTGGCAAGAATCGTCTGGGAGCCTCTGCTCTGGCTCAGGTATACAAGCAGCTGGGCACTGAAACTCCGGACGTGGAAAATGCCTCGCAGCTTAAGGGCTTCTTTGATGCCATACAGTTCCTGAACAGGAAGGGCTTCCTTCTGGCCTACCATGACAAGTCTGACGGCGGTCTTTTTGTTACTATCGCCGAAATGGCTTTTGCCGGCCACACCGGTGTTACCGTTGAGATTGGCGATTTGGGAGTGGATGATCTCGCGGTTCTGTTCAATGAAGAAGCCGGCGCTGTGCTGCAAATCAGAGCTGCCCATAAGGAGGATGTGCTCAACATTCTTTCCGGACATGGTCTTGCTCACTGCATTCATACCGTGGGTACTATCAACAGCGATGGCCGCCTGATTTTCAGAAGAGCTGGCAGCGATATTATCAATGAGCCGGTATCATTCTTCCGTTCCGTCTGGGCTGAGACCACCTACAGAATGCAGGCATACCGCGACAATCCCGATTGCGCCAGAAGCGAGTTTGAGGCCAAGTCCGATGACGGTGATCCGGGGCTTAATGTCAGCCTTACCTTTGATATCCGGGAGGATGTGGCGGCTCCGTATATTTCCCGCGGCGTGGCTCCGAAGATCGCTATTCTCCGCGAGGAGGGCGTGAATTCCCAGAATGAAATGGCTGCTTCCTTTGACCGGGCCGGTTTTGAGAGCGTGGACGTTCATATGTCCGACATTATTTCCGGCAGAGTTTCGTTAAAGGACTTCAAGGCTCTGGCAGCCTGCGGCGG
>DFFT01000060.1:540-11394 GCA_002372325.1 Succinivibrionaceae bacterium UBA3769 | reverse complement strand
CAATTTGCTTCAGAGCTTCCCGGCAAATCTTCTCAGTCTCCAAAGGGGTATCCCTTTCGCATTTCTTGAACTCCAGAATCACCGCTTCCCCGGTTTTGCTGTTTTTAATCACGATGTCAGAAAAGCCGTTGCCGCTTTCCCGGTTGGATTCCATGGACATACGGTTTGTTATTGTCATGGACAGAATTCCCAGCATAAAGCCGTGGTAAAAGTACTCATACCCGGTGTCTCTGATGCTGATAAAACTTACCAGCATGTCCTCAATGATATCAGAGGCTTTATCCGCTTCCCCGGCAAAAAAAGCCGCTGTGATTTTTAAGGCCTTGTCCTGCCATTCCGGATTGCTTTCGCTGAAGAGCGTTTTCGCCTTTTCTGAAAAGCGCTCCAGAACCTCTTTATTCGGAATTCTGACCACGGCTCTGTTTCTGGCGGAGGGAACGGCATCCCCGGCCACCGTAAGATATCCCGTATGCAGCATCAGAGTGGCGATGGTATCAAAATCGGTATCTGCGGTAATGACCGGATAGGAGGTGAATGTCCTGAGAGCAATTTCTTCTGTTTTGCCTTCCAGAAGATGCTGAAGACGCTCCAAACTGCGCCATCTGCGGTTTTTCATGCTGAGCTCGATGATGTCATCGGAGCTGGAGTTTGTTCGAATGTTTTCCGGCGGGAATGCGGCGGGATCGTGTTCCGCATTGAGCGCCCGGGAGAGGTATTCCATAACACTCCGGGGACAAACCATATCATTGCCGGCAATGATGTAGCCGCCGTACCAATCGATAACGTCAGGGAGCCGGCTTTCCATGCCGAGTGTTTTCAGGAGGGTTGCGGTTTCGTCTTTGGTGAATCCCATCAATTCGGCATGGCTCTCATTGGTGATGTTGCTTTCGACATAGTTGTTAAAGCCGGAATAGATGCTCTGATAAGAGATATGATGGACACCGGTGATAAAACCCTTGAAGATATCACTGCTGTCCTTCAGAGCCGCGCTCAGGATGCCCTGAATAATATCGATCATGTCGGTGTAATAGCCGCGGGCTGTGGCTTTTTGCAGGGGATGATCCCAATCATCAATGATAATGACCGGAGGTTTATTGAAGGCCTGATGCAGACATTTAGCCAGATCCCCCAAAAAGCTGAGCAAAAGGCACCAGATGGAGCTCTCAAAGTTTCCGTCATTCCTGAAAACACGCGCTTTTCCGGTATTAAGATCTCGGATTCGCTGCAGGAATACGGTATCCAGATCATCCCGCCGGGCCAGAAAAGCAAACTTGTCAGAAAGGCCGGCAAAGCCCCGGATTATTGCCTTTACAGCATCATGAAATGTTTCCCCGTCCGCATTCTTAAAAGAAAGGCTGATAACGGGATAACGGCCCATGTGTTTAGCGCAGAATGCTTTGTTCTTAGAGATAGCGAGATCCTTAAAGAGCCTCTCAGGACGGCTTCGATCCCCCGGATGCTGGTAATTCATTTCCAGAAAACAGGACAGCATGCTCATGGTAAGAGTCTTCCCGAATCTCCGGGGTCTCAGTATCTGGGCTACCTCTGTTCCCGAGTTCAAAAGATCCTCCAGATAGGATGTCTTATCAACGTAGACCCTTCCTGTACTGATGAGCTCCTCAAAATCATTGCAGCCTTCCGGAAAAACATCTCCGGAGACTGCCGCATCCTTCTCAATTGCCATATCCGTTCCTTAAAATGAGAAACATTTCTATGAAATTATGACCGTTCTTTGTATAATCAGCAGAATAATCAGATGAATTTAACCAAATATCATATCACAAATTTGGTAATGTTACCTGGCATGCCTTGTTAGTTCATTAACCCCGGTTTCTGACTTTTTAGAGCATTCTTTCCAGAAAAAACTTAATCTCTATGGCAATAACGATTCAAACTTTCAAGGTTCTGACATTGCCGTGGTCGTAAAGCGTTTTCCATGCATTCATCGCCATCAGGTCGTCATAAAAGATACGGATCCCTGATTATCTGCCATTATTCCCCGCAGTATTCGTCTCTATCGTATCCGAACAGGCGAAATACCTCTTGTCAGCCTTCTTTTGAGGTTATAGCAAGGCCTTGCAAAAAAGGGTAAGACGGCAGAGAGAGATGGACGGCAGAGAAAGACGGACGGGCAAAGAAAACAGACCGGAACAGGAAATAACAGACGGGCAGAAGCGACGCCTGAAATCAAACTTTTCCCCTGGTCTGAAGGGGCATATATCCGCGGCAAAAGCCGTCCCCGGGTACCGGATTTCAAAACGCCGGTTTACAGATTGCAAACTGCGTAAAGAGGCAGGTTGATAATGGTTTCCTGCTTCCGGTAAGGAAGCGGTGACAGCCTTACGGCAGCTTCCGAATGGAATTTTGCGATGAAAGCCTTCAAACTCTGAGAACGGACATTCGCCCCGGATTTTACTTCAATAGGTATTGTAAGTTTGCCCTTCTGAATGATAAAGTCCTGTTCAAACGAGGCTGAAGCGGTTCCATAATAGTACGGGGTGTAATCAGTAGCGGCTATCATCTCCTGAAGCGCATACTGCTCCGCAAGAGCTCCCCGGAATTCCCTGAAGATATCGTTGCCATCCAGAATTGATCGGGCGTCAAGATCGCTGAGCGCCCCCAGAATGCCAACATCCAGCGCAAACAGCTTATATGCCGAAAAGTCCTTATAAGCGCTGAGAGGCATCTCCGGTTCGTTAACACGATGCACCTTGTACACCAGCCCGGCATCAGCCAGCCATTGGATTGCCGTCTCAAACTCAGCGCTCCGGGCTCCCTTCTTAATCTGCCCGAAAAAGAATTTTTTATTGTCCTTTGCCAGCTGTATCGGAATGGATTCCCACACCATGTTGATGCGCTTGAGTTCGCCGGCGCGGATATGCTTGCCAAAATCTCCCTGATACTGCTGAACTATTTCTTTCTGTATCCGGCGCACTTCCGCATAATCCTTGTGATCCCGGAAAAAATTAACCACCGCGGGAAGTCCCCCGGTGTAGATGTAGTTCTTCAGCCAGTACAGATATTTGTCGGCAAAACTGTCGATGATGCTGTAATCTCCGGTTTCCAATAACTGAGCCAGCTGAACTTCGCCAAGAGCTTCCAGATACTCCCGAAAGTGCAGCGGGTACAGCTTCAGCATGGCAACCTTCCCCACCGGAAACGACACTCCCTCATGAAGAGAAACTCCCAGCAATGATCCTGCCGCACACACATGATATTCCGGAGCGTTTTCGCAGAAATACTTCAGGACTTCCAGAACTGCCGGAGCTTCCTGAATTTCATCAAGAATAATCAGGGTATCCCCGGGAGTGATTTCGATTCCGGTCTCAATGTTAAGTCCTGCGATAATGCGGCTGATATCGCAATCCTGCTCAAAAACCTCTTTCATCCTGGGATTGCGGAAAAATGACACATAAGCAGTCTTCTGATATGCCAGATGACCGAATTCCCGCATAAGCCAGGTCTTGCCAACCTGCCTGGCACCCATTATGAGAAGAGGTCTTCTGTCCTTGCTGTTCTTCCATTGCATGAGCCTGTCCATGGCGTATCTTTTCATTTTGCAAATCTCCGAACATAAGCCGCCAAACATAAGAGCATAATCAGCCAGCATCTCTGCATTATCTGACTCCGGCGTATTGTTAAGCAACAATAATCAAAACCTGATGAGATATCATAATAACATTTTTTCATGGCTCAAGCATGATGAACATTACACTTTTTCACCCCTGAATTCTGCATATGCAACACTTTTTCAACCCTAAATTCTGCGTATACAACACTTTTTTGCCCCTCAAAACATCTGCCGCCCTGATTAAAACTCTGGCGCTCTCCCCCGGGATATCCAAAGGAAACCCAGCAGCGCTTCCAAGACTGATTGCAACAAGGCGCCCGGGATATTTTGCGGCCGGGAACCATTTTGCTGCCTGCGCATAAAGTTTAAATCACCCTGACATAATCTGTTGCAAAAACACAGAAGCCAGGCCGGAAAAGCCGGGCAGATTCTGGTAAAAGTCTGGCAAAAGTCTGATAAAAGCAGGTTACCGAAGGAAACCTTCAGGCTCCATCTTCAGTTTCCGGGGCTTCCTCTTCAGTAAAAAATATCAGCCTGCAAACCAATGCTCATGACATTTTTTCAGATCTGATTCTGCATTGTACTGACACTTTTTTGAGGCTAAATCTCTAAAAAAACAACATTTTTTCAACCCTGAAAAACAGCCATAACAGCATTTTTTTGACCCTGAAAAGCAGCTATGACAGCATTTTTTCGGTGGGGGCGGGGTTGGGGATTTTTCCGGGAAACAGCCATTGGAACATTTTCCGAAAGGCCGGCAGACGGGATCTGCGGAACCAAAACTGAAGCGGGGGTTCAGAAAATCTGCGGGGACGGGGTCTGAAGCATGACAGGAGCAAAAACACTCCCCTTCAGGAACCGCCAGAAGCCCGCCCCCGGAATGGGAGCGGGTTTTGTTTTGGGACAAGAGCGGCTCAGGATTTGTCAGGAAATGAGGCCTCGGGCGGCCTCCTGACTTCCCCAGCGGGATCTCACTTGGTTATTCCGGATCCGGCGTAAACCGAAGCAGCTCATCATGCAGGCGGAGCAAGACGTCATTGTACTCGGAGACTTTGCCCGAAAGGTAGTTCCTGATAAAAAGATCCGGCTCCCGGAGGCATCTTTCCTTGTCGGCTATCTTGAAGATATCCTCCATGGCCTCGTACATGGCGGCGGCCTTGTCCGGATCTCCGGCATCCCTTCTGAGCTCCTCCAGATTGTACAGGGGGATCTCGGAGCCTTCCCGGGGACAGTTAAATTCCTCCAGAATGCGGTTAGCGAAGTTGATGAAGCGGATCTCCTGATTGCAGGTATCCAGAATCGCCCGGAGCCCATCTTCAAATGAGGCCTCCTTGCTGATGCCCCGCATGCCATCCGCGTAGCTGTCCATCACCTGCTCCATAAATTCCGGGGTATCCTCCGCGGTGCCGTCTGCCAGCTTCTCAAGAGCCTCCCCCAGCACATCGAAGGTCGTATCCACGGTGCCGGAGTTTTCCGTCATGACATCGGAAAGGGACTGCAATCCCTGAAGCGCCATTTCCGAAGTGAAGTCATCCAGATCCCAAACGTCAAGCTCCTCCCGAAAATACGGTTCCGCATCCAGAAGCTTCCGGAACTGCTCCTCGGAATAATGCACGGCATCCCTGGCGGGAGCTGCGGCAGCGGAGACAGCTCCGGCAGGGACAGTCTCAGGAGATACAGCATCAGCGGAAGCGGCGGCGTTTTCAGGGAGGGCTTTTTCAGTCATAGTCGTGTTCGTATTCATAGTCATGGTAATGCTCCAAATTGTTCAGTTATCCGCAGGGATCGGGGATTACGGCTTCCCGGGGCATTCCTGCGGTTATGGGGGTCAGAAAGCGGCGCCGGCTCCGATACTTCTCTTCTTATGCGGTACTTCTTTGCGGCTGTTCAGCTTCCGGAAAAGCCTGCTCCGGAAGGAGTCCGTCAGATATCTTTCTGAACTGTATTAATTGTACGACTCTGATATTCCGTCTTATGGATAGTTCGTAAAAATCCTGCTCCGTCCCCCTGCCCCGTTCCTCCGGCCCGGCCCGAACCGCTTCCCTGCCGGCTTCCGAAGGGCCGGTTTTCCTCCGGAGCCTTGCGGCATGCGGCCTCAGCGGATAAAAACTAAAATTTTCAGAATTTTTTGAAAATACATTGACTTTGTATACTCGAATTTCGTATGATTTAACTGCTGAAGCGCGAAGTCTTCTGACAAAGCCTTCAGCAGGAAGGCGGCTTCCCGGTCTCAGGATGTCCGGATCTGACTTCCTTAAATATTCTTCTTTCATCTTTCTCTTTTCTCCTTTCTCCTTGCTAAAAAGGTCTGCCGGCGCCTCGGCCCGGCGGCCTCTTTGACCGGAGTCTTTACTTCCCGCCGGCATCCCGGCAGCTAAATTGAGGAACACCATCATGTACGAAAGCGAATTTAAAGATGTGAAAAACGGCGTTATGGTCTATGCGGCCATGCCGGTGTCTCAGCATGACGCCTTTCTGGAAAAGTACCGGGAGGTTATCCGGGAGGAGGCGGAGAATCCTGATCTCAAATTCCGCCTGACTGCGGTAATCGGCAATGACAGCTGGAACTGGGAAATCCTCGAAACCTCCGCCCCGTCCTGCGTGGAGAGTCTCGCCTTCATCTTTGTCTTTGAAGGAGCCGGCGACATCACTGCTCAGGATCTGGAGGAGCATAAGTGGTTCTGCTTCCCGAATTACAAATGGCTCCGGGACTGCCTGCTCAGCGAAGAAATGCTCCTGAGATCCCTGCATCCCCGCATCGTAAAAGAAGAGGATCGCATAGCGGAAAGTGAATTCGCGAACGTTAAAAACAGCATCAGGGTTTCCATGTATGTACGGGAAACAGAATTTGAGGAATTGCTGGCCAAATATCGCGGCTTCATTGAGGAAACCGCCGATCTGAACTTAAAGTACCATCTTGCGGATGTCCGGGAGGTGTGCGACGCGAAACCCCGTCATATATCAAGTCTGGAGAATAACTTCACCATGGCGCTGATCTTTGTAGGCCCTGGCTTCATGGATTATGACGACCTTAAGGAGCAGACATGGTTTGATTTTGCCGAGAATGAGTTCTGCTGGAGCAACTGTTACTGGGAGACCGCTGAAATTCATGATCCTTGCCTCAGCAGCCTGCTGGAACAGCATGCCTTTAACCATCTCTCGGAAAAGGGATTTAATAAGGCCGTGAGCGATTTTCAGGAATGCCGGGATCTCGGCGGCTTTGACACCGACATCTCCAGACTGAGCCCGTACAACTTTGCAGATGAGGAAATCGGCGTTTATCCGTGCAGCTGCCGCGCATACGCCTTCGTCAAGGTGGCGCACCGCGTATTGCCTCCGGGATATGAGCGCCCGAAATCAAACATTGTGCGCATGTACGGCAAAAAGTTTAAGGACATCATAAGCCGTCCTTTGGATCCGGACAAGCCCGCCGTGGTATTTGTCATTACCGGGGACGGCCGTACCGGCTGGCCCGACTATCCCGACGTTCTCGGAAAAAGGCATCGCTTCAGCTACGGCTGCGTCGCCGTCGTCTGGTCAAACGAGGCCTTTAAGGCGCTGCCCTTTAAGGAAAAGATACCTCTCATAAAGTACGGCGCGAAAGAAATCTATGCCTTATGGGACAGCCCCGACTGGATGATATACCAAGCCTTTTTCCTGGATATTCAGTGAAAGAAGTCTGTACCTTATGGGGCAGCCCTGATGACTGAAGCTCGGAATCCCCGGCTTTGCGGTAAAGGCATTTTTTCCGGAAGGAGATCTGAGTTTCCCGGCCGTCCCGGGAGGTGATTCGGTACTCCGGAGCGGCCCCGGAAGCCCCCTTGCCTCCCGGCTCGGATACCGCAGGGAAGGAAACCGCCCTGCTGTTCTCTGCCGGAGCGCAGGAGCCGGAAAAACCTCCCGCGCCGCATCTTTTCTCCAGAGAAAGGCCCTGCCCGTAAAACCTGAAGAAAACGCCGGCAGCGGAAAACTCCGCTTCCCGGGGCTTCGGATTGACAGCCCGGCCCGGTAACCCGCGAACGCTTCCGGATCTGCGCGAAGCAAAACCCGGCTTTCCTCCGGAGCCCTTGCGGCATGCGGTCTCAGGGGATAAAAACTAAAATTTTCAGAAACTTTTGAAAATGCATTGACTTTGTATACTCGAATTTCGTATAATTTAATTGCTGAAGCGCGAGGTCTTCTGACAGAGCCTTCAGCGGGAAGGCGGCTTCCCGGTCTCAGGATGTCCGGATCTGACTTCCTTAAATATTCATCTTTCTCTTTTCTCCTTTCTCCTTGCTAAAAAGGTCTGCCGGCGCCTCGGCCCGGCGGCCTCTTTGACCGGAGTCTTTACTTCCCGCCGGCATCCCGGCAGCTAAATTGAGGAACACCTCATGTACGAAAGCGAATTTAAAAATGTGAAAAACGGCGTTATGGTCTATGCGGCCATGCCGGTGTCTCAGCATGACGCCTTTCTGGCAAAGTACCGGGAGGTTATCCGGGAGGAAGCGGAGAATCCTGATCTCAAATTCCGCCTGACTGCGGTAATCGGCAATGACAGCTGGAACTGGGAAATCCTCGAAACCTCCGCCCCGTCCTGCGTGGAGAGTCTCGCCTTCATCTTTGTCTTTGAAGGAGCCGGCGACATCACTGCTCAGGATCTGGAGGAGCATAAGTGGTTCAGCTTCCAGAATTACAAATGGCTCCGGGACTGCCTGCTCAGCGAAGAAATGCTCCTGAGATCCCTGCATCCCCGCATCGTAAAAAGAGAGGATCGCATAGCGGAAAGTGAATTCGCGAACGTTAAAAACAGCATCAGGGTTTCCAGGTGTATGCGGGAAACAGAATTTGAGGAAATGCTGGCCAAATACCGCGGCTTCATTAAGGAAACCGCCAATCAGGGCTTAAAGTACCATCTTGCGGATGTCCGGGAGGTGTGCGATGAAAAACCCCGTCATATATCAAGCCTGGAGAATAAGTTCACCATGGCGCTGATCTTTGAAGGCCCGGGCTTCATGGAATATGACGACCTTAAGGAGCAGACATGGTTTGATTTCGCCGAGAATGAGTTCCGGTGGAGCAACTGTTACTGGGAGACCGCTGAAATTCAGGATCCTGACCTCCGCGGCCTGCTGGAGCAGCGCGCCTTTTACCATCTCTCAGAAGAGGGATTTAATGAGGCAGTCAGAGATTTTGAAAACTGCAACGCCGGCGGCGGCTTTGGCACCGACATCTCCAGATTTAGCTGGTACCTCTGGCCGGATGAGGAAATCGGCGTTTACCCGTGCAGCGGCGTCTCATACTACCTTGTCAAGGTGGCACATCGCGTATTGCCTCCGGGATATTAGCGCCCGAAATCAAACATTGTGCGCATGGACGGCGATAAGTTTAAAGAAATCACAAGCCGCCCTTTGGATCCGGACAAGCCCGCTGTGGCATTTGCCATTACCGGGGAAGGCCGTCCCGGCCATCCCGGAAAAAAGCATCGCTTCAGCTACGGCTGCACCGCCATCGTCTGGTCAAACGAGGCCTTTAAGGCATTGCCCTTTAATGACAAGATATCTCTCATAGATCACGGCGTGAATGAAGTCCATAAATTTTGGAACAGCCCTGATGACTGAGCTCCGGGAAGCCCCGGTTTTGCGCCTCTCCCTGAGAGGCGCCATCCCGGTTACTCCGGGAACCGGACGTTAACGGTCTTAACTTCCTGAAAATTCAGCTCCGCCTCCTCAGGCTGTCCCAGCTTTGCGATAAAGGCATTCTTTTCCGGAAGGGCGACCTGAGTTTCCCGGCCGTCCCAGAAGGTGACTTTGTACTCGGAAGCGGTCCCGGAATCACCCTGGCCTCCCGGCTCGGACACTGAAAGGAGGGAAACCGCCCTGCTGTTCTCTACCAGAGTATAGGAGCCGGAAAGACATTCCGCGCCGCAGCTTCTCTCCTGAGAGAGGCCATGCTCGTAAAACCTGAAGGGAACGCCGTCTTTGCTGGCGTCGATAAACTCCGCTTCCCGGGTCTCCGGATTGCCGGGCAGGGAAATAACCATGGTGTGCCCTGTGGCGGGGTTTTTCAGGAAAAGCTCGGTATTGCCGTCATGATCCACGTCATAGAAGGCAAAAAGCCCGGGCTTGAGAGCATCCAGAGCGTCCTTCATATAAACCGCATTAATGGTAATTTCCGCGCCCTCATATTTGTACGTTCCCCCTTCCGGACGGAACACGGAACGGGCTTCGGCCAGGGGGCCGTCAGTAACCCCGTCGGTGATAACCAGAGTGTTATCGTCATTGAAGTGATATACCTGATAGTCAAGACCGGCGGTGCTGAGACCGGAAGAATGACTCAAAGCCGGCAGATCCGGGAGGGGCTTAAGCTTGCCGGCCTTTTTGTCATAGTCGTAGGCGATCATGTTTTCCGTATAAACGATGTCGGACACTCTCCCGAAAATCACAAAAAAGAGCGCATGGGAATTTCCGAGATCCGCCTCCCGGGCAAACACCGTGCAGCTTTCCTCATCGCAGTCGTTCATGCCGCGGATCTCCAGAGTCTTAAAGGAACCGCCCTTGCCGGCCGGCTTTTTTTGCGCCTTTTTCAGGTAAGCGGAAATAGCGGGAACGTCATAGACGGTGTTAAAGGCTTTGAGAAGCTCCAGGTCTTCCGGAACCCCCTTGGCCGGATGAACGGAAATGGTCTTCTTGTCCCAGTTTTCCAGCACGTCCCAGGCATCCAGAGCCGCTGCCGGGAGGCTGAAGGTCAGAGCAGCCAGCGCCGTGGCAGCCAGGGTAACCGATCTTGTCATAATAACCTCGTCTGAAATGATATCCCCCTGATCCCGTTCAGGGAGCGGGGGCGGAAAAAAAAACAGAGGGATCATAGATCAGGACAGCAGAAAAATACAGCAATGCCGTCCCGGGAGCGGATTCCGGAGGGTATGCTCCGGGAGCAATGATAATGATTAAGGCCGACTTGGAAGGGTAAAGAAAAACAGCCGGCGGGAAATCGCTTTAGTCCGTGGGGGGATGCGAGAAGCTACAGGACGGAAATCCCAAACCGCAGCAGCGATGTATTCCGTGAAAAAGGCGGATCAGGATTAAATGAAGACAACGGATAATCGGGGATGACCCCCCCAGAACTTTAAGGAGATGTGTCTTCTGCGCAGGCTGCCCCTCTGAAAAATCACGATCAGACTGATGCTTTTGCTTTCACCAGCTCCAAAAATGCCGGAACAGTCATATTTAACTTCTTTGCTGCTGCTTCAGCAGAGAGCAGCCCCTCAGTATAAAGCTCGATAACCGTTTGTTTTTTAATTT
>DFFT01000060.1:0-391 GCA_002372325.1 Succinivibrionaceae bacterium UBA3769 | reverse complement strand
CATTTCTAAATGCCTGCTCCATATCCATACCATTCTCCATCCCCCTGAAAAAAGGCTGCATTCGAAATACATCCTCGAGAGGAAAAAAACTGACATGCCTGCTCAACACATAGGTGGCTGCAAAAAAGAGGAGCAGGATCGAAGAAAGCCCTTATAAATCGGGGGGAATTAACTCCCCCGAACTTTAAGGAGATGTGTCTTCTGCGCAGGCAGTCCCTCTGAAAAATCACGCTCAGACTGATGCTTTTGCTTTCACCAGCTCCAAAAATGCCGGAACAGTCATGTTAAGCTCCTTTGCTGCTGCTTCGGCAGAGAGCACCCCCTTAGTATAAAGCCCGATAACCGTTTCGATAACCGTTTGTTTTTTAATTTCCGGGGTGGCTTTTGCAAC
>DFFT01000047.1 GCA_002372325.1 Succinivibrionaceae bacterium UBA3769 | reverse complement strand
GCGGATTTTCTGAGATCCCGGAAACCAAACGCAAATTCCTGATGGTCAGGAAGTGATACCGGGAGCGGGGGAACTCCGGTCGGGATCCCCGGGACGAGCTTTTAAGGAGCGCGCCTTTTTGCCCGGCAAAATATTTTTTGTGAAATTCGTTGCAACCTCATAACGCGGGATGGCCTGATCCCGAGAAAAGTATGTGCCGCAGGGTGATTCGGAGTAGAATAATGCCTGCCGTGATACCGGGAACCAAGTAAGTATTGCGGGGAAGTCCGGATAAGACCTCCCGGAAACAGGGATGGCGCTCCGGTTTTGCGGGAGTCCGGGGATGAGGCCGGGACTCTTTTTTACAGATCTTAACGAGGGAATTCAGCTATGTATCTGAATCAGCTTAATCTTACTGAGAAGAATGCCTTTATGAGTTTAAGCATTCATGCCGCCAATGCCGATGGCGTGGTTGACGATTCCGAAACGCTGCTGTTTCAGAATTTCTGCAAGGAGATGGAGATTCCTTTCCTGGATCCCAAAAACTGCGCGGATCTGGATCAGGTTATTAAGATATTTGCCGCATCTGAGCCCCGGATCAAGAAGATTGTGATGTTTGAGCTTCTGGGATTGCTCTATACCGACGGCGAATTTGCTCCGCCGGAGCAAGAATTTGCCCGTAAGGTGGCAGAGGGCATTGGCGTTTCTGAAAGCGTTATGAAGCAGCTTTCCGAGATGGTGGAACGCTATTACGGTCTTTTGATGGAGATATCTGTGATCATCGACTGATACTGACAGGATAAGACTCAGGGGAAGGCGGCGGAATAAATCGCCCGATTCCCTGAAACCCGGAACCGGCGGAGAGAACAGAGATCATTTCTGGAACTCCGGCCGGTTTTTTATTTTCAGAATGATACCGTTCTTAAGAGGTAAGAGGGCTGCTGTTTTTAAGAGGGCAGCGCTCCTGCTGTTTGTCAGGGAACTCTGTTCGTTAACGTGACTGAAACGAGTTTACATAAATGAGAAAGAATGAATACAAATCGCTTGAGGAGTTTACCTCCCAGTATGTCGGGGAATGGTGGCCGACACGCGAGCATTGGCTGGGGCTTGATTTTTCATATCACGGCACGGAGTACCGGCTCCATACCTGGTCTATGTATAATAAGGAGAATACCGTGCTGCCTGATGGAAGAGTTGCCATGTTTGGCATATACAAAAAAATTGAAGGCAGTTCTGATGTACACCCTGACTACGAGTTACTGGGCGAATATGCGGACATGCATGATTTGCTGGAAAGCAGGGTAATCGAGAGAACGCCTTTTGCGGAAGTAATTATGGATGATGATACTGTATTGCTGGGCCAGGATTAGCATCAGGATTGTGTTTTTTTGATTTTGATGATGATCAGGGAGAAGCGTAAGTTTTATGGGGCTTGATTTTTCTTGACGGAAAAAGAAAAATCACTGCAAATTAACCCCAGCCTCTCTTAAGGCAAGAGCGATTTCAGCGTTATGCGTCGGTTTGTACAGTTCTTCGTCCTGTTCGCCAAGGATTATATCCCGATAGTAGAAGCTGCGAAGATTATTGTTATCCTTAACATTTGCCATGCGTATGTAGCGATGATTTGGATTTGTCGTCGTGAATGCAATAAAGCCTCGATCAATTGTCTCAAGCGGTCTTAGGTTATGAGATGTAAAAATCAGCTGACCTTTTCCTTTTTCCGCAATAATCCGGAGCAGTTCTCCAATGAGATATTCAAACACTCCTGCATCCAGTTCATCTATTGCAACGGTAATTGATGATTGATTGTAAACAACGATGAGCAGCTGGAGAACGGAGATTATTTTCTTGATACCTTCGGATTCGTATTTAAGAGGTATCTCTTTGGCATCTCTATGGGACATAAACTGAATCCGATTTCCGCGTTCTCCGTCAGGTAAAACTAACGAGCCAAAATCTTTTACACTTACGGTCAATCCGGGAATCAATTGTGTAAGAACGATATTCATATTAGAAATAATCTTCTCTGCCAAATTTTTATCTTGCTCTCTGATATCGACAGGGCTGTCAAGCGGCAGCATAATCATTCCATGATAGCCGTGATTACCTTCAGAAATTTTAAACATTAATGGCTGCGCATTTAGGCTGATTAATCCTGCATGGGATGTTCTCATAACGAAAAGGCAGTTGTTTCCGTAGTTAACAATGCTCTCAATGATTGAGTAATAAAAATCAAGATCCTTCTGACACAAATTCCCGGCATCCTTGTTATTTTTTACATTTGCGCGGATAATCTCCAGCAGCTCTCTTGAAAAGATAAAAGATCTGGAGGATGCTTCTGCAAGCTTTTTAGCAATCAGAGCATTGGTAACAGTTTCTTTATTGTTTCCTATAAGCAGACGTCTCTTCGCTTCCGGTGAAAAAACATTATCGCTGCTGGTATCTATTAAACGGCCAATCTTGATCTGCTTGTCTGATAAAATAGGGCATTTGAGCACCTCATTAAAAATGACGACTTTCCGCGTGCTATGAGTTGCCGTAACTGCATTCTGAGTTGTATCCGGCACGCTTTTAATGCTGAATTGATAGAAAACTGCTGGTGATGCTGATTCCTGCATAATACGAAACTCAAAAGAAAGAGTCGCTTCTTCTGAATCAATATTGATGAAATCAGCGAATTCCGAAGGGACAGAACGCCCGCAAAGCACATTCTTCAAAAGGTCAAGCGCTTCAATAACCGACGTTTTGCCAGATCCGTTCTGACCATAGATGCCAGCAATGCTTGCCTTGTATTCCTTTCTCGGGTTTTCCAGAGAAAGGCTGCCATTGACAACGTTCTTAAAGTTTTGAATGCAAAGATTCGTAATACGGACAATTGGCACATTCATGTTAGTTGCCTCCTTCCATGCTCGTGCGGTGATTATATTATCGTTTCTGCAGAGTATTGATACCAACTTCATAATTTTCACAAAATGTTCCGTTTTCTTTGTTTGATTTTAGTTTTTCTTCCTTCGTATCTCCCTGACCTGCTAAGCGTGCCATCGGCAAAACCCTTATGAAATAGGCCTTCCCGGGACTCGCAAAGGGTTAATATACAGCCCTGAAAAATTCTCCCCTTACAATAAGCCCGGTTTCCAAGCATGACGGAAACGGTGTTACTTTGTCAAAGGGTTCTGGTATTTCACCTGGGATGCTTCCTGCTGGGAATCGCCGTGACGATTGTCGGCGGAATACTTGCCGCAGTGGCTGGCAAGGCCGGCGGCGTCCTGATGGGGATTCTTCTGGCAGTGACTTTTTTAGGTCTCATTGTCCCCGGCTTTGCAGTTCAGGCGCGTCGGCTCCACGACATAAATCAGACCGGATGGCTGGTTCTTGCCGGAGTTGCTCTTAACATACTGGCCGGTTTGGGCACCATTTTTTATATCGTTATCGGTGTGCTCCCCCGACAGATGCTGATAACAGATACAACGATTAAAATTGTCCGGCTGCGGTAACGGGACACCGCATACCAATATCGGGAAAGCAGTGTCCTCATTAGCAGCAATGCCGGAATACAGGAACAAGAGAACAGATAAGGCCGTTTGTTTAACGGCCTTTTTATCGATCAGCCATCCCCTGCAACAGAGCCTGTCGTTAACGACAATCTGCATTACTATGCCTTTTCCAGCATATCATGAATATATGTCTTTAAGCCTTCTTCTGTTCCTATACCGTACTTATTATTGATTACTTCATAGTATTTCATGATGCTTTCCTTCGGAAGAAGTGTGTTCGATGGAATACCGTCTCCATATCCTTTTCTGGCCTCCTTCCACGGATCCTCATTGTGCGTAATCCTCTCCAGCACCTTCCCGCTATACATCCCAAAAGTATTCAGTACAAGGTCGATCACATTCTTTTCTTCTTCCGTCAGGGCATCTGCAGTTCCTTCAAACAGGGCAAACCGTGTATCATCAATCGGATTATATTTGAAATCCCTAAATAGTTCATAAACCTCCGGATATACAGGACCATGCACCCATGCCCGGCAGTCCTCTTCAAAGATCGGTCTTCCATACAGCGCAGAATAAATCCCCTGTATGAAATAGAGAAGCTTTTGCAGCATTAAAGGTGTTACCTCTTCCAGCTTTTCAAAAACATATGCGATCACTCTCAGCATCTTATCGGAAACAGAGAACAGGCTCTCTATACTGTCCGCTGCCGCCAGCGACTTCTTATATGCCGCATCAGTCAGTTTATCCCGGTTCTCTGTCAGTTTCTGTTTCATGTACGCCGGAGAAACCATTGCTGCTCTGACTACATTCGAATACTCTTTGGAAGGAATCTGTCCTTCCAAATATCTCGGTATAGTAACCTCTCCAAATCCAAGCGCGAGGGACAGCGGTGCCTTGCCGATCTTATAGATCTTCATCAGCCTTTCTATGTCATTAATAGACACAAGACCTTCTATAGCTCTGTATTGCTCATCGATCTCCTGGACATTCTTATCGATCAGTCCTGGAATGCTCATTTCCTCACCGCACTCCGCGCATATAGCCACGGTGATTCCAAAGGTATAATCCTTCCCCCTTATGGTCTTAATGATGTCCCTCTTCTGCAAAAGGTACTCTGTGTCCTTCCTGCACTCTATGCAGAAATCTCTTCTTCCCTTCTCTGTCATTACGGCCACCTCTTTTCCACTGGTTATTTGAAATAGTATGTAAGCGGATGTTTCTGTTTGTGAAATGAGATAACAATCACAAAACAGTTTGCCAACTTGTTGAACTTTATATACAAAGATACTGTCTTCTCTTCAGTCCCGGTTCTCTCCAAAAGAGTAACATCCTTACCGAATACATACAGTCTTTCGTGCTCAAAGCCTTTATGCTCATTCTGCAGAATTTCTGAAAAATCCGTCACTGTAAGACTCAATATAATTTCCTTCGCTTTTGTTTCATCGATAACGTAATCCAGAAACAGATTGATGTTATCCTGCCTTTTAGCGTTCTGATCAAGCCGGTATCTATCATTCCCAACAGCCTCTTTCACATCAGAAAGATACTGTTCGATGTCTTTCTTCTCTATGTTCAATACTTCATCATCCGCAAAGTCTATGATATGGTTTTCTTCTTTTTCCATCATTAGCGTGCATCAATGATCGAATTTTGTCAATATCACATCATTAACTTTTGTTGAATGGCGACATAAATTGAAAAGATAATGTCCATGCCCTAAATAGTTTGTGCAAAACTGTTTCTGCAGAGCATTGATACCAACTTCATAATTTTTACAAAATATTCCGTTTTTTTTGTTTGATTTCAGTTTTTCTTCCTTTGTATCTCCCTGACCTGCTAAGCGTGCTATGGCAAAACCCTTATGAAATAGGGCTTCCCGGGACTCGCAAAGGGTTAATATACAGCCCTGAAAAATTCTCCCCTTACAATAGGCCCGGTTTCCGAACAGAGCGGAAACGGTGTTACTTTGCCAAAGGGAGAACAAATGAGCGGCAGTTATGTGGCGGGCCTGAGCTCGGTGTATCCGGTGCTGGCCCATGATCCTGAGAATTCACTCTTCTTTATCAGCAATGCCAGATCCTCGGAGCTGGGGTTTGGCTTTATTTCCCGGCCCTTAAGCGGCGGTGATGAAAGCATCAGCGATCGTCTGGAGGTGTTCCTGAATTCAGATTTTCCGGTGAATACCCGGGTACAGTTTTCTCTTATGGGGTCTCCCGCTATTGAAAGGCTTCTTTCGGAAAACACCGCCACCGCGGTGTCACTGCCCCGGGACAGCTTTCTGAGAAGCATCCTGGAAAACAAAAACGAATTCCTGAGAGAGGGCGCCAAAAAGCCGCTGCCGCACATGGCCTGTCCCGTCCGAAACTTCCTCCTCTTAATTACGGTGACCGTGCCCATTTCCGGGGTAAAGCCCGATGAAGGGGATATCACCAGAGTTTCCACCCTCAGGATCGCGCTTTCCGAGGTGCTTAAAACCGCCGGCATCAGGGCGGAACCTCTGGGGGACAGCATGTTTCTGGAGGCTTTGACGCCGTTTTTTAACGCCGGTCCCGATGCCTCCTGGACCAGGCCGGGAGCTCCGGTTAATCCCGAGGTTCTCCTCTGCGATCAGCTTCTGGACTATGACTCCGGCGTCCGGGTTTTTCAGGATCATCTGGAGGTCGGGGGGTATTACGTCAATACCTTCTCCGTAAAGAGGTTTCCTGATTTCGTGTTCTTCGGTCAGGCCCGGCGCTATCAGGCGGATCTCCTGACCGGCACCAGAGGGATCCGGGTACCCTTTATCATGACCGGCACCGTGCTTATCGGGGACACGCAGAAGCTGAGATCCGGGATCAACGCCGGGAGACAGTGGGTGGTGAATCAGAGCTGCGGCCCCCTTATGAAATTCATGCCCCGGCTGGCCGTTAAGAAACGGGGCTTTGACCTTATCTCACAGGAAATGGAAAACGGCTCCCGGCCCCTGAAGCTCTGCCTGAGCCTGATAACCTTTGCTCAAGATGCCGCCGCGGCCGTGAATGTGAGATCCCAGATCCGCACCTATTACCGGGAGAACGGCTTTGAGCTGATCCCGGATCGCTATGTCTGTCTCCCGGTATTTTTGAATACGCTGCCTTTCGGTGCCGACTCTGAGGCTGCCCGGAGTCTTATGAGATACCGCACCTTCACCACCCGGGAGATCCTGCCTCTTCTGCCGCTCTTCGGGGACAGCGCCGGCACGGGAGAGAGCGCCCTGAACCTGATTTCCCGGAGCGGGCAGCTTATGAACCTCTCCCTTTACGATTCCAGCACCAACTACAATCTCTGCATTGCGGCGCAGTCGGGATCCGGGAAGAGCTTTCTCGTGAACGAGCTTCTTGTGAGCTTTCTGGCCCGGGGCGCCTCCTGCTACGTTATCGACGTGGGCCGCTCCTATGAAAAGCTCACGGCATTTCTGGGGGGAACCTTTTTGTCCTTCGGCCCGGGTTCCGGAGTCTCCCTGAATCCCTTCTGCTGCGTCCGGAATTACGACGAAGAGGCGGACATGCTGAGCGGCCTCTTAAGCTGCATGCTGGCTCCTACGGAAAAGCTTACCGACTTTCAGGGCGCGGGACTAAAGCGGATCCTCCGGGAAGAGTTCGCCCT
>DFFT01000123.1 GCA_002372325.1 Succinivibrionaceae bacterium UBA3769 | reverse complement strand
CTGCGGCAGCGGCAAGAAGTACAAGGAATGCCACGGCAAGCTGACGAAGTAACCGATAGCTGAAGCAGAGTATAAAGAGGGTATGGTTTTGGCCATGCCCTTTTTTATTGGAGGATGGGGATGAGATGAGGCGGAGAATGATGATGAGAAGTCCGCAGGGGCTCTTCTGCTCTGTTATGGGAAATCTCTGCTGCCGAAAATTCCGGTTACAGAAAATCCTCCAGAATGCGATTCACAAAGAGGGCGCCCCGGGAGGTCAGGGCGAGGGCATCCTCACTTTCGGCGATAAGGCCCTCCTTATGGAAGGGCCGGAGTCTTTCCCGGAGATTCTGAAAGCTGAGTCCTGTGGCGTCCTCGAATTCCTGTCTGGTAATGTCCTCAAAAAGCCGGAGGCGGTTCAGGAGATATTCAAAAAGAAGATCCTCCGGGGCTACTATGCGGGTTTCCCGGATGGCAGCCTCCGGCGTTTCCGTAACGGCCTTTATATAGTCCCCGGGGCGGGACTGCCGGGATTTTCTGATAATTTTTCCTGATAAGGTGATCTTGCTGTGAGCGCCGGCTCCCAGGGCCAGATAATCGCCGAATTTCCAGTAGTTTCTGTTGTGAATGCAGGGGCGATCCCGGGTGAAGGCGCTGACCTCGTAATGGGTGTACCCGGCCTCTGCCAAAAGCTGAAACCCCTGAAGACAGATCTCTTCCGTGGTTTCCTCGTCCGGGAGTTCCGGGGGATTCCGGCCGAAGGGGGTGTCCTCCTCCGGGGTCAGCTGGTACCAGGAGAGATGCGGGGGATGAAACGCCAGGGCGGCGGCAAGGTCGCTGAGCGCCGCTGCCGTGTCCTGCCCCGGCAGGGAATGCATGAGATCCAGATTGTAATTTCGGAATACTTTTCCGGCTGCTTCTATGGCCCGGAGGGCCTCGTCCCGGCTGTGAATGCGGGAGAGCCTTCTGAGAAAAACGTCATCAAGGCTCTGAATGCCCAGACTGAGACGGTTTACCCCGGCCTCCCGGTAGCCCAGAAGGCTTTCCGGGGTTACAGTGCCGGGATTGGCTTCCATGCTGACTTCGCAGTCCGGGGCGGTGTCAAGAAGGCTTTTTACCCCCCGGAGCAGCCTGTGGATTTCCGCCGGCGGAAACAGGGAGGGAGTGCCGCCCCCCAGGTAAATGCTGATAAGAGGCCTTTCCCCGGCGGCTTTGGCTTCTTCCTGAAGCTCCCGGAGCAGGGCATCCGTATAGGCGGCGAAATAGCTTTGCCGGGCCCTGGCATCCCCGGTGATTCCATAGGAGTTAAAGTCGCAGTAGGGACACTTTCTGATACACCAGGGAAGGTGAATATAAAGTCCCAGAGGCGGATCCGGAATGCGGGCCATGCCTGCTATTCTCCGGCGCAGATTTCCCGGAGAGCCTCTCGTAGCTTGGCGAGAGCCTGTCCCCGGTGACTCAGGCGGTTTTTAACCTCCGGATCCAGCTCGGCGGCGGTCTGTCCCAGCACCGGAATCAAAAACGAGGGATCATATCCGAAGCCGTTCTGGCCCCGCTTCTCTAAAATGATGCGGCCCTTCCAACAGGCCTGGCAGATCACGGGGGTGGGATCCTCGGCGTGTCTCATGAAGGCCAGAATGCACCAGTAGCGGGCGGTTCTTTCCTGTTCCGGAAACCGGGAGACTTCCCTGAGGAGCTTGTCCAGATTTGCCTCATCGGTGGCGTTTTCTCCGGCATAGCGGGAGGAGTAAATTCCGGGCTGGCCGTTCAGGCAGTCCACGGCAATCCCGGAATCGTCGGCCAGAGCCGGGAGGCCGGTGTGTCTGGCGGCGTTCCGGGCCTTGATAATGGCATTTTCCACAAAGGTGGTGCCGGTTTCAACGGGAGAGGCCACGTTAAAATCGCTTTCGGGCACCACGGTTACCGGGAAGCCGTCAAAAAGCTTTTGAAATTCTCTGACCTTGCCGGGATTTCTGGTGGCCAGGACAATTTTTGAAAACATTGCATTATCTCCTTGGGGTGATTTGAGGTTGTTCTTTGACAGCTAACCCTGAAAGGAGCTGCCAGTGCTGCTGTTATTGGGTTATAGCTGTCATTGGGTTATTGCCGTTTTAGCATGTCTGTTAAGCTGGGCCTTCTGATCGGTCTCAAGCTCCCGGAACCTGATGCTGGCATTCCTGATGGCCAGCTGCACGATTTCCAGCGGGGTGGGCTTGTAGAAGGAGAAGTTCAAAAGCTCCGGCAGGGTCTTTTCCAGAGCGATGGCGAAGGCCAGAAACTGGGCGATGGTGTCCCCCATGGGCAAAGCCAGCTCCGCTCCCAGGAGCTTTTTGGTTCTGAGAGAAAAGTAGAGATGGATCATGCCCTCGGTTTCGAGATGGATCTCCGCCCAGTGGGATTCCTGAAAGGAAGCTTCGCCGATAATATAGGGTTCGGCGTCATGACAGCGGCGGAGCTCTTCCTCCTTGCGTCCCGCAATGGCAAAATTCGGGGCGGTGAAGGAGATTGTCAGGGGCAGCCACGGGGACTTTTGAAGCTCTCCCGGATACAGCGCGGCGTTTTTGCCGGCCATGTAGCCATCCTTAAGAGATCTCTCCAGGGGGTTATTCAGGGCGGCCACTGATCCCGCGGCAAAGATATTGGGCACTCTGGTCTCACGGGTATCCGGATCCGCCGGAATGGTTCCGAAGGAACTCGGCGCAAGGCCGGCGTTTTCAATACGGAGGCGGGAGAAGTTCGGGATCCTGCCGGCGGCGGCCAGAATATACTCTGTCCGGAGATAGCCCTCCTTGCCGGACTTTTCCAGATAGTAAATGGTGACTCCGCTGTCATTCGCGGAGATTTCGGTGATTTCGCTGTTCATAAACATGACAACGCTTTTATCAATGCATTTTTCGGCGATTTCCGCGATTTTGATATCGGAAAAATGCCAGAGATGCCGCTGCCCGAAAATCACGGTTTTCACCCCCAGTCTGGTGAGGCACTGCCCCAGCTCCAGCGCGGTGCTGCCGGTGCCCAGGATGGCAATGGATTTCGGGAGGGCGGGAAGCTCAAAAAGCTCGGCGGCGGTTATGGCCCGTTTCCCGGCATTCTGGATATACGAGGGAATGTAAGGGCGGGATCCGGTAGCGATGACAACGGTGTCTGCGGTGATTCTGCAGTCCGCCTCGGGCACCGTAAGATGCCGGCTGTCCTCAAAAACGGCATGGCCGTAGATGCGATCCTGTTCGGGAACGGCCGGAAAGCTCTTCATGTACTTTTCGCTGCAGCTCCGGCGTCTTTCCCGGAGATCCTGCAAGATAGCGGAAAACTTCTGTCTTATGGAATGATCCATGCCGTACATGGTGATGGGAGCGTCATCCTGCAGCACCGAGGAGGCCCGTTCCTCAATAATCGCCCGGAGAATGCTGAGGGGCAGGTATCCGGATTTCAGCATTTCCGGCAGCTTGAATTCCGGGTCGATAATAACAGCGGAGACCCCTTGCTTCCGCGCTCCCTCATAGGCCTTGAGTCCGGCGCTTCCGGCGCCGATTACTGCTGTTTGTACTCGTATTTCCTTCATGGCATGCTCCCGGCTTTTGACCGAATTATACAAAATGTCAGATACGGCGTCATTTGCTATAATCCCCGGCCGGAGGAAGATATGAAAAGAGAGAACGGAGACATCAGGGCGGAAGGTAAAAAGCTGCCGGAAGAAAAGCCTTTTAGCATGGAGCTCCTTAACGGGATCCGCGGGGCGGTTTTTGATCTGGACGGCACTTTGGTGGATTCCATGCCCCTTCATATTGCCGCCTGGCAGGAAACTATGGCTCCCTACGGCATTAATGTGTCCCCCGCCTGGCTCATGAATCACGGCGGCATCCCTTCTCGCATTGTCGCGGAAATGCTTAGTTCCGGAAGAGAAGATCTTCTTCCCGATCCCTTAACCCTGGCTTCCGTTAAAACCCGCAATTACCGCCGCCGCATTCATGAAATCAGAGTTTTTCCGGCTATGATGGCGGTGCTCAGGCATCTTAAGGAGCGGGGCATTCCCATGGCGGTGGGCACGGGAACCCAAAGGCAGAATGCGGAGACCATAATTGCGGAAACGATTCTTAAGGATTATATCGGAGAGATCGTGTCGGAGGCGGATATAGTAAAGCCGAAACCGGATCCGGAAACCTTCCTCTTGGCGGCGGAAAGGATCGGAGCGGTTCCGGAGGAATGCGCGGTTTTTGAGGACAGTCCTATTGGAATCGCCGCTGGGGTCAGCGGCAATTTCATTACGGTGCGGATGATTTCCGGAAAGCCGGCAACGGTGTTAAATTCGTCTCCGGCCGGATCCGGTCAGCTGGCCTGCGGCGGTCTCCGGGCCTCAGAAGCGTTCTGATCCGGAGAGCTCGGTCTGCCGCCGGATCTGGGGAATGGTCTCCCGCTCCGGGGTTTGGGAGCAGTGACCTGGGTGATGGTGGAAATTTTTGCCTTGTAGATGAGCTGCTGGATACCCCGGGCATCGGTAAGAAGCAGGCTGTACTGATCGTGGGAGGTGATTACGCCTTCAAGCTTGATGCCGCTGATGAGAAAAACTGCCACGGGGATCTTTTTTTCCCTGAGCCAGTTCAGCGCTGATTCCTGGCCGTTTCCCAGCGAAAAAGCCTGTCCCAGAGAGGTGTAATTAGCATTATCTGTCATGTTTTCTTCTTTTGCTGTCTTTATTCCATGGCAATTGCACATTAAAACCGGCACCGGGAAAGCAGTTACCCGGTAAAACGTCCTGCTTTATTGCAAAGGCCTGTAAACTTTCTTTGGAATTCTAAAGCAGTAAAGACAATAAAGCAAATTATCGTGTATTGTTTGTAAAAAATTGTGTCACGTCATATCACATCATCATTTCGGATGAGACGGCATCACAGGAGATAGCCGGTGCCCATGTAGCCGTTTACCCGGATGCGGGAGGATCCGCAGGATCCGATATGGTCGTTTTTGAAAATATGCGGCACCAGTCTGCGGCTTAATGAATAACAGGTCATGGCATTAAGCACATTGGCGTTAATGGTATCAGCAAGGGAGATATTGTCAGCCTGAGCGAGAATCGAGGTCATAATGGCGGCATCCTTGTTATTGGCTTCGGAGCGGCTCAGTCCCTGGGACATGGCGGTTACGCAGATCACCAGATCATTTCTGCGGATGTCTATTTTTTTCAGGGCCTTGCTGATTTTTGAGCCCTTGGTGCCGTCCGCCAGGAGGGGAAGCACCGCAGCATCCGGAAAGAGTCTTTCTATAAAAGGGAGCACCGCCTCGAACCTTTCAGCGAACATTTCGTTATCCCGGCCGGTTTCGTGAAAGGGCGGAGTATCGGGCAGCAGGGCCAGAAGATCCATGGCGGGCAGCACTCGCTGGAAAATGACATTTTCATGGCAGGGATAGAACAGGGAGCCGCTGGACGGCAGGTTCAGCAGGCCGGAGAGAAGCACCACTCTTTCGGTTTTAAGATCCGGGGAGTGGCTGAGCCGGGAAAAGATCTCCGAAAACATAGGGGCGGTGTCCGCTGAGAGGGTATCCGGAATGATGGCGCCCCGGATCTTTTCAGTAACATACGCTGCGTAATAGTTGGAGGTAAGCTCCGTTATCCATTCATCGAGGTTCTTGCCGGCGGGAATGCTGATTTTGCCGTAGGTTTTGGTGTTTGCTGTCATTTTCGGGCCTCCGCAATAAATAAAATTGTAGTTATGACAGCAGTTTAAGCAACAAATTAAGGGGCCCTTTTTTAAAGTTATCACGTTTTATGACGGAGAAGATGATGGTACTGAGAGGCGGGGAGAAGGTGGATAAAGAGTGAGAATGGCGGCTGATGAAAAGGCGGCGGTGCCTGAGGAATTCGGGCAGGCAAGAACAGACGGGCAAACATGGAAAAGACGGGAGGCGCGGGTGGAAAACCCAGCGAATAAAGGATAAAGCAGAGTCGCTGGCGTTGGAGCGATCTGTCCTCTCATGGGCATGGCATTTCGGCCAGTAAAAAAATGAAAAAAAATTCCGTAAATGTGTTGACATGGGTTTGGAAATCAGTATAATGGCACGCGTTGGCCAGATAGCTCAGTTGGTAGAGCAGAGGACTGAAAATCCTCGTGTGGGCGGTTCGATCCCGTCTCTGGCCACCATCTGATTCACCTCTCTTCCCAAGTTTCTTTTGCTCCTGTTTTCAACCTCATTACTTGCAGTCAGGCTGATTTTCGTTGCTGTACTGTGCATTATGATTTTGTACTGTTCGTTTTTTAATCACTATAGTTGAAAATGAAAAATATTTCCGAAATTATTTGACAGCATCTCTAAATCCTTGTAGAATGCACCCTCGTAGCCAGTTGCCCAGGTAGCTCAGTCGGTAGAGCAGAGGACTGAAAATCCTCGTGTGGGCGGTTCGATCCCGTCCCTGGGCACCATCTCAGTATTGCCGGCTTAGCTCAGTTGGTAGAGCAGCTGATTTGTAATCAGTTGGTCATCAGTTCGAATCCGTTAGCCGGCACCAAGACTTCTCCTTAATTTTCCCGACCACTTGTCTTTAAGGCTTCAAAACATCAAGGCTTCCCTTGTTTTTGAGATCTCAGGTCTAGTTTTGTCAAATTTTGTTTTTTTTCGGGGCTGAAAATGGACTCTGAAACTTTTTGCAGGTAGGGGAAAAACTGGGTTCTGCAACCTTAAGTATGCGTATTATGCCAGCATCGTCCGGACCTGCGGTCTGATGAAGTTTGTTCAGATTTGTCACCCAAAAGGCCAGGAAGGGCGGTGTATGTTTTAATTTGTCGGAAAATTCCGCAGGTTGTTCCATGTCATCCTGAATATCGCCTGAAACTCTAGAGTTTTTTAAGCCGAGAAAGGATTTCGGTTTCAGGCAGACGAACCGCGCCCCGCCATTATTGTCCAGAAGACTTTGGAGGCAAAGTTTCAGTTCATCAGCAGTTATCAGTTGCTGCTCCCATAACTGATCCAAAATGCCCAGGGTTCCCATGAATGACACTCCTTCGCACTGCGCTGCTTTTCTGAGAGCGCCGTCTCCTGTCAGAAGTGTAATCTTTCTGGATTTGGCAATCGCTAATGCAACTCTGTCGTGGACTGAAAGCTTTCTATAGTTATAGCCATATTCCTCTGCAAGAAAGAATTCTTCCTCGGTAATTTCAACGGGGACAAGACCGTAAGAAGTTAATTGCTGTCCAAGACCGGGAGGCGATAACAGCTCTTCATTGACCGCATCACAGCTCATAATATAGGTATATGGCAGCCGGAAGGGTATTTCCGTTTTTTGGATCGTAACAAAATCAATCCAGACATTTGTGTCGCTGCTTATAAAATGCATCAACTATACCTCGCTAAAGCAACGCATAGAAAGAACAGTATCAAAAGGAACCTTAAGCAATTCTGCGCCGCGCTGAACACTGATTTCATCTTCGTTTACAGCACGATAAATCAGTTGCTCAAACAAGGTAGTTTTTTCCTTTTTAATTCTTGATGGCTCGTTCTTTCTCCAGCCTGCTTTCGAGGCTTTGATATAAAAGTCTTTTGCTGCGGATGGAGTAATAATATGGCTTATCTCTGCTCTTTTCACCAGAAGCATAACAGAGATTCCGTATTCCATAGCTATTGGAACCATATCACGAGTAACAGCGGATCTGTGAATTCCAAGTTCACGCCTGGCATCGGCTTCAGGGAATAAAAAAGCTCCCCCGATAGCGGTTGCCATTTTTTCTATTTCATTTTCTCCCATATTTGCCGGCCATTTAAACATCAGGTGGGCAAGTTCATGAACAATGGTTGAACGATTGCGCTCGGCATTCATTTTGGTGTTAATAATGATAAAGGGGCGGCCGTTTACGAAGCCGTTCATTCCTGAAAATTTGTCATTGTTGATATCGCACTCATATACAAGGATTCCTTTGTTTTCCAGCTTGTCTATTAAGTTTTCTATCGGACCATCGGCAGCAAAACCGAGATAAGCTCTAAGCCTGGCAGCGTTTATTTCGGGATCCTGCAAAAGCTGAGTAACGTGACAGGCTGGCGCATCGGGCAGCACTTCGCCACCGAGTAATTCCACAACCGTCATAAAACGGCTGAAATATTCTTCAGCACTTTCACGAATATATTCTTGCTGGGTATTTGAGAGGGAAGACATCTTCCGAAACTCGCAATGTTTAAAAGTTATGTTTTCATTGCGAACTTGCAGAAAATCAGAGACGCGAACATCTAGGGCGGCAGCCAATGCCTGAATAATTTCCATGCTTGGTTTTCTGTCGCCTTTTTCGTAATTAGTGATGGACATGGAAGTCACATGGGCTTTATCTGCGAGTTCCTTCTTGCTCATCTGTTTGCTAAGCCGGTAAAACTTCAAATTCTTGCTGAACATCACTTTTACCTCCGTTGTTTATATTTTACCATAAATTATATAAAAATAAACAGCGTCATGTACATGCTGTCTGATGAGTTTGTTCACATTGTCACCAGAAATGCCGGGATGTGTGCCGGCTTAATCGATTCTTTGGCAAAAGTCCCGAAAAACACATAAATGCAGACTGGTTCGTGGGGTTCTATGAAGCTGAACTCTGACAAATACTATATCCCACTTTTTATCACAACGTTCGAGTTAAAGCCCTGAGCCGGAAGCCTTTCCCTGTTTTGATGGCGATGTTTCCGTGGGGCGGGGAGGGGCTTTTCTTTCTTGTTTTTTTCCAGCGCTCCGAAACTGCCCAAAAATATGATCTGCAAGGCAAAAATCGGCAAAAGTCCGGAAAAGTCTGACATCTCGTAAATTACCGTCTTTTTGCTCTGTATAATGAGTCTGATATTTGATCTGTCAAAACCCCTGTTCGTATTCGGATACAGTCTTTGCAGGATTGTCTCCTGCTTTGCGGCTGAGGGGCGGGATCTGATTACCGGACGGCGCCGCATTTATGACCGGATCGTGATGAGCGGAACCGGTTTTCCGGAAATGTGTTATGTTTTGCATTGCTAATGGAGTTTCATTATGCCTATTAATTTATCAAAAGGACAGAAGGTCAGCCTGACCAAGGACAACCCCGGTCTCAGCAAGATTCAGGTAGGTCTGGGCTGGGATGTGAATGCTTTCGATTCCGGCGTTGATTTTGACCTTGATGCTTCGGTGTTTCTGACTGACGCCAGCGGCAAGTGCGCTTCCGATTCCGACTTCATTTTCTACGGCAACCTCAAGGACAAGAGCGGCTCCGTGGTGCATCGCGGCGACAACCGCACCGGCGACGGCGAAGGCGATGACGAGCAGATCGACATTGAACTCGCCAAGGTGCCGGAAAACATTGCCAAGATCGCCTTTACCGTTACCATTTACGATGCCGACAAGAGAAAGCAGAATTTCGGTCAGGTATCCAAGGCTTACTGCCGCATCATTGATCAGGCCACCAATCAGGAGCTGGTGCGCTTCGATCTGGGAGAGGATTTCTCCATTGAAACCGCAGTAGTGGTAGGCGAGCTCTACCGCAACAACGGCGAATGGAAGTTCAACGCCATCGGGAGCGGCTTCCAGGGCGGCCTCGCAGCGCTCTGCGCTCATTATGGCATTGACGCCGCGTAGTATTGTTTTTTTAGTTACTGCCGGAAGGCCGCAGTTTGCCGGTTAACATCGGCTGCGGCCTTTTTTCAGAGAATTACACAGGGGATTACAGGATGTCGGTAAAGCTTCAGAAGGGACAGAAGGTAAGTCTGACCAAGACCAGCGACGGACTTTCAAAGATTATAGTGGGACTTGGCTGGGACGAGGCAGCCCAGGAGAAGAGCGGGGGATTTTTCTCATTCCTGAAGAGTCAGGCGGACATTGACTGCGATGCCAGCGCTTTCCTGCTCACCAATGGCAAGCTTGCGGACAGCAGCGATGTCGTGTACTTCGGCCATCTTGCTCATAAGAGCGGCGCGGTGCGGCATATGGGGGACAATCTCACCGGAGCCGGAGAGGGGGATGACGAGCAGATCACCATCGATCTTAATGCCGTTCCGGAGCAGTATGATCGCATTGTCTTCGTGGTTAATATTTTCCGGGCCGGAGAGCGGAAGCAGCATTTTGGCATGATTCGGAACGCCTTTATCCGTCTCGTTGACGCCCGGACGAACAGCGAACTCTGCATTTACAATCTTACGGAGGATTATTCCGGAAAGACCGCAATGATCTTCGGAGAGGTGTACCGTTACAACGGCGAATGGAAGTTTAACGCCATGGGGCAGGGTACCACGGACGGTTCAATTACCGAAATGTCCAGACGTTTTGCCTGACGGCATATTTTGCTATAACGGCGATGAGGCTTCTTAAGAGGCCTCATTGTATTTTTCAGCAGGACAAAAATTGCATAAAGAGAGTCACAGCCGCTGAGGAGCTTAATGATGACAAGGATCTGGTTTAATCACTGGTTCAGCACCGCCTACAATATCATGGGCATGATAAAGGAGGACAATCCGGACTCTTACATTATCGGCACAAATGAAAACCATCGTTCCGTGCTGGCGGCAAAGTGCGACGAATGGTATCAGGAGCCGGCTCTTAAGGGCGATGAGTATGCGGATTTCTGTCTCGCCTTCTGCCGGGATCATGAGGTAGATGTATTTATGCCCCGCCGGGAAATGCTGGCAGTAAGCAGAAGAAAAGCGGATTTTGCCGCTCTGGGGGTTAAGGTCATGGCGGATGATTATGAGACCATTGCCATGCTGAACCGCAAGGATCTGGCTTATCAGGAGCTTTCCCGGCGGGGGATAAGCTCCGTTCCGGAATACCGCATTGTAACCACGGTGTCCGGATTCGCGGAGGCTTATGATTATCTTAAGGAGCGTTACCGGGAGGTCTGCATCAAGTTTGTCCGGGACGAGGGCGGCAAGAGCTACCGGCTCATAGACAACACCCGCCGGGGCTATCAGGCGCTTTTTAAGAAGCAGAATACCAGAATGACCTATGACGCCATTTATGAGGCTCTTTCTGAGAAGGAGGAGTTTGCTCCCCTGATGGTGATGCCCAATCTGTCCGGAAACGAGGTCAGCGCGGACTGCCTTAAAACCTCCCGGGGCCCCATTATTCTGCCCCGCATCAAGGACAGCTCACGCATCGAGCGGCTGTGCTTCCGGGAGGACATTATGGCAAAGATCCGGGAGGTGCTGGATGCCCTTCCTCTGGAATGCCCCTGCAATATTCAGTTTAAGTATCTGGATGACACCCTGTATTTTCTGGAGGTGAACACCAGAATGTCCGGCGGGGTGCAGCTGGCCTGTCTGGCCGGCGGGGTAAACCTTCCCGGTATCGCGGTGAACAAGCTTCTGGGCATTGACCGGGAGTGGGAGATCTGCCGCGAGGAACGGTATGTGACCCATGCGGAGATCCCGGTGCTGCTTTAGGAGCGGCCGGAGACAATTACGGAGACAAGGACAGGTTTCTGATGCTGTTTTTTACGGATATCGACAATACCGTTATTTATTCGCACCGGCATCCGCATGAGGGGCCGGCAGTCTGGGTGGAAGCTATTAACGGCAAAAAACAGAGCTACGTTTCGGAGCGGGTTTTTCAGTTTTACTCTGCCAAAAATCCCTTCAGGACCGTGCCTCTTACCACCAGAGCGCTCAGGCAGTACCTGAGGCTTTGGGATTCCTTTGCAGCCTTCGGCTGGGAGGATGCCCTAATTTATAACGGCGCCGTGCTCCTGAGAAACGGTGCTGAGGATGCTGCCTGGACGCAGGAGTCTCTTGAGATCTCCCGGGAGGAACGGCGGGAGCTCGCGAGAGTTCGGAGTGCTTTTGAGGGCGTGTTCGGGGCCCGGGATGTGGTGGCGGAGACTCCCTTCCTGTTTTATGTGAAAACGGATGCCGTGCCTGAGGTCATGGCCTGGTTCCTCCGGGAGGCGGATCCGGCTAAGATCCGGATCCTCCGGAATTCCCGCCGGGTATACTGCATTCCCGCCACCATGAGCAAAGGGGCGGCGGCAGAGAGGTACCGGCAGCGTTTCGGCTATAACGGCTTTATTGCCGCCGGAGACAGCGAGTTTGATATCTCCATGCTGGAAAAAGCGGATATTGCCTTGTGTCCTGCGGGAATGTCCGGCTTTGCGGCCCGGGGCCGGAAGCTCGCGCTTTCCGGGGTGTTCGCCGACAGGATCTGCGATGAACTGGAAAAGCTTGCTGCAGAGTTTGCTTTGAATCCGGCATTAAAGCCTTAAGAGAGGCCGCGTATTAACCTTAAAACCGCGGCAGAAGGAATGTGGAATTACTGAGGAATAAGTAACAGAAGTGATAGACAACATTAAAATGAAATACAGCGTGGGAGCTCTTTTGTATTCCCCCGCGCTGAACGCCAAGCTGGCCCGCGCCGTTATCAGAGGCGATCTGGGCTCCCGGTATTCTCTTGCGCTGTGTCTGGAGGACACCATTTCCGATGACATGGTGGCTGCCGCCGAAGCCCAGGCGGTTAATACCTTCCGGGAGCTCTGCGCGGCCCGGGAGGATCAGGATCTGTGCCTGCCGAAGCTTTTTGTCCGGGTGCGGGAGCCCGGGCAGACCGTTCGGCTGTTTGCCGCTTTGGAGCCTTATCAGAGCATTCTTTCCGGGTTTGTTTTTCCGAAGTATTCTCTCTCCAATGCCGCCGCATACAATGCCGCTATGGCGGAAGTCAATGAGCGGGCCCGGAATCCGGTTCTCATGATGCCCATTCTGGAAAGCCCGGATATTATTGATTTCCGCTCCCGGCCGGAGGTGCTGGGATCTCTTAAGGATCATATTGACGCTGTCCGGGAGCTCACCCTCAATGTCCGAGTGGGAGGCAACGACTTTTCCAACGAATTCGCCGCCCGCCGGCATTATGATGAAACCATCTATGACATTCTTCCCATAAGTCAGCTTCTGGGGGATATCCTGACGGTGTTTTCCCGGGATTATGTGGTTTCCGGCCCGGTATGGGAATTCTTTTCCAGCGAAAACGACGAGTGGCGGGAGGGCATGAAAAGAGAGCTCCGCATGGATATCCTGAACGGCTTCATCGGAAAGACCGTGATTCATCCGAAGCAGATTCCCGTGGTAAATGAAATGCTTAAGGTCACCAGAAAGGACTATGAGGATGCCCGGGCAGTGCTCAGCTGGGACAAGAGCGGTCTTCAGGTGGGGAAGAGCTACGGCGGCGAGAGAATGAACGAGGTTCGGACAAATTGCAACTGGGCCCGGAAAATCCTCCTCCTCTCAGCAATCTACGGCATCAGGTGATGAAATGTTTGAACTTGATGATTTAATCAGAGTTGCCAAAAGGGAAAACAACTTCAGAAGAAAATACCTGTACGTGAATCCCCTGCAGGGCAAGCATATGCCGGTTTCTCCCGGAATTGCCCTGAAGCTTTTTTCCGGCCTCCGGGAAAAGCTTGCTTCCCGCTATCCCGGGGAGAGGCTTCTCGTTATCGGATTTGCCGAAACGGCCACGGCCATCGGTTCCTCCCTGGCCTATGGGGGCGCCAATGTCAGCCATTACATCAGCACCACCAGGGAGGATCTTTCCGGCACGGCATATCTGGTATTTGCGGAGGCCCACAGCCATGCCCCGGAGCAGCGGCTCGCCCTGAACGGCTTTGCCGAGGTTTTGGGAGATCCGGCCGGAGAGCGGGGCGGAAATGACGGCGAAAAGACTGACGGAATGGCTGAGAACAAGGTTGACAGAATCGTATTTGCCGAGGATGAGGTAACCACCGGGAACACCATTATGAACCTCGTCCGGCTTATCAGGGAACGCTGGGGATCCGCAGCGCCGGCTTTTGGCATTGCGTCCGTCCTGAACAGCATGACCGCTGCCCGGCTTTCGGAGTTTGCAGCGCAGGGAGTGCCCTGCGACTATCTTTTTCGGATCCCTTTTGAGTACCGGATATCCTCCGTGGACAGCTATTCCTACGGGAGCCCGGAGAAGTCCGGAGACACGGAAGATCCGGCACCGAATGACAGAGGTGCCAGAAGCGACAGAGAGGACGCAACTCAGATTATCAGGCTGGGGCACTACCGGAATCCCCGGTTTCTGTCCGGAGTTCAGGAATTAAGATCCCGGACGGATCAGTTTGTTAAGGCCGCTTTGGAAAGACTCCCGGATCTGAAACCGGGGGCGGGCGTCCTTATTCTGGGCACGGAGGAGCTGATGTTTCCGGGGCTTCTTCTGGGGGCGGCCCTGGAACAGCGCCGGCCGGATCTCCGGGTAAGATTTCATGCCACCACCAGAAGTCCCATTGCCGTGTCCCGGGAGGCGGATTATCCTTTGCATCGGCGCTGGGATCTTTCCGGCCTCTATGACTCCGGCAGAAGAACCTTTATTTACAATCTGGACAGCTATGACCAGGCGCTCATAGTCACCGATTCCTGCTTCTGGAATCGGGGGCTGCCTTGCCTTGAGGCCGCCCTCAGGCAGGCCGGAAATCGGAGGATCACGCTGATACAGTGGGGGGATTTCAGATATGAAGAGCAGCTATGATCCTGATGACGTGACTTTGCTCCTTAAGGATATCACCGGTCTTACGGAGCCGCTTCCCGCGGAGATCCGCGAGGCCCGCATTCAGAAGGGAGCTCATTACTGCGAAATGCTGCCCCTGGAATATAAGCCCTCGGAGCAGTATCTTGCGGCCTACCGGAGCGCTCTTCAGCATTATGCGGAAAGCACCGCCCGGGCCACGGGATTTTTGGCGGAAAAGCTTTACCGCAAAAAGGGCCGGGATCTCGTCATCGTGTCCCTGGCCCGGGCCGGCATCCCCGTGGGCATTCTCATTAAGCGCTATTTAAACCGGAAATACGGCATTTCCTGCCCGCATTATGCGATTTCCATCATCAGGGGCCGGGGCATAGACCGGAACGCCGTGGACTACATTCTGAAGCGGCATGATCCGGCAGCCCTCCAGTTTATTGACGGCTGGATCGGGAAGGGGGCCATTCTCACTCAGCTTCGGGAGGCTCTTTCGGATTATCCGGAGCTGGATGCGGAGCTGGGGGTGATTTCCGATCCCGCCAGTCTCACCGAGCTTTGCGGCACCCATGAGGATATTCTGATTCCTTCCTCCTGCCTTAATGCCACGGTGACCGGACTTATCAGCAGAACCTTCCTGAGAAGCGATATCATAGGGCCGCAGGATTTTCATGGGGCGGCGTTTTACGAAGGTCTCCGGGGCGAGGATCTGTCCCGGGATTACCTAACGCAGATTGAGCGCTTTTTTGATTTCGGGGCGAGTCCCCCTGCGGCCGGAGGGGAGACCGGCCGGCCGGGACCGGAAACCGCAAGGCTGATAGCGGAGGCCTACGGGGTTACGGATATTAACTTTATCAAGCCCGGCATCGGCGAGGCCACCCGGGTTTTGCTCCGGAGGATTCCCTGGAGGATCATCGTAAACCCGCGCTACGCGAGTTCTCCGGAGCTCCTTCATATCCGGGAGCTCGCCCGGGAAAAGAGTGTTCCCTGGGAGGACAGCCGGGTTGATTTGGGGAATTACAAGGTGGCCGGGATTATCAAGAAGCTCTCCGATATCTGAAGGCCGGAAAGCCGCCTTCAGGGAAAAATGCCGGTGAATAAGGTCAGGCATCGGGAAATGGCCTTATTATTTGTCCCGGATCAGATTTTGAAGGCCTTCAGATAACACGTCTGAGAACATTTGATATCATTCATGAAACGGGCGCCCTGTGCCTGTTTCCACTCTTCTCTGCATGGTTGCAGAATGGCTGCGGAATGACTGCAGCCTGATGAAAATCTTTGGGAGACTTTGCCATGAGCAATGCCAGGATTAATATTCCCGCAAGGACAACGCCGCCCTTTTCCAGATCAGACCTGAGTTCCCTGAATGCCAGGCATGCTCCGCCTCTGACCAGGAGTTCTGCCGGCAGCATTAATAAGGCTGCCGGATCTCAGGGGGCGGAGAAGCCCCGGCGGGAGCTTCCCCCGGCGGCCGCCCCGGCCGCGCCTGCGGGCAGAGCTCCCGCCGGAAATCCTCATCCGGCGCCTCCGGCGGATATCAGGCTGCCCGTGTTTCAGCATCCCCTCAGAAAGGGTCAGAAAACGCCGCTGGATCCCAGCGGCCGGGTGCGGGGCATTAAGGCCTGCTTTGGCTGGAATATCCGGGACGGAAGATGCGATGTGGATGCCTCGGCCTTTCTGGTGCGGGACAACGGCCGGGTGCCGGGGGACGAGTGGTTTGTCTTTTACGGCCAGCCCCGGAGTCCCGACGGCAGCGTGGAGCTTAAAGAGCCTTCCGGCGGCTCTGACCGCAAGCTCATCACGGCGGATCTCGGGAAGCTGAGTCCGGATATTCAGAGGATCGTGTTTGTGGTTACCATTCATGAGGCTCTGGAGCGGGGACTTAATTTCAGCATGCTCAAGGATACCTACATCCGGCTTCTTGATGCCGCTACCGGTCAGGAAATCGTGAGCTACTGTCTGGAAGAGTATTATCAGAATGTAACCTCCATGACCATAGGAGAGCTTTATATTCATAACGGTCAGTGGAAATTCAATCCTGTGGGGAACGGTGTTAACCGGGATCTGGCAGGGCAGTGCGCTGTTTACGGCGTGGTAATCGGGTAAGGAGATCGGCCGTGCTGACTTTTGAGACATTGAATGAATTAACCCTGAAGGTGACCTGTACCGGCAACGACACCCTTTATGTCAAGGCCGGGGCTTTCATTGGCGGCGAAAGCGCCGGGGTGAATTATTCCTTCGAGAAGCTGCTTCTGGGGCCGGAGGGCGGCTTCGGCCAGGCTCTTATGGGCAGCATCATGAGAAGAATGGCCGGAGAAAACCTGCCGCTTATGAAGGTGACCATGAAGGGAGATTCGGTTACCTACTATGCCAATTACGGCCAGCATGTGGTGATCTACCGGCTGGAGCCCGGCGAGACGATTTCCGTGGAATCGGAAAACCTGCTGGCCTTTACCCCGGACTGTGACTATAAGGTGCGTTTCCTGGGGAAGGGCATATTTTCTCAGAAGGGACTTGCCACCTCCGCGCTTACCGGCAAGGGCAAGAATTGCTATGTGGCGGTGCTGTCTGACGGAAACCCGCTGGTGCTCAGCAATGTGGATACCGGCAATACCATCACCGCGGATCCCGATGCGGTGATCTGCTGGATCGGTCAGGGAAACTGCGATCCCAGCATCGAAACCGACGTCAGCTGGAAAAACCTTATCGGTCAGGCCTCCGGAGAATCCTATTATTTCGCCTGGGATGACCGGAAGCGGGTTACCGTGATTGCGCAGCCCTCCGAAAGAAGCGGCGGCATCAGAGTGGCTGTGGATTAATGGCGGTAATGAGGGAGCGCATTTACGGCAAATAACGGAAGAGGCAATTATCAGCTATGATCAATTTAAACAAGGGCAGCAGATTCAATCTTAAAAAATCCGATTCCGGATCCGGCACCGGCGCCGGCATTGAGCGCTTCTGCGTGGGCTGCAAATGGGGGAATATCAAGCAGAAGAAGCTTTTCGGTTTTTTTGGATCCAAGGAGGAGGAGATTGACCTGGATCTCAGCTGCGTCATGTTCGATCGCGCCGGAAAGCTCCTGGACTGGATTTATTCTCCGGACTATCTGGATGATTTTCTGAGGCATTACGGCTACGGCCACGGCAAGCTGGTTTCCCGCTGCGGAGGTATCCGGCACAGCGGCGATGACCGGCAGGGCGGCAGCAGCGATGCCGACAATGAGGTTATCATTGTAAATACCGCAAAGCTCGATCCCGCCATCACCAGCATTGTGTTTTTTCTGAACTATGTGGATGACGGCAATAAGACCTGCGACTTTTCCCGGATCCCCTTTGCCTCCATCCGGCTCTTTGAAGGCGATCCTGATCGGGTGCAGCAGGTGCATGCCCTTTACAATGTGTCCTCGGATCCCGCCTTTGCCGGCAGAAAGGCCATGGTAATGGGGAAGCTTATGCGCTATGGTCAGGGCTGGACCTTTGAAGCCATCGGGGAGGCGACTCCGGACAGCAATCTCTGCGAAACCATGAACAGAATCAGAAAGGAGTATGTCTGATTCTGCCGTAGCTTCTGCTTTGGCTCTTTCCGGCGGATTTTTCTGAAAACAGGGGAGCGGTGCTTTATAATGCCGGTAACTGCCGGGAATTATCATCGCTCCCGGCCGGATTTTTGTCCGGAGGTTAGGGTTCCCGGACGGCATAAGCATGATCATCTGAAAAGGAGACAGTCGTGTTGTTTAAGCGCGCTGAAATATCAAAGCCTGAGGATTATTTCCTGGAACTTAGCAAACGCCGGGAAAGGAGCGGGTATTTCTGTCGCCTTAACGGGTACAGTCAGGGCATGCGGGATTTCATCAGGCGCTATTACGAAGCGGCCTCCGAAAGGGGGGTAATCATCGAAGGCAAGCTGAACAATCCCGACAGCAGCAATCTGGCCTACTATAATGAAATGATGGGCAGCGCCTTTCAGATGGACGTTAATTTCATTGACGCCAGTCTGGCCAAATGGCTGCCCCGGATGACCGCGCAGCAGAGAAGCGTTATCTCCCAGGCGATTTTTCAGACTTTGGATGAACTCCGGAAGGCCGGCAAGAACGAGAATATGCTGAAAAACGCCTATATCAAGTTCATGTGCTGGTTTTATTACCGTTTTGAAAAGATTATCGCCTTTCTGGGGGCGGAGCAGCTTCCCAAGATTCTCTACGAAGGAAACATCGGCAGTAACGAGCTCCTCTTTATGAATGTGCTGTTTCTGGCCGGATGCGATGTTTTGCTTCTTCAGTACGGCGGGGATTCCCGCTATCTTGAAATCGACCCCGCCTCGGAGCGTTCCCGGGAGCTTAAGATGCCCGATCTCGCCCCGTTCCCCGAGGGCTTCAGTCTTAAGGAGGTCCGGAAGGATATTCAGGATGCTCTGGTAACGGAGCGGCTTTACGGGAAAAAGCCGCGGTTTTCCGGGTGCGTTAATGCCTGGATTACCGGGCAGCCCCTGGAGGAGCTCCGCAAGGCTCCGGCCTCCCGGGGCAGCGAACCGGGCTTCTTCTATAGCTGTTTCCTGCGCATCAACGGCGTTGAGGATCGTTCCGCGTATCTTAATGATCTTTTTAAGCTGCATCAGGATCTGGCGCAGGAAAAGAGAAAGATTGTCGTGGTTAATGGCAAAATACCGCTGCCGGCTCCCGATGACATCAATCAGATCCGGCATGGTTCCTACCGCAATGTAAGTCAGCTTATCAGGGATCTTTCCGGGAATCTCAGTTTTATTCCGGATGGGGATCTCCGGGATCTGGCCAATCGGGCCTTTACCGAAATTCTGCTGGAGGAGGCCGGATCCGTAAGTCAGGCAGAGCCCATGATTCTGAACCGGCTCACCACCAGAGCCGTTTATATGCTCTGCTGGCTTCGGATATACAGCCGGCAGCTTTTTCCCTCCTGGAAAATGCCGGAAATCGCCTGCTTCATTTTCATGGGCGGGGCCGGGAGCGCCAATGAAGCGGCTTTTCTGCGGCTCCTGGCTCGGATGCCCGCGGATGTGGTTATCCTCTGTCCGAACCTCAGCCGGAAATGCTGTTTGCAGGATCGGCTCCTTTACGAGATCAATTACGATGATTCCCTGGAGGTTAATGAATTCCCCACGGAAAGCGGCGGCTTCCGGGCGGGCACGGCGGCCTACCATGCGGAACGGGATCTTGATAAGATGATGTACGAGGACACCGGGGTCTATCGCAGTCAGCAGTACGGCAAGGCGGTCACGGTGGTGCTCCAGACCATGTACGAGGAAATTGCGGTGCTCTGGGATCAGGAGCTTAAGTACCGGCCTAATTTTACCGTTTCCGGGGATTCCGTCAGCATTCCGGTGATTTTTGCCAAGGTGGACGGGGTGAAGAACGGGGATACGGAGGCCTACTGGGAGGGCATTGCCAAAATGGTCACTCCGGATACCATGGTCGTCAAAAACATTCCGTGCATCGCTCCCGGCGCCACCAATCCCATTCGGAAGTTCGCTCCGGAGTTTTTCCGGAACGGCAAGCTTCAGAAGGCGAAAATCAAGGCTCATAAGGCTTACCGGTACGGCTTTCTCCGGGAGAATATGCAGGATTATCTTCTGGACAAGCTGGAGCTTCTTCTGGATCAGAAAATTATCAAGGGCACCTTTGAAAACGGCGCGGAGTATGTGATTATAGCCACGGTGCTGAATCTTGATCGGAAAATCATGCGGATGATCCAGCGCTTTGACTTTACCAAAAAGAATCCGAAGCTGATTTATATTGTTACCGGAGAGACCGTGCTGTCGCAGGAGGATGCCATAGTAGCCTCCTTCCTGAATCAGGTGGGCTTTGATGTGGTGTTCTTTGTGCCTACTGGCTATCAGTGCGTGGAGCAGCATCTCAGCCGGAGCCTTATCGACGAGCATCAGGCCGGGGAATACGTTTTTGATCTGCGGGTGCCTGATTTGAAGAAGCTGGCGGGAAACCGGAGCTTTTTCAGAACAGTGCTGGACTTTTTTTTAAAATAGGATAGTGAGATATGGGACTTGATTTTAGCAAGCCGGCCATGCCCCAGAGCGCTACTCAGGCAACGGCGGAGCCGGAGCTTCTGGAAAGCGAGGCCGTGCAGAAATACGATATTGTGGCGGATCGGGAGCAGATGGGCCGGGAGCTTACTAACTCCCCAGAGATTGATGCTCTGGTGAGCACCATCGAGGTTAACAACATGGAATCAGTGGTTAATTTCGGAGCCGAGGCGGCCGAGGGAATTTCCAAGGCCTCCGATGCGGTGCTTAACAGCATGAGCATGGCCCAGCTTAACGAATCCAACCAGATGCTGGTGAATCTTACCAATATCATGAAGAAGTTTGATATTGAGGAATTCCGGCAGGAGGACTACGGCTTTGGCATCTGGGGCAAGCTTTTCGGGGGACTCAAGAAGAAGATCGAGCAGCTGCTGGCCAAGTACCACACCATGGGCGAAGAGGTGGACAAGATCTATGTGCAGCTAAAGCAGTACGAGTCGGAAATAAAGCAGGCCAACCGCAAGCTGGAACAAATGTTCGATGCCAACATCGACTATTATCACCAGCTGGTGCGTTACATTCTGGCCGGCGAGCAGGGAGTGCGGGAACTCGAAGCTTATATCGCCAAGCGGGAGAATGATCTCAAGGCTTCCGGGGATCAGACCATCCAGTTTGAAATCGATGGGCTTAATCAGTGTCTCATGCTTCTGGAGCAGCGGGTGCAGGATCTCCGCATGGCTGAGAGCGTGGCCATGCAGTCCATTCCCATGATCAAGACCACAGCCTTCAGCAATATGAACCTGATCAGAAAAATCAATTCCGCCTTTGTGGTAACACTGCCGGTGTTCAAGCAGAGCATTGCCCAGGCCATGATGCTGAAAAGGCAGCGTCTCCATGCCGAATCCATGGCGGCTCTGGATGAAAAGACCAACGAGCTCCTCATCAAGAATGCCAAAAATTCGGTGGAGCAGTCCAAGATGACCGCCCGGCTGGCTTCCGGAAGCTCCATTAAGATTGAGACCCTGGAGAAGACCTGGCAAACCATCGTAAGCGGCATTGATGAAACCAGAAACATCCAGGAAAGCGCCCGGAAGAAGAGAGCAGAGGATGCCAAGCGTCTGGAAACCATCAAGCAGGAATTCCAGAAGAAGTTTCACATCCCGGAAAAGTAGACCTTAAAACCTGCCCCTGTTCTTGGCAGGGGCCTCAAGGAAGCCTCGGACGATAATCCGGGGCTTTGCTTTTCTCCGGCCCCGGAACACTGCTTTCATCTTAACTGCTCTCTTCGCATTATTTTTTCCGCTGTTATGTCGGATTTTTCGTTATCATGCCATGTCAATTTCCCGTGATCCGGAAATTCCCCGGGCTCCGGTCTCTTTTTGTTTTCCGCGGTGAAATTGTTTACAAATTGCGAATCTCATGTGATATTGTAATGCGGAGCTCAGGGAAACTGTCTCCCGAACCCGGTTAAAGGGGGATGCGGTGACAGCGGTACGGCACTCATGACATCCTTAATTTTGCGCGATCCTGCGGTTAGTGCCGGCGCGTTTTGATTTTACTGTCGTTCCGAAGAGAGAAATCCGGGACGGTTTATGACTGCGGACGGAAAGCAGTCCCTGTTTGCTGGGCTCCCCGGTAAGGCGGCCCCTGAAGATTTTAATTGCTGGTGAAAAATGACTGAAAAAAATACCCGTGCCAATAGTAAGAAGAAGGGCGGCGCCGAGAGCAAGGCACCGCGGAAGAACTCCGGATCCGCTCCTAAGGGAAAAAGGAACGTTAAAGCGCAGCCGGCTCCGCGGCTGGGCGGCTCCACTATTAAAGGATTTTCTCCCTTAAGCGGTGCTCCTGCCCCGGAGGCGCCGGCTCTCCCGCAGGAAACCGCAGCCGCGAAGAAGCCCGCTCCGGCTCATGAAAAAGCTCCTGCTCCAAAGGACTCCCGGAAACGCCGCGCCGGAAAGACAGCGCCTGAGGCGGAGCAGGTACCCCAGTTCTCCGGTGAGACAGAGGTGTCCCCGGGGGCGCAGGATTTTACCCTGGCCAGCGAGGATGCCGCGCTTTCAGAAAATGACGAACTCAATGATCTTCTGGACGGCATGATGGATGGCACTGCTCCGGTGCAGAGCTTCCGGGAAGCTCCGGAGCATGATCCCGGGGCTTCCGGCCCTGAGTCCCGGGGAGATCCGAAAAATGCTTCGGAGATGCCGGATGCTGCCGGCATGACGGAGAATTTCTCTCCGGAGGATCTGATTATACTGGCGGCCGAGAAGGCGGAGCTGGAAGTCAGGGCAGGAGATAATCCGGCAAAAAGCCTGAACGAGGATTTTATTCTTAAAATACAGAAGCGTCTGAGGACGCTGCCTGGCCAGCGGAACAGCGTATATACGTCAGATTATCTCTGGAGAATCATTCAGGATGCTCTTGATAACGGAACCATGAAATTTGTCGCGAGCGGCAGGGATCGCTGGACGCTGGTTTCGGCCGCAGAGGTTACCGCCAAAGTGATTTTTGATAATGAGCAGTTCGGCCCCAGTAAAATGGATTGCATGTATGTCATGCGGGCGGAGCTGGAAAACGGCGCCCTCACGGAGATCAGAAACCAGAGCGGCATGCCCCTGTTTCACGGAGATCTGATTAAGGGATGTTTAAACGCCCGGAAAACAGTTTTTTACGTAAGCAGCATCGCCGAATATCATAATTCCGTGGTGGGCCGCGTCATGAAGCGCTATAAGGGAGCCGTTTTAACAGCGGACGATCCCCGCTTTGGCGACTGCCATTTTGTTTTTCCGTCTGCCGCCGACCTTGGAGATGCCGTTATGGGATCCGTGGTGATCTGCGATATCACGGAGAGAGAAAGCCCGAAATCCTTTAAGGTCAGAACCGCCCGGGTGCTGGGGGATTTGGGACAGCTGGACGTGCAGATCCAGCTCGCGGTGCTCCGGAGCGGCATTCCTCATAAGTTCGGCACTAAAGTTATTGAGCAGACCCGGAATATTCCGGATGAGGTGCCGGAAAGCGACAAGCAGAACCGCCGCGATATCCGGGATCTCCCGCTGGTAACCATTGACGGCGAGGATGCCCGGGACTTCGACGATGCGGTGTGCTGCCGCCGGGAGGACGGAGGCTTCCGGCTGTGGGTGGCCATTGCCGATGTGTCCTACTATGTCCGGCCGGATACCCCTCTGGATGCCGAGGCAGCCAAAAGAGGCAATTCCGTTTATTTTCCCAATTATGTGGTGCCCATGCTCCCGGAGAAGCTCTCCAACGGTCTTTGCTCCCTGAATCCTCACGTGGACAGGCTGTGCTTTGTCTGCGAGGTGTTTGTGTCCAAGTCCGGCGACCTCGGCGAGTATTCCTTTTATCAGGCAGTCATGCGCTCTCATGCCCGGCTGACCTATACCAATGTGGCCGCCATGATAGACGGACAGGAGCCGGAGGATGAATTTAAGCCGCTTCTGCCTCATATCAGAGACCTTCATGATTTGTACCGCGTTCTAAAGGAGGCCCGCCAGAGACGGGGCACGGTGGATTTTGAGAGCGAGGAGGTGCGCTTTGTTTTTGATGAGAACCTGAAGCTCACCAATATCGTTCCCTTAGTGCGCAACGATGCTCACATGCTTATCGAGGAATGCATGATCGCCGCCAATATCTGCGCGGCAAAACTGGTGAGCGAGGCTCAGGGACACACGCTGTACCGGGTGCATGCCGCGCCGTCGATCTCCAAGCTGGCCTCCTTCCGGGCCTTTATTGAGCCTCTGGGATACCATCTGGACGGTGACGACCATCCGGAGCCCGCAGATTATGCCCGGCTGGCGGAGAGCTTTAAGGACAGTCCCAACAAGAAGCTTCTCAGCGTGATGATGCTGCGTTCCATGTCTCTGGCCGAGTACTCTCCGGTTAACCAGGGCCATTTCGGGCTGGCTTTGCGCCACTATGCGCACTTTACCTCTCCGATTCGCCGTTATCCGGATCTGGTGCTGCATCGCGAGATCAAGCATCTTCTGGGGGAAAGCGGCCATTCCTGCGGAGCCCGGTCATTCCAGGATCCGGAGCTTCTCAAGATCGCCGAGCAGTGCAATGAAACCGAGAGAAGGGCGGACAGGATCACGGGAGAGGTGGCCCGGTCTCTCAAGGCCCGCTTTATGGAGCAGTTCCTGGGGAAGAGCCTGCCCGGGGTTATTTCCAATGTGGAATCCTTCGGCATATTTGTGGAAATCCCCCGCTTCCATGTGGACGGCCTCGTGCATATCACCGCCATGGGGGTAAGCGATTATCTGATCTATAACCGGGACAGCTGCTCCCTGACCGGAGAGGTAACCGGCATTTCCTTCCGCATCGGAGATCCGGTTACAGTCAGAATCGATGAAGTGGATGTGGAATCCGGAAAGATCAATATGACCCTGGTTTCCGGCAAGGGCCGGAAGGGCAAAAAGAACCGGACTCCGGAGACCGCCGGGAATGCGGGAACCAAGTCCGGCATTCCGGTTCCGGAGATTACCGCTTCCGGACTTGCGGGAGATGAAGTGAACCAGAGGATCGTTGCTTCTCTGGATTCCTGGAGTCAGAACATCTCCGGCAGGAATGACGGGGAGAATAACGGCGAGACCGGATCTGCCGCCGGAGATTCGGCTGTTTCCGAAGCCGCATCGGCGTCCGCAGCAGCTCCGGCTCCGGAAAAGATTCCTCAGGCTTCCTCCGCTGATGCCGGAAAGAAGGAAAAGACCCGCGGCAAAAAATCCCGCAAGAAGGAGAGTGAAAACGCTGTTCCTCCGGAAACCGCTCCGGAGTCTAAGCCTGCTCCGGAAAATGCCCCTCAGACTCAGGCCGCTATAGATGATGCGGGACTGGAAAAGCTTCTGACCGCAAATCCGGAGTTCCGGGAGACCTATGCCGCCTACCTTAAGGAAAAGGAGGCTCTCAGCGTTCAGGAGGAGAACGTCCGGAAGCAGCAGGAAAAGGTTGCGGAAATGCGTCAGGCATTAATCAGGCACTTTGTAAGCACAGTGCTGTAATGAGAGCGGGCTGCTTTCGGACGCCGTGTCCGAGGGCGGCCCTTTATGGTTTTCCGGAAGAGATCCGGATTTTTTGTTTTTTATTGCGTTATCCGTTCTAGCTGTGAAAGGGGCAGCAAACACTGTGGTAAGGGAAGCGGCGAAAACAGTTATGCAGAAACAGTTGTAAAGGCGATTTTTTAAGGTGCTGATATGAGCAAACAGGAATATGTTTACGGCATTCATGCCGTGAAGGCTCTTCTTGAGGAGGAGCCCGAAAGAATTATTGAAGGCTACGCGCTCCGGGGCCGGGACGATGCCAGACTTCAGGAAATCATTGCCGCTTTCCGGAAGCTGGATCTCAGGGTTACCGAGGTTACCAGAAAGGCTCTGGATGAGAAGGTGTTCGGCGGCACCCATCAGGGGATCGTGGTACGGGTAAAATCCCTGAAGGAAAGAGGGGATAACGAGCTCTGGGATTTCCTGGACGGCCTCGGGGAAAAGCCCTTCCTTCTCATTCTTGACAATGTCACCGATACCCACAATCTGGGGGCCTGTCTCAGAAACTGCGACGGCGCCGGAGTGGATGCGGTGATCGTCCCCAAGGATAACAGCGCTCCTCTGTCTCCGGCAGCCAAAAAGGTGGCTTCGGGAGCTGCGGAAACGATACCGGTTTTCTACGTCACCAATCTGGCCCGCGCCATGCGGGAGCTCAAGGATCGCAATATCTATATTGTGGGCACTGCCGGGGAAACTGACAAGATGCTTTATGACGCTGATCTTAAGGGAGCTCTGGCGGTGGTTATGGGAGCCGAGGACACGGGCATGAGAAGGCTTACCCGGGAAAACTGCCACGAGCTCGTGAAAATCCCCATGTACGGCAAGGTTACCAGTCTTAATGTTTCGGTTGCCACCGGAGTGGTGCTTTACGAGGCGGTGCGGCAGCGGCTTCCGGAACGGAAGCAGTAAGCCGGGCCGGATCGGACGGAGAAGATATTGTGACCTCTGACAAATAATTCTTGCTTTTAGAGAACGGTATCCTTATAATCCGCACGTCGGTCTATCTGTAATTTAGTTCCTTGCCTCAAAAGCAGACCGAGCTAAGAGGCTGTATCCGTAAGGAGCATGACAAATGCGTCATTATGAAATCGTAATAATGGTTCATCCTGACCAGAGCGAACAGGTTCCGGGCATGGTTGAACGTTATGTTGGCATTATTGAAAAAGCCGGTGGAAAGATTACCCGCAAGGAAGACTGGGGGCGTCGTCAGCTTGCTTATCCCATTGAAAAGCTGCACAAGGCTCACTACGTGCTGCTCAATGCCGATACTGATCAGAAGGTTATAGACGAGCTCTCTAACCTCTTCCGTTACAACGATGCAGTTATCCGCTGCCTCATCACCCGTACCAAGGAAGCTGTTACCGAGCCTTCTCCGATGTTCAAGGCCCGCGAAGAGCGTCATTCCCGCGACAATCGCGATGCTGATGATGCTGCTCAGGTTGAAGAAGCAGCTGCCGCAACTGAAGAAGAAACCCAGGAATAAGGAGCGAGTTTATGGCACATTTTTTCCATCGTCGCAAGTTCTGCCGTTTTACTGCAGATGGCGTAACCGAGATCGATTACAAGGATCTGAACACTCTTAAGAGCTATGTAACTGAGTCCTACAAGATCGTTCCGAGTCGTATTACCGGCACCCGCGCCAAATACCAGCGTCAGCTGGCTGTGGCTATTAAGCGTGCTCGTTACTTGGCGCTTCTCCCCTACACTGATCTCCATGCTTCCAAGCAGGGCAAGTAATCAGCAGGGTGTGAAGGCCTAACTCTGTTTTATTTTTATTTCGAGGAAAGGTAATGGAAGTTATTCTTCTTGATAAGATTGCTCACCTGGGCGGACTGGGTGATCAGGTTAAGGTTAAGAGCGGCTTTGCCCGTAACTATCTCATCCCGCAGAAAAAGGCTGTAATGGCCACTGAGGCTAACAAGAAAAAGTTTGAAGAGCAGCGCGCTGAGCTGGAAGCAAAGATTGCCAAGGAATTGGCTGATGCTCAGGCTCGTTGCGACAAGATTGATGCTCTGGGAAGCATTGTTATTGAAGCCAAGGCCGGTGATGAAGGCAAGCTCTTCGGTTCTGTAGGCACCCGCGATATTGCCGAAGCTATGCAGAATGCCGGTGTTGAGGTTCATAAGAGCGAGATTCGTCTTTCCGAAGGTGTGCTCCGTTCTACCGGCGAGTATGAGATTGCTATTTCTCTGCATCCGGACGTTAAGACCGCTATTAAGCTCAATGTAGTTCCTGCCAAGTAATACTTGCGGCAGCGACTAACCAAGGGAGAGGTTCAGGCCTCTCCTTTTTTTGTCACTGCGATGCCTGCTCCGGCGGAGATCGGGGACTTGATGCCTGGAGGCAGGGGCTTTTACCCCCTCAAGGGATTATTCCCCCGTAACTGCCTTTTAAGGCATAGTTACGGGGGAATAATCCCTAAGAGGACGGGGAACTGCGATGTAATTACCGGATTCCCTTAGCGATAAATCGCTCCGAGAACTGGTTGTTATAGAGTGTGACAATTATCAAAAAATGCGGATTTTTTGTCCTTAACTATGTTTTCAGAGGCAGTTACGGGGGAATGATCAGGAATCAAGCATTCATATGAAGCGGATTTGCTGCCTTCTTTTGGTGATAATTCATCTGAGATTGGTCTTTTAGAGTGTGATATTTATCAAAAATCAGGAATTTTTCCTCCGTAACTATATTCTATAAGTGAGTTAAGGGGGAATAATGCATAAATGGGCAGTGCAATCAGGCATTCAGACTTTTGGCCCTGAGCTAATGCAAGCAGGCGTTTTGCCGCATAATCAGAGGGAAACAAAGATGCAAACAGGCAATTTTATCGGCAGAACCGAGGAAATCAGTCTCTTGGAAGCATACTGTTCCTCAAATAATTCCGAACTTGTGGCAGTATACGGGAGAAGGCGTGTTGGCAAGACCTTTCTTATCAGACATGTTTTCGAGGGGCGTTTTGATTTTGAATATACTGCAAAATACCGCAGTCCTGCTAAAGTGCAGATCCGGGAATTTCAAAGAGAACTCAACAGACTTAGCGGTAATTCCGCAGGGAGCGCGGGGGACTGGTTCGAGGCGTTTCAGAATTTGCAGGACTTTCTCATCAGTCTTGGAAAGGAGCGGGTGTTAGTTTTTATTGATGAGCTTCCGTGGATGGATACGGCAAAGAGTGATTTTCTGGCAGCCTTTTCTTCTTTTTGGAACTGCTGGAGAAGCTCAGGCACGCTTCTTAAGGTGTATGTATGCGGATCTGCCACTACTTGGATGGTGGATAAATTTATCGGAGATCCCGGAGGGCTGTACGGCAGAATAAGCAGATCCGTATATCTGTCGCCGTTCAGCCTCCTGGAGACGGAACGTTACCTTAATGATATCAGGGGGATGCATTACAGCAGAAAGCAGGTGCTTGATACCTACATGATTTTTGGGGGGGTTCCTTATTACCTGGCCATGCTGGATCGGGAGAAAACGTTATCCCGGAATGTCGATGCCCTGCTTTTTGCTGAAAATGCTCCTTTAAGACCGGAGTTTGATTTTATATTCCGCTCCCTGTTTAAGGACAGCAGTAATTACAGACGAGTGGTTGAGACTCTGGCAGCGAAAATGACGGGGCTTACCAGAGAGGAAATTAGCAAAGGCAGCCGGCTTTCCGGAGGCGAACTCACCAGAATTCTGAAAAATCTTATTTCCTGTGATTTTATCAGAAGCTACACCGCCCCCAGGAAAAAGGAAAGGGCGAAGCTATATCAGCTTACGGATATGTTTTCTTTGTTTTATCTTCGCTTCATAGGGAATGGTGATGCCGGCCAGGATGAGAATTTCTGGACGAATCTCGGCAAGACCGGGGTAAAAAACAGCTGGGCCGGGTACGCCTTTGAGCAAGTTTGTCTGCATCATATCCGGCAAATCAAGCTGAAACTGGGTATTTCCGGAATTCTAAGCAATGTTTATGCTTGGAGTATGAAAGCATACACGGATGCAAATGGCAGTCATTGGGACGGCGGGCAGATTGATCTCATAATTGACAGAAAGGATGACGTAATGAACTTGTGCGAAATGAAATACTCATCCGACAGTTATGAAATTGACGCCGGGTACGAATCTTTAATCAGAAAACGCATAGAGACGTTCCGGCATGCGGAAATGACTCGCAAGGATCTCAGATGCACCTTCATTACCCTGTATGGGGTCAGGAAAAACAAACACAGCGGTATCGTTGACAGCGAGCTTGTGCTGGATGACTTGTTTGCCTGAGATTAGCCCCAAAGAATCGACAGGTACCGGATTTATCGGACTTTAACGGATGATTCCCTCTTAACTATGCCTTAAAAGGCAGTTACGGGGGAATCATTTTTTTAGGGAGCGAGACGTTGTGCGGTTCTGAATGAGATTTGCGGTGAGCAATGGCAAGAAAGAGCAATCGGGGAGATTAGGGTTTTATGCATGATGGATATCATAGTATGGTTAAAAATTATTCTTTAACCAGAATGTTTAAGAGTTTCTGTGTTACAGTGTTCAGAAGCAGGCATGGCTGAACAATAGCTGCCACCGGAGATGAATTATGGGCGTATTTCGGGGAGATATGAGATGCGTGAAAATGTAAAAGTTGCAATATCTGCTGACTTTTTAATGCTTTTGCGGCGCTGCCAAGGCAAATACAAGGCAAGGTGACAGATTTTCTGAATAAGTTTCACAATAATCCGACGGCCCCGGGGATTAACTATGAGAAGCTGAACGCCTGCAAGGACAGGAAGCTCTGTTCTGTGCGCATTGATAATACTTACCGGGGCATTGTGGTGAGACAGCCGGAAACCGGCGTATACCTGCTTTTATGGGTAGATCATCATGATGAAGCCTATGCCTGGGCCAGAAATAAAAAATGCGAGGTCAACCCCATAACCGGGGGAATCCAGGTATACGAAATGCAGATTATGCAAAAAGCCGTTCCCGCCTCTTATGATGTCATGCTCTTTTCAAAAGCGTCTGACGGAGATTTGTTAGAGCTGGGAGTTCCGGAGGATATGATATCCTTCGTGAGGAGTATCGGAACGGTTCAGGAATTTTATGACCGGAAGAGCTTTTTTCCGGCTGATGCCTTTGAAAATCTCTCCTGGCTGGCGGAAGGCATTCCGGTGGATGAAGTGAAGGATCTTTTCAGGCATGATGACGAAGCAGGAAAAGTATCTCACAGCCTGGCAGATGCTTTGGAAAATCCGGAAACCCTGAAGTCTTTTGTTGTGGTTGAAGGGGAAGACGAGCTTAGGCGCATTATGGCGGAACCCCTGGAGAAGTGGCGGGTATTTCTGCATCCTGCCCAGAGGAGGATTGTTAACAGAACCTATACCGGATCTGCCCGGGTGCTGGGCGGAGCCGGAACCGGCAAAACCGTTGTCGCCATGCACCGGGCAAAGCATCTGGCCACTGGATTGAAAGACAATGAACGCATTCTCTTTACCACTTTCACGACCAATCTGGCCTCTGATATCAAGGACAACCTCAGAAAAATCTGCGCGCCGGATGAACTTCGTAAAATTGACGTCATCAATTTGGACGCCTGGGTCTCTCAGTTTCTCCGGGAGCAGGGATATTCAGCTGAGATTATCTATGGTGAGCGGCTGAGTAAGCTGTGGGAGGATGCGATAGCTGTCAGCGACGCTGACACCCGCTTTTCAGCGGGGTTTTATCAGGAGGAGTACACCCGTATTGCAGCGGCGCAGGAAGCATTTTCTCTGGAGAAGTATTTAAAAGCATCCAGAACCGGCCGCGGCACCCGTCTTGACAGAAATAGTCGCATACAGGTCTGGAAAGTGTTTGAAGCCTACCAGAATCAAATGAAGGAACAAAATGTCCGGGACATTAACACTGCTATGTATGAGTGCCGTTTGCTGCTGGAAACATCCTGCAAGGAAAACTGGTACCGTCATGTGATTGTAGATGAATGTCAGGATTTAAGCGTGAACGGACTCAGGCTGCTTCGCGCCATGGCCGGGGATGAACACAATGATGATCTCTTCATTGTTGGCGATGCTCACCAGCGGATATACAAGAATCGGGCAGCCCTCAGCCAATGCGGTATCAATGTACGCGGCCGCAGCAGTATTCTTCGCATTAATTACCGTACTACCGAGGAGATTCGCCGGACGGCATTTGCCTTTTTGAACGGAATTACCTTTGATGACCTTGATGATGACTATGATGACGGTGAAAAGTGTCAGTCACTGACTCATGGAGAAAAGCCGCAGATACTGTCTTTTGCTAATGCAAGCGAGGAGTTTGCCGGTGTCCTGCAGAAGATCCGGGCTTTGATTGCCGGCGGGGTTTCGGATAAGAATATCTGCGTGGTTGCCAGAAGACGCATGCTTGTAAAAGACTACATAGCGAAGTTTACTGCAAATGGTCTCAGATGCTACGAGATTAGCGGAAGCAGGGCTGATGATCGCGAACAGGACGGTATTCGAGCAGCTACCATGCATAGGGTCAAGGGACTGGAATTTCAGTATGTCTTTGTTGTGGCTGCCAACAAAGGGGTTCTCCCGCTGGCTCTGGCAGTAGATCATGCAGATGCCGTAAGCAGACAGGAAAACATGACTGCTGAGAAGTGCTTGCTTTATGTTGCATTGACGAGAGCCCAGAAAGGAGCTTTTATTAGCTGGTATGGTCAGAAGTCAGAGTTTTTGTAAAGCTTATGACACAGCAAACAGCCGGGCTTTTACTGCTTTGGCGTTTGCATGGGTGATTTTTTTGAAGGCGCGGCAGGGATTGCGCTCCGGAATCAGAGCAGAGATATGAGGAGTTTTCAATAGCGTTTCGTTACCTTGCATGCTGTTTGGAAGACTGAAATCGTGTCCAAAGTCAAAAAATGATGAAAACTGAGGGTAATGCTGGTTACTTTTTAACCAAAGTGGTCAAAAAAGCAGCAAAAAAGCTCCCAAAAAGAGAAAAATTAAAAAATTTTAAAAAAAAGTGTTGACGAGGTTCAAAAAAAAACTCTAAAATACGCATCACTTGCTCAGCACGAGCAACAAGTTCTTTAACAAACAGCTTAGACAATCTGTGTGGGCACTCGGCAGAAATTATCGGAAGGCTAGAAAAAAGTCTCGGTAATTGAACTG